>JBFKOW010000128.1:0-10769 GCA_041628615.1 Paracoccaceae bacterium | reverse complement strand
TCAGAACTGGTCCTCGAACTTCTTGGCCAGGTCCTCGATGTTGTCGGGCGGCCAGTCCTCGACATCCATGCCGAGGTGCAGGCCCATGCCGGACAGCACTTCCTTGATCTCGTTGAGCGACTTGCGGCCGAAGTTCGGGGTCCGCAGCATCTCGGCCTCGGTCTTCTGGATCAGGTCGCCGATGTAGACGATGTTGTCGTTCTTCAGGCAGTTCGCCGAGCGGACCGACAGTTCCAGTTCGTCCACCTTCTTGAGCAGCAGCGGGTTGAATTCCAGCCCGTCGTCCTCGGACGCGGCCTGCGCCGATTCCGGCTCGTCGAAGTTGACGAAGATCGACAGCTGGTCCTGCAGGATGCGGGCGGCATAGGCCACCGCGTCATCCGGGGTGATCGAGCCGTCGGTCTCGACCTTCATGGTCAGCTTGTCGTAGTCCAGCACTTGGCCCTCGCGGGTCGGCTGCACGTCGTAGCTCACCTTCTTGACCGGCGAGTAGATCGCGTCGATGGCGATCATGCCGATCGGGGCGTCCTCGGGCTTGTTCTTGTCCGCCGCGACATAGCCCTTCCCGGTGTTGACGGTCAGTTCCATGTAGAGGTCGGCGCCCTCGTCGAGGTGGCACAGCACGTGGTCCTTGTTCAGGATCTCGATGCCGGCCGATTCCGAGATGTCGGCGGCGGTCACCACGCCCGGCCCCTTGGCCTGCACGGTGAGCCGCTTCGGCCCGTCCACGTCCATGCGGATCGCGACGCCCTTGAGGTTCAGCACGATGTCGGTGACGTCCTCGCGGACGCCGGACACCGAGGAGAACTCGTGCAGCACGTTGTCGATCTGCACGCTGGTCACCGCCGCGCCCTGCAGCGACGACAGCAGCACCCGGCGCAGCGCGTTGCCCAGCGTGAGGCCGAAGCCCCGCTCCAGCGGTTCGGCCACCAGCGTGGCCTGGCGCATCGGGTCGTTGCCCGGACGCACCTCAAGCTGGTTCGGCTTGATCAGTTCTGCCCAGTTCCTGTGGATCATGCGGCCCTCCATTCCCGTTCACCCCTCCATGATCGACTGGGGCGAACTCCCGAGGTTTCAAAAAGGTCAAGGGACCCCGGCCGAAACCGGCCCGGATCCCCTTCGTCGTCGTCCCGCCTCAGACCCGGCGGCGCTTCGGCGGCCGGCAGCCGTTGTGGGCGATCGGCGTCACGTCGCGGATCGACGTGATGTTGAAGCCCACCGCGGCCAGCGCGCGCAGCGCGCTCTCGCGGCCCGAACCCGGCCCCTGCACCTCGACCTCGAGGGTCTTGACGCCGTGTTCCTGCGCCTTCTTTCCCGCGTCCTCGGCGGCGACCTGCGCGGCGTAGGGGGTCGACTTCCGCGATCCCTTGAAGCCCATCGCGCCCGAGGAAGACCACGAGATCGCGTTGCCCTGTACGTCCGAGATCAGGATCTTGGTGTTGTTGAACGACGAGTTCACATGCGCCACACCGGCGGCGATGTTCTTGGAGACCTTCTTCTTGCCTCCGCGACGGGGATCACGAGCCATATCAGCGCCTCCTTATTTCTTCTTGCCGGCGATGGGTTTCGCCGGGCCCTTGCGGGTGCGGGCGTTGGTATGGGTGCGCTGGCCGCGAACCGGCAGGTTCCGGCGGTGGCGCAGTCCGCGGTAGCAGCCGAGGTCCATCAGCCGCTTGATGTTCATCTGGGTCTCGCGGCGCAGGTCGCCCTCGACCGTGTAGTTGGCGTCGATGTGCTCGCGGATCGCCAGAACCTCGGCGTCAGACAGCTCGTTGACCCGGCGGGCGTGGTCGATGTTGACCGCGTCGCAGATTGCCTTGGCCGAGGTGTGGCCGATTCCGGTGATGTAGGTGAGTGCGATGGGCACCCGTTTGGCGGTGGGGATGTTCACGCCGGCAATACGTGCCAAGTCGATGTCCTTTCGGTGCGAGCCCGTAGCGCCAGGCCCTTTTTTCACAACCAAGGCCCGGGGCAGGATCGCGCCGCCGGGCCGCTGAAGTCCAAGGTGGTCCGCCGGCCGCGCGCGGGCGCGATTCGGCATCGGTCCTGTCAGGATGGGGCTACCTAGGGGGCTGCGCGCAAAGGGTCAACCCCCTGTCAAGCAGTTTCGGCGCCGCCCCTGACGACGGCCGGCAGACGATCGGTCGTCCACGGTGACAAGGCAACCGACCCGTCGGGATTGGAAGGTCCGGCATTGCGGGCCGTGCGGCCGGCGCCCCGGCCGGACCGGGGCGCGGCGTCCGGTTTTCTCAGGCGGTCCGGGCCGCCCTGTCGGAGGCGCCGTTGAGCGCGGCGCGGATCGCGCCGGCGACGTCCTCGATCTCGCCCAGACCGTCGACCGACACCAGGTCGCCCCTGGCATAGTAATAGCCGATCAGCGGCGAGGTCTGCTTGTAGTAGGCCATCAGCCGGGTCTTGAGGCTGTCCTCGTTGTCGTCGGCCCGGCGGGCGAACTCGGTGCCGCCGCACTTGGCGCACTTGCCGTCGGCCGGGATCGGCTTGGTGTTGTCGTTGTAGACCTCGCCGCAGGAGGCGCAGGTCGACCGGGCGGTGATCCGCGCCACCAGCGCCGCGTCGTCCACCTGCATCTCGATCACCGCGTCGAGCCCCTGCCCCACCTCGTCGAGCAGCGCGCCCAGCGCGTCGGCCTGCGCCAGCGTCCGGGGGAAGCCGTCGAAGATGAAGCCGCCGGCATGGCTGGTGTCGGCCAGCTTCTCGCGGATCAGGCCGATCACGATCTCGTCGGTGACCAGGTCGCCCCGGTCCATCACGTCGGCGACGACCTTGCCCATCGCGGTGCCCGAGGTGCGGGCCTCGCGCAGCATGTCGCCGGTGGACAGCTGCACCATGTCCCTCTCGTCCACAAGCCGCCGCGCCTGGGTGCCCTTGCCGGCCCCCGGGGGCCCCAACAGAATGATGTTCATCGCCGTGCCGGTCCCTTGCGCCGCTTCGTTCCCGAGCCGCCCCCGCCGCGCCGGCCGCGCAGCTGGCTCTTCTCGATCAGGCCCTCGTACTGGTGGGCAAGCAGGTGGCTCTGGACCTGCTGGATCGTGTCCATCCCGACGCTGACGATGATCAGCACCGAGGTGCCGCCGAAGTAGAACGGGATCGCCAGTTCGTTGCGCAGGATCTCGGGCAGCAGCACCACCAGCGCGAGGTAGCCCGAGCCGAGCACGAGGATCCGGGTCAGCACGTAGTCGAGGTATTCCGCCGTCCGCTTGCCCGGCCGGATGCCGGGGACGAAGCCGTTCTGGTTCTTCAGGTTGTCGGCGACGTCGTCGACCTTGAACGCCACTTCCTTGGTGTAGAAGAAGGTGAAGAAGATCACCATCGCCGCCATGAAGGCGAGGTAGAGCGGCTGGCCCGGCCCGAAATAGGCGAGGATGGTGGACATCACCGGCCCGCTCTGGCCGCCCGAGAAGGTGCTGAGCGTGGTCGGCAGCAGGAGCAGCGCCGAGGCGAAGATCGCCGGGATCACGCCGGCCGGGTTGACCTTGATCGGCAGGTGCGACTGGCCGCCGTCATAGACCTTCATCCCCACCTGCCGGCGCGGATACTGGATGGTGATCTTGCGCAGGGCGCGCTCCATGAACACCACGAAGGTCAGCGTCACCAGCACCAGCGCGATCATCGCGAGGATGACGCCGGTGGAGATCGCCCCGGTCCGGCCCTGGCTCAGGAACTGCGCCAGCGCGGCGGGGATCTCGGCGATGATGCCGACGAAGATGATGAGCGAGATGCCGTTGCCGATGCCCCGGGCGGTGATCTGTTCGCCCAGCCACATCAGGAACATCGTGCCGCCGACCAGCGTGATGACGCAGGCGGCGCGGAAGAACATCCCCGGATCGGTCACCAGCCCGCCGGCCTCGAGGCTCACCGCCATGCCGTAGGCCTGGAAGGTGGCAAGGACCACGGTGCCGTAGCGGGTATACTGGTTGAGCTTCTTGCGCCCCGCCTCGCCCTCTTTCTTGAGCTGCTTCCACGGCTCGTACATCGCGCCCATCAGCTGCACGATGATCGAGGCCGAGATGTAGGGCATGATGCCGAGGGCGAAGACCCCCATCCGGCTCAGCGCGCCGCCGGTGAACATCGACAGGATGCCGCCGATGCCGCTCGCCGCCTGTTCCATGAAGTCCCGCAGCGCCGCGCCGTCGATCCCGGGCACCGGGATGTAGGTGCCGATCCGGTAGACGATCAGGATGCCGAGGGTGAAGAGGATGCGCTGCCGAAGCTCGGTGGCCTTGCCGAAGGCCCCCCAGCTCATGTTGGCGGCCATTTGCTCTGCTGCTGATGCCATGGGCGCTCTTTCGGTTGACACGCGCCGCCGGTCCCGGTGCGGGCGGCGGCGCGGAAAGTCTTCAGAGGCATGTAAGGGGCGCGGGGCCCCCGCTCAACCTCTATTCGGTCGCGGCGGCCGACGTGACCGTGAGGGAACCGCCGGCCTTCTCCACCGCCGCGATGGCGCTCTTCGAGGCGCCGGTGACGGTGATCGTCGCCTTCGCGGTGATCTCGCCCTTGCCGAGAACCCGGATGCCGTCCCGCTTGCGGCTGGTGACCCCGGCGGCGACGATCGCGTCCTCGGTCACGTTGCCGGCGTCGAGCTTGCCCGCGTCGATGAATTTCTGGATCAGGCCGAGGTTGACCACGGCGAAGGACTTGCGGTTCGGCTTGTTGAAGCCGCGCTTGGGCAGCCGCTGGTAGAGCGGCATCTGGCCGCCCTCGTAGCCCTTGATGGCCACGCCCGACCGGGACTTCTGGCCCTTGATGCCGCGGCCGGCGGTCTTGCCCTTGCCCGAGCCCGGGCCGCGGGCGATCCGCATGGGTTTCTTGGCGGCGCCGGGATTGTCCCGGAGTTCATTGAGTTTCATGTCGCTTCTCCTTGCCGGATGTGCCCCCGAAGCGAGATGGGCACCCACGGCGTTTCTTGGTTTTCGAGTCGGCGTGGCGCAGGGCCACCGGGGGCAGCTACACGCTCCGCCGCCGCGTTTCAAGGGCGATGCGAGGGCAGAGCCGTCCGGTAAGGGCCGCGCGTCTCAGGGGCGCTGGCCGCCCCCCGCGCGACGCCAGCAGGCCGCCACCGACAGCCCCGCCGCCCGGCGCCGCCCGGTCCAGAGCCCGGCCCCGGCAGCCATGCAGGTCAGCCCGGCAAGGGTGTCGGACCAGAGCACGAAGGGCGCCACGGCGCCCGCCTCGGCGCCCGTCAGCACGCGGCCGCCCGTCAGCACCGTGACCGCGCCGAAGAGCCGCGCCACCGCCCCGGCGATCCGCGTCGATCCCATCCCGGTTGCGGTCATCGGTCCGCCTCCCCGCTCGGCGGCGCCAGCATCGCGGGGCGGGGAGGCGGCACAATGAGGCGCGGCGTCGCCTCCGGCCGGCGGCGCGAAACGCGAACGCCCCGGCCTTGGCGGGCCGGGGCGTCGGGCATTGCAGCGTGAGGTGGGTCTCGACCCACCCCCCGGGGGCGGCGTCAGCCGCGCTCCTCCACGATCTCCACGAGGTGCGGGATCGAGTTCACCATGCCGCGGATCGCGGGGGTGTCCTCGAGCTCGCGGGTCTTGTGCATCTTGTTCAGCCCGAGGCCGATCAGCGTCTTGCGCTGGATCTCGGGGCGGCGGATGGGCGAGCCCACCTGCTTGACGACGATAGTCTTTGCCATGTTCCTCAGGCCTCCTCAGCCACCTGGGCGCTTTCCTGCGGCGCGTCCTCGCGCTTGGGCAGGATGTCGGCCACCTTCTTGCCGCGGCGCTGGGCGACCGAGCGCGGCGACTGCTGCTTCTGCAGGCCGTCGAGGGTGGCGCGGATCATGTTGTAGGGGTTCTGCGAGCCGATCGACTTGGCGACGACGTCGTGGATGCCCAGCATCTCGAACACCGCGCGCATCGGGCCGCCGGCGATGATCCCGGTCCCCTGGGCGGCGGTGCGCATCACCACCCGGCCGGCGCCGTGACGGCCCTCGATGTCGTGGTGCAGGGTGCGGCCCTCGCGCAGCGGCACCCGCATCATCTGGCGCTTGGCCTGCTCGGTGGCCTTGCGGATCGCCTCGGGGACCTCCTTGGCCTTGCCCTTGCCGAAGCCGACGCGGCCCTTCTGGTCGCCGACGACGACCAGCGCCGCGAAGCCGAAGCGCTTGCCGCCCTTGACGGTCTTGGACACGCGATTGATCGCGACCAGGCGATCGGCGAATTCGGGGGTTTCGTCGCGGTCGCGACGGCCGCGGCCACCGTCGCGGTTCTGGGGTTCTCTGGCCATACGGCTCTCCGAACTTTGGGGCCCAAGGGCCCGGTTGACCAATCCAGGTGGCCCGTCGCGGGCCCCGGATCATCGAGACGGCGGTTGCCGCCTTCACCACTTGGCGCGCGGCGGGCCGCAACCCGCCCCGCGCCGGACGACGGAGTGAGGTGGGTCTCGACCCACCGCCCCCGTCAGATCTTCAGGCCGCCCTCGCGGGCCGCTTCGGCCAGCGCCTTGACCCGGCCGTGGAACAGGAACCCGCCACGGTCGAAATAGGCCTCGGTCACGCCGGCCTTCTTGGCGCGCTCGGCGATCGCGGCGCCCACCTTGGCGGCGGCCTCCACGTTGTTCTTGCCGACGATGCCGAGATCCTTCTCCAGCGACGAGGCGCTGGCGAGGGTGACGCCGTTGACGTCGTCGATCAGCTGCACGCTGATGTTCTTGCTGGAACGGTGCACGCTGAGCCGCGGGCGGCCGGCGTTCACCTTGCGCAGCTTGTTCCGGACACGCTGGCGGCGCTTCTGGAACAGCTCTCTCTTGGAAAGTGCCATGTGTCCGGTCCTTACTTCTTCTTGCCTTCCTTGCGGAAGATGTACTCGTCGGCGTAGCGGATGCCCTTGCCCTTGTAGGGCTCGGGGGCGCGCCACTCGCGGATGTTCGCGGCGACCTGGCCGACGAGCTGCTGGTCGGCGCCCTCGACGACGATCTGGGTCTGCTTCGGCGCCGACACGGTGACCCCGGCGGGGACCTCGAAGTCGACGTCGTGGCTGTAGCCGAGGTTCAGCTTCAGGACGTTGCCCTGCATCTGCGCCCGGTAGCCGACGCCGGTGATCTCGAGCTCGCGCTTGAAGCCCTCGGTCACGCCGGTGACGCAGTTCTGAACCATCGTGCGGGACATCCCCCACTGCTGGCGGGCGCGCTTGGACTTGCCGCGCGGGGTCACCGATACGGCGCCGTCCTCGACGGCGATGGTCACGTCGTCGGTCGCGGTGAAGCTCCGGGTCCCCTTGGGGCCCTTCACCTCGATGGTCTGGCCCGACACGGTGGCGCTCACGCCGCCGGGCAGGTCGACCGGTTTCTTGCCAATTCGAGACATTCGTGCGGCTCCCTTAGAAGACGGTGCAGAGGACCTCGCCACCCACGTTCTGCGAACGTGCGGCAGCGTCGGACATCACACCCTTGGGGGTCGAGACGATGGACAGACCGAGGCCCTGGCGGACCTGCGGGATGTCCTTCACGCTCATGTAGACCCGGCGGCCCGGCTTGGAGACCCGCTTCAGTTCGCGGATGACCGGGGTGCCGTCGAAATACTTGAGCGAGATCTCGAAGGCCGGGTGGCCCTGGACATCGGTGGTCTTCTCGTAGCCGCGGATGTAGCCCTCGTCCGCGAGCACATCGAGCACCCAGGCGCGCAGCTTGGAGGCCGGCGTCGAGACGGTGGACTTGCCGCGCATCTGGCCGTTGCGGATGCGGGTGAGCATATCGCCGATAGGATCGTTCATGATCTGATACCCTCCCTTCCCTTACCAGCTCGACTTGACCAGGCCGGGGATCTGGCCGGCGGACCCGAGGTCACGCAGCGCGATCCGGCTGATCTTGAGCTTGCGGTAGTAGGCGTGCGGCCGGCCGGTGAGCTGGCAGCGGTTGTGCAGCCGGGTCGGCGAGGAGTTGCGCGGCAGCTTGGCGAGCGCCAGGCGGGCCTTGAACCGCTCTTCCATCGGCTTGTCCTGGTCGTTCGCGATCTCCTTCAGCGCGGCGCGCTTGGCGGCGTACTGCTCGACCAGGCGCTGACGCTTCTTCTCGCGTTCGATCATCGATTTCTTTGCCATCGGTCGCGTCCCCTCAGCTGTTGAACGGCATGTTGAAATGCTTCAACAGCGCCTTGGCTTCTGCGTCGGTCTTGGCCGTGGTGCAGATGATGATGTCCATTCCCCAGACCTCGTCGACCTTGTCGAAGTTGATCTCGGGGAACACGATGTGCTCCTTCAGGCCCATGGCGTAGTTGCCGCGGCCGTCGAAGGCGCTGCCCTTCACGCCGCGAAAGTCGCGGACCCGCGGCAGGGCGATGGTGATCAGCCGGTCGAGGAATTCGTACATCCGGTCGCCGCGCAGGGTCACCTTGGCGCCCAGCGGCATCCCCTCGCGGACCCGGAAGCCGGCGATCGACTTGCGGGCGCGGGTGATGACGGCCTGCTGGCCGGCGATGGCGGTCAGGTCCTCCTGGGCCGACTTGGCCTTCTTGGAGTCCTTCACCGCCTCGGTGCCGGCGCCGATGTTCAGCACGATCTTGTCGAGCCGGGGCACCTGCAGGTCGTTGGTGTAGCCGAACTCTTCCTTGAGGGCGGCCTTGATGGCGGAACGGTACTGCGTCTTGAGACGCGGGCTGTAGCCAGCGGTATCGAGCATCAGATCGCCTCCCCGGTGGTCTTGGCGTAACGGACCTTCTTGCCGTCCTCGATGCGGAACCCGACGCGGCTCGGCTTGCCGTTGGTGTCGACGATGGCGAGGTTCGACAGGTCGATCGGCATCGCCTTGGGCATCCGGCCGCCCTGGCTGTTCTGGGTCTGGCGGGTGTGGCGGATCGCCATGTTGATCCCGTCGACCACGGCCTTGCCGGCCTTCGGGTCGACGCTGGAGATCTCGCCGGTCTTGCCCTTGTCCTTGCCGGCAAGCACGAAGACCTTGTCGCCCTTCTTCAGTTTTGCAGCCATGTCAGAGCACCTCCGGCGCGAGCGAGATGATCTTCATGAAGTTCTTGGCCCGCAGCTCGCGCACGACGGGGCCGAAGATCCGGGTGCCGACCGGCTCGCCGGCGTTGTTCAGGATCACCGCGGCGTTGCTGTCGAAGCGGATCGACGTGCCGTCCTCGCGGCGGACTTCCTTGGCGGTGCGCACGACGACGGCCTTGCGGACGTCGCCCTTCTTCACGCGGCCGCGCGGAATGGCTTCCTTGACCGAGACGACGATGATGTCGCCGACCGATGCGTAGCGGCGGTGCGAGCCGCCGAGCACCTTGATGCACTGAACCTTCCGGGCTCCGGAGTTGTCAGCGACATCCAGATTGGTCTGCATCTGGATCATGTGGTTTCTCCCGACCTTTGGGGGCTGTTCTGTTGTGAACCCCCAGGGTTTCGATCAAACCGGACGGTGATGGCTCAGACCTGAGCGATCACCTCCCAGCGTTTGGTCTTCGATTTCGGCGCACATTCCTGGATCCGGACGGTGTCGCCGACGTTGAACTGGTTGGCCTCGTCATGGGCCCGGTACTTCTTGGACTTCCGCACCGTCTTCTGCAGCAGCGGGTGCTTGAACCGGCGCTCGACCTTGACAGTGACGGTCTGGTTGTTCTGGTTCGAGGTGACGACACCCTGGAGGATACGCTTGGGCATCAGTTGGCCTCCCCGGCAGCGGCTTGCGCCTTTTCGTTCAGGATGGTGCGGACCCGGGCCACGTCGCGGCGGACCTGGCGCATCCGGGCGGTGTTCTCGAGCTGGCCGGTGGCCTGCTGGAACCGGAGGTTGAAGGCCTCCTTCTTGAGGCTGAGCAGATCGTCGCGGAGCTGGTCCGGCGTCTTGTCACGCAGTTCGCTGGCGTTCATCGCCTGTCTTCCTTCTCTCGACATCACCGGAAGGCCCCCGCCCGCTGTGGCGGGGTCACCCTGATTCCCGGTGGAGGGTGAAGACGCGCGTATAGGCCCGCCGCGCCGGTCTGGCAACCCCCAACGGCCGGTTTCCGGCGCCGTTTTCCGCGGGCGGTGGGTCGAGACCCACCCTACTCTGCAGACCGCCCCTTGCCGCGGGCCGTGAGGTGGGTTTCAACCCACCCCACCCGTTCCCCGCGCCGCCGCCGCGCCGCCGCAGACAGGAGCCCGTTCATGGCCGCGATCGCCCCCCTCTTCGTCACCCGCCTCTACCGCGCCCGCCTTGCCGAACACGGTCCCGCCGTCGACCCGGCGGAACTCGAGGCCTCCTGCTACGCCATCGCCGAGGACGACGAAGCCGGGCAGGACTGGTGCGAGGCGGAGGGCTATCCGGGCTACACCTCCTATGCCTCGCTCACCGACCTGCCCTGGCGGTTCCCAATCTTCGCCGATCTGGTCCGCGCGCTGGACGCCCACGTCGCCGCCTTCGCCGCCGACCTCGCCTTCGACCTCGGCGACAAGGGCCTCGTGCTCGAGGACATCTGGATCAACATCCTGCCCGAGGGCGGCATCCACACCAGCCACATCCACCCCCATTCGGTGATCTCCGGCACCACCTACGTGAAGATGCCCGGCGGCACCTCGGCGCTGAAGCTCGAAGACCCGCGCAGCCAGATGATGATGGCCGCCCCGCCCCGGCTCAAGGACGCCCCCGAGGAACTGCGGATGTTCCACTACGTCGCCCCCGAGGTCGGCGAGGTGCTGTTGTGGGAAAGCTGGCTGCGCCACGAGGTGCCGATGAACATGGCCGAGGACGACCGGATCTCGGTCAGCTTCAACTACAAGTGGGACTGAGGCGCGGGCCGAAACCTCGTCTCAACCCTTTTCTGCGATCCCG
>JBFKOW010000127.1:0-10839 GCA_041628615.1 Paracoccaceae bacterium | reverse complement strand
TCCTGCACGGTGCCGGTGGCCTGGATCAGCCGGTCGGCCAGGGTGGATTTCCCGTGGTCGATATGGGCGACGATGGAGAAGTTGCGGATATGCGCGAGGTCGGTCATGGGCGGGGATATGCGGCGGTTTCCGGTCCGTGGCAAGGGGAGCCGAGAGCGATCAGAGGTCGAGGGAGCCCTGCGCCGTGGGGTCGGTTTCGCGCGCGGCCTTGCGGAAGGTGTCGGACCACACGGCGGGGAGACGGAGGGCGCGGTCGCGCAAGCTCAGCGCCTGCTCCATAGTGAGGGTTTGCAACTCACCCTTTTCAGGAAGTTGCGACACCGAAAAGTATCGGTCACAGTCTCAGCATCTGGTAACGACTGCGGCAGTCAATTGGTCGATGGAGAAGGTTGATGGCATGGTACAGTAGCCGTTATGTTTGCCCGGGATGCGACTGCGTCTGGGACGACGATTGGTCTGCGTGTTGTGATAACGACTGCCCTCGCTGCGGATGCAGCGATATCTCACCAGTGTCCAGCGAAGACTTAACAGTCATTGTCGAGCCATCGAAAGACAACACCTGGCTAATCTGGAGGTCGCCGCCAGAAGCAGATGATAGACCTAGATATCAGCTAGTAGGTGTTTTGAAACCGCGAAAGTCTGGCGACTTCAAGTTCCTGTCCCCCAAGTACTTCGATGCAAACCGGCTTTAGCGACCCAGCCGCCGGTTTCGTGAGTGCCAGCCAAGTTGCGCGTGTCGAGACCGAAGCATGGGCAGAGGCAAACATGTACTGTCCAAACTGTGGCAACTCGCAATTGTCGCGATACAATGCCAATAGGCCGGTCGCGGATTTTTTTTGCTCTCAATGCGGTGACCAATACGAACTTAAGAGCAAGAACCGATCGTTTGGTCGCAAGATAGCAAACGGCGCCTATTCCACCAAGATGGAGAGACTCGCTTCTGACACCTCCCCGAATCTGATCTTACTACATTACGACCGGAAGAGCCGACTAGTTGAGAACCTGAGAGTTGTTCCGAAGTTCTTCTTCACCGGCAACGTAGTTGAGAAGCGCAAGCCCTTGGCCAAGACCGCGAGGCGTGCTGGCTGGGTGGGGTCGAACATCTTGCTAGATCGAATTCCCGAGGCCGGGAAGATAACGGTTGTCAACTGCGGGATTATCCGAGATCGCGACGAAGTGTTGCGCGACTGGAACGCGCTCAGATTCGTTGAGAAACGCCTCGGTGACGCCAGAGGCTGGCTGACAGAGGTAATGCATTGCATAGAGCGTATTGGACAGGATAATTTCATGCTTTCGGATATCTACGATTTCGAGAACGATCTTGCGTCTATTTTTCCGAGTAATAACAATATCCGACCAAAAATCCGCCAACAGCTGCAAGTTCTCCGAGACGCAGGATACATCTACTTCCTAGGCGGCGGAAGATATCGACTTGTTGATCCACAGGAAATTGCGTCCTCGCATCAAACTGGTCGTAAGTGAGCAATCTCGTTAGCCAGAAGCGAGAGCATAGCCGAAAGCCGGACGAGCAATACGACTTGATCGAGCGGTGCAGCTTTGGAGACCGGCTTGAACTATTCGCCCGCGGTCCGCGGCAAGGCTGGACGGTGTGGGGCAACCAGTCCGAAGAGTATTCGCCGACCTGGCCGACCTACGCCAATCACTTACAATCCAACGTGCTTTCCTTCGACAAGATCAAGCTGGCCAAGTAGTAATGCGACCGCCGCGTCGCCCCATTGCCAGGTCTCGTCGAAGGCCGCGATCTGCGCGCCCGAGACCTGCCCGGATTAGTCCCTGAACAGGTGCGAATAGGTCGCGTTCGAATTGAACGGCGGGTCGAGGTAGATCAGGTCACGGACCCGGACCCGATGTCGTTCCGCAGCACCGCGAGATTGTCGCCGTAATACAGGCGATTGGTCATCGCTACGCCTGTGCACCACGGCCCCCGGCCGCGCCGGATTGTTCGGGACCGTTTGAACCGCACCGTCCCGGCCTTGGCCAGAGAAATGTCGGGCCGCCGCGCCGCGGCCTAGCCGATCTGCCCGAGCAGCCATTCCGCCCGCGCTTCCTGCGCCCGGGCGACTTCGAGCTTGCGTTCCAGCCGGGCGCGTTTCTCGGGCGCGGCGGTGGCGGCGATCTCGGCTTCCAGTTCCGCCGACTTGCGGCGCAGCTTGGCCAGCACCTTCTCGACGTGGTCCGGCTTGATCCGGCGCGCCTTGCCGTCCTCCAGCCGGGCGTTGTATTCGGCCACCTTCGCGGCCAGCTTCTTCAGTCCCATCGGCGGCTCTCCGGTCCTGTGCGGTTCATGGCGGCCCCGCGGCGGCGGGCCGGTCCGCGGCGTCGCCGCGGGGCTCGGCCAGTTCGTCGTCCTCGAGCGTCAGCAGCCGCTCGACCTCGGCCAGGTCGTCGTCGGGTTCGATGTAGTAGCTGCGCGCCGCCTCGATCAGGTCGCGCATCGCCGCATGGCCGTAGCCGGCGTCGTTGAGGAACGAGGTGGCGGCGGCGGCGCCCAGTTCGCCGCGCCGGATCAGAACCTCGACCCGCGCGGTGGCCGAGCGGGCGGCGTCCTCGACCTGCACCCGCTCCTGGTCGAGCCAGAGCGCGCTGCGCTCCTCGGGCGCGGTCAGGCCGAGCTTGCGGATCTCGACGGCGATCCGGGCGATCTCGGTGCGCAGCCCGTCGTAGAGCCCGGTGACCGCCCCCTGCGGCCGGGTGGTGTAGCGCAGCACGTTCTTGCGCAGGTGCTTGACCCCCTTCACCGCCTTCACGATCCCGCCGGCCACGTCGCGCAGGTCGTGCACCCGGGCCAGCGCGTCGGGCGACAGCCGCCGGTCGCCGGCCCGGGTGGCGAATTCGACGATCGCGGCGTGCAGCGTCTTGACCCGGTGTTCGTAGGCGGCGTCGAAGTCGAGCTCGATCGCCGCCCGGCTGCGCCGCACCGTCCCGGCGATGTCGTCGCTGGCATAGACCTCGTCCCGGTGCAGGTTCAGCCCGTGCAGGATCAGGTCGGCGGCGTTGTCGTAGAGGTGCCGGACCTCGTTGCGCAGCGCGCTTTCGAGGGTCTGGGGGAACTCGTCCACCGCCTGGTTGAGGTAGTGCGGCCGGCTGATGTCGGGCAGCGGCTCGGGGATCCGCGCCTCGAGCAGCCCGATCAGCCGCCCCAGCAGCGGCAGCATCAGCGCCACCCCGAGCAGGTTGAAGACGGTGTGGAACACCGCGAGCTTCATCGCGTGGTCCGCCGCCCCGATCCCGGCCCCGGCGCTGATCCAGTCCACCAGGTCGCGCAGCGGCGCGATCAGCAGCAGCGCCACCGCCGCCGTGGCGACGTTGAAGATCAGGTGCGCCGCCGCCAGCCGCCGGCCCTGGAAGTTCGCCCCCAGCGCGCCGATGATGGCGGTGATCGTGGTCCCGATATTGGCCCCGATGGCCAGCGCCAGCGCGTTCTCATAGCTGATCTGCCCGGCCGCCAGCGCGGTCAGGATTAGCACCATCGTCGCATGGCTCGACTGCATCACCACCGTCGCGACGGTGCCGATCAGGGTATAGACCGCCAGCCCCGCCACCCCGCCCAGCGCGAACCGCGTCAGGTCGATCTGGTCCTTGAAGGCGTCGAACCCCTCCTTCATGTGGTGGATCCCGAGGAACAGGAACCCGAGCCCGGCCAGCGCGTAGCCGATCCCCCGCAGCCCCTTGGCCTTCTGGAACACCAGCACGATGCTGAGCGCGATCATCGGCATCGCGTAGGCGGCGATGTCGACCTTGAGCCCCAGCCCGGCGACCAGCCAGGCCCCCGTCGTGGTCCCGATGTTGGCCCCGAAGATGATCCCGACCCCGCCCACCAGCGAGATCAGCCCGGCGCTCAGGAACGAGATGGTGATGACCGAGACCAGCGAACTGGACTGCAGCAGCGTGGTCGAGACGATCCCGAAGGCCAGCGCCCGCGGCACCGACCCGGTGGCCCGCGCCAGCACCCGCTCCAGCGCGCCGCCGCCGAACAGCTTGAAGCCGTCCTCCAGCATCAGCATCCCGAACAGGAAGATCGCCACCCCGGCGGCGATCTCGCGGGCGTCGGGGCTGGCCCAGAAGGCCAGCAGCAGCGCCGCGATCGCGACGGGCAGGTAGTACCGGGTCATGCCGCCGGCCCTGCGCCGGTCCGGCCAGTCCTGTCCATCGCGGATCCTCGGGACGGGTGTGGCTTCCGGGACACCTAGCCGCACCGGAAAACGCCGGTCCATGACCTGCATCATACCGGCCGGCGGCGAATCCGCCATGGCTGCGCGGGACCGGCCGCGCGGGGATGCCCGCCCGCGGCCCGGGCAGGGGCACATCAGCGGTGGGGGGCCAGGCGGTGCTGAGAACCGAAAACATCGAGTCCGCGGTGCAGCGCAACCGCGGCGAACTGTTCCGCTTCGGAACCGGGCTGCTGTTCATCGTCGGCATCATGCTGTTCACCATCGTCCGGACCCATGGCGGCACCGACGCGACCCTGCTGGTCGCCGCGGCGATGATCGGCGGCTACATGGCGATGAACATCGGCGCCAACGACGTGGCCAACAACGTCGGTCCGGCGGTGGGCTCGCACGCGATCACCATGACCGGGGCGATCCTCATCGCCGCCAGCT
Organism: Paracoccaceae bacterium; assembly: GCA_041628615.1. Classification (GTDB taxonomy): domain Bacteria; phylum Pseudomonadota; class Alphaproteobacteria; order Rhodobacterales; family Rhodobacteraceae; genus JAMWZF01. The sequence goes on along the minus strand of JBFKOW010000127.1, from coordinate 6,217 downwards.
TCGAGGCCGGCGGCGCGCTGGTGGCCGGCGGCGACGTGGTCGGCACGATCAAGAGCGGGATCATCGACCCCGACCTGGTGGCCGACCGGGACACCTTCATCTGGCTGATGATCGCCGCGCTGCTCGCCGCCGCGGTCTGGCTCAACTTCGCCACCGCGATCGGCGCGCCGGTCTCCACCACCCATTCGATCGTCGGCGGCGTGCTCGGCGCCGGGATCGCGGCGGCCGGCTGGACCATCGCCGACTGGTCGGTGGTCGGCCAGATCGCGGCCAGCTGGGTGATCTCGCCGGTGATGGGCGGGCTGATCGCCGCCGGGTTCCTCTACGTGATCAAGCGGACCATCACCTACCGGGCCGACGTGCTCGGCGCCGCGAACCGGATGGTGCCGCTGCTGGTGGCGGTGATGGCCTGGGCCTTCGCCACCTACCTGATGCTGAAGGGCGTCAAGAAGCTGATCTCGGTGTCCTTCCCGGTCGCGATGCTGATCGGGGTCGCGGTCGCCGCCGGGGTCTACCTCGCGATGCGGCCCTACACCGCGCGGATGACCGCCCGGCTGGAGAACCGCAAGTCGAGCGTCAACGACCTGTTCACCGTGCCGCTGATCTTCGCCGCGGCGCTGCTCAGCTTCGCCCACGGCGCCAACGACGTGGCCAACGCGGTGGGCCCGCTGGCCGGGATCAACGAGGCGATCGCCGGCGGCGGCGGGATCGCCGCCAGCGCGGCGATCCCGCTCTGGGTGATGGCGGTGGGGGCGATCGGCATTTCGCTCGGGCTCGCGCTCTACGGCCCCAAGCTGATCCGCACCGTCGGCAGCGAGATCACCGAGCTCGACAAGATGCGCGCCTTCTGCATCGCGGTGGCGGCGGCGATCACGGTGATCGTGGCCTCCCAGCTCGGCCTGCCGGTGAGTTCGACCCACATCGCCGTCGGCGGGGTCTTCGGCGTCGGCTTCCTGCGCGAATACATCAAGTCGAGCTACGCCCGGATGCTGGACGAGATCCGCGACCACCACGCCGATGTCGATCCCGAGGCGGTCGAGGCCTTCCTGGCCCGGTTCGAGGCGGCGGATGTCACCGTCAAGGGCGAGATGCTGCGCCAGATGAAGGCCGAGGCCTCGGCGGACCGGCTGCTCGGCAAGCAGGAGCGCCGCGGCCTGGGCCGGGTCCACCGGGTCGAGCTGGTCAAGCGGACGCTGCTGCTGCGGATCGCCGCGGCGTGGATCATCACGGTGCCGCTGGCGGCGGTCCTCGCGGCGATGTTCTTCTACATGATCCGCGGAATGCTGCTACCCTGACCGGGCCGCCGCAGGGCCGCGCGGAAAAGGAGAGGCCGATGTCGGATGCCGGGCACTGGGACGCGGTCTACGCCGCCCGCGAGGCCGAGCGCCTGACCTGGTTCGAGGCCGGCGGCGGGCTGTCGCTCGACTGGATCGCCGGCCTCGCGCGGCCCGGCGACCCGATCCTCGACGTCGGCGCCGGCGCCTCGCGGCTGGTCGACGGGCTGCTCGCCGCCGGGCTCGGCCCGGTCACCCTGCTCGACCTCTCGGACCGCGGGCTGGCGGCGACCCGCGCCCGGCTCGGCGCGGCCGCGGCGGCGGTCCGCTTCGTCACCGCCGACCTGCGCCGCTGGACCCCGGACCGCAGCTTCGCGGTCTGGCACGACCGGGCGGTGTTCCACTTCCTGACCGACCCCGCCGACCGGGCCGCCTATGTCGGCGCGATGGCCGCGGCGCTGCCGCCCGGCGGCCACGCCATCGTCGCCGGGTTCGCCGCCGACGGGCCCGAGACCTGCTCGGGGCTGCCGGTGATGCGCTACGGCCCCGCGGCGCTGGCCGCCGAGATCGCCGCCCACGCCCCCGGCGGCTTCACCGCGCTGCGCCACGCCCGCCACGACCACGTCACGCCGGCGGGCCGGGTCCAGACCTTCCGCTACTCGCTGCTGCGGCGGACCTGACCGCGGCCGGCGCCTTCTTCGGACCCGAAATATCCCGGGGGAGTCTCCGCGCCCGCGGAGACGGGGGCAGCGCCCCCGGCGCCGATTGCCAAGCGGCGCGGCGCCGCGCATAGTGGCGAAAACCGGATCGGGCCGGCCCCGCCGCGCCCCGCGAGCAGAACATCGAGGCCCCCAGATGCGTCCCTTCGCCGCCGTCCTCGCGCTGTCCGCCCTCGCCGCCTGCGGTGGCGGCGGCGGCGGCCGCGCCCTGTCGGGCGACATCGCCCAGGCCTGCCTCGCCGCCAACCGCGCGGCGGCCAGCCCGCGGCTCTGCGCCTGCGTCCAGCAGGCCGCCGACCAGACCCTGCGCCCCGGCGACCAGGCCCGGGTGGTGACCTTCTTCGAGGACCCGGAGGAGGCCCACGCGATGCGGATCGACGACCGCCCCTTCGCCGAGGCGTTCTGGGACCGCTACCGCAACTTCGTCGACACCAGCCGCGCGCTCTGCGGCTAGGGCGGGCGCCTAGCGCCGCTCGGCCACGATCCGCGCCGCCGCCGCCTCGATCAGCTCCAGGCAACCCTCGAAGTCGCGCGTGTAGTAGGGGTCGGGCACGTCGTCCGGCGCGGCGAACAGCGCCACCTCGGCCGCCGCCCCGGCCGGCCGCAGCGCCTCGACATCGGCCAGCACGTCCCGGTCCAGCGCGAGGATCAGGTCGAAGCGGCCGAAATCGCCGGGGCCGAAACGCCGCGCCCGCTGCCCCGAAAGGTCGAGGCCCCGCGCCCGCGCCGCCCGCTGCATCGGCGGGTAGGGCGGTTCGCTGATGTGCCAGCCCGAGGTCCCGGCGCTGTCCACCTGCCAGTCCGGCGCCCGCGCCCGCAGCGCCGCCTCGGCCGCCGGCGACCGGCAGATGTTGCCGAGACAGACCGTCAGCACCCTCACCGCAGCACGCCCCGCCGGGTCATCGCGCGGGCATAGGCCAGCATCGCCACCAGCCCGGCCACCAGCGCCGCCGACAGCCAGAGCTGGCCGCTGCCCATCAGGTCGGTCACCGGCGGCGCGGTCAGCACCTGCCCGTGCACCGCCATGCCCGTCACCCCGGCCGCCGCCAGCCCGAAGGCCCAGACCGCCAGCCGGCTGCGCAGCAGCAGGAACACCGACCCCGCCACCGCGCCCCAGGCCCCCAGCGCCCAGGCCGCCGTGGCCCAGCCCGGCAGCCCGCCGAAATAGGCCCGCTGCGCGTCGCTCATCCGGTCCAGATAGGGCTCGGCCCGCGCCACCACCATCACGAAGTCCACCGCGCTGCCGAGGTTCCACAGCAGCGACAGCGCCCCCACCGCCCAGAGGTGCCAGGGTGTCCTGATCTTCATCGCGTCCGCCGTCCTCCCCGGCCCTTGCTCCGCGCCGGGCCCCGGTGCAGCCTAGCAAGCGGGAGGCCGGGAATGAAGATCGTGATACTGACCGGGGCCGGGATCTCGGCCGAGAGCGGGCTCGGCACCTTCCGCGACGCGGGCGGCCTCTGGGCCCGGCACCGGATCGAGGACGTCGCCACCCCCGAGGCCTTCGCCCGCGACCCGGCCCGCGTCCACGCCTTCTACAACATGCGCCGCACCGAGGCGGCGAAGGCGGCCCCGAACGCCGCCCATGCCGCCCTCGCCCGGCTGCAACGCGACGGCGCGCACGAGGTGTTCATCGTCACCCAGAACGTCGACGGGCTGCACGAGGCCGCGGGGGCGGAGGTGCTGCACATGCACGGCGCGCTCGACCGCGCGGCCTGCGCCGCCTGCGGCCACCGCTGGCCCGCGCCGCCGCTGATGGACCCGGCCGACCCCTGCCCGGCCTGCGCCGAACCCGCGACCCGGCCCGGCATCGTCTGGTTCGGCGAATATCCCGAGGGGCTCGACGAGATCGACGCCCGGCTCGCTTGCGCCGACCTGTTCGCCGCGATCGGCACCAGCGGCGAGGTCTATCCCGCCGCCGGTTTCGTCGCCGAGGCGGCCCGGCGCGGGGTGCCGACGGTGGAACTGAACCTCGCCCCCTCGGCGGGCGCGGCGCTGTTCGACGAGGTCCGGCTCGGCCCCGCGACCGAGACCGTCCCGGCCTGGGTCGCCGCGCTGCTGGACTAGTCGCGCGCCTCCGCGTCGGCCCGCTGCAGGAACAGCAGGCCCCGCCGCCGCAGTCCGGTCCGCCACGCCGTCCCGGCCGCCCCGAGCGCGGCTTCGATGCCGGCGATGTTCGACGGCTCGTCCGCGATCAGCACCCAGCCCGCCGGGGCGAGATGCGGCGGCAGCCGGCCCAGCACCGCCCGCCGCGCCGAAGCGCCGAGCATGTGCAGCACCCGGTCGAGCACGATCACGTCGAACCGCCCCTCGGGCCGCCAGTCCACGATGTCGGCCACCACGCCGGACAGGTCGAGCCCCTCGCGCCGCGCCGCCGCCGCGAGGGCGCGGATGCCGTGGGCCGAGCGGTCCACGCCGACCACGCGATGTCCCCTGCGGGCGATGAACAGGGCGTCCCGCCCCTGCCCGCAGCCGAGGTCGAGCACCCGCGCCCGCGCTGTCCCGAACCGGTCGAAGAAACCGACGAAGGCCGCGGTCGGCGGCCCGAGCGCGTCCGGCGTGTCGCGGTAGAGACGGTCGTAATCGGTGCCCATGTCCCGGGCCTAGCCGATCCGTGGCCCCCGGGTCCAAGTGAAACATCCCGTGATCGCGCAACGGGCCGGGCGCGGCCGTGCCCTAGTTGCCGTCGGCGTCGTTCGGGTCGCCGTCGCCGTGGATCGCATCGTGCATGGTGCCGTGATCCATGCCCTCGCCGTGCATCATCCCGCTCTCGGGGGCCTCGGTCCGGGCGTTGTCCACGGTGACCTCGACCGCGATCTCGCCGGCGGTCTCGAAGATCAGCGTCAGCGGCACCACCGCGCCGTCGTCGAAGGGCACCGCCAGCCCCATGAACATGACGTGGTTGCCGCCGCGCTGCATCGCGATCTCGCCATCGGCGGGCAGCGGCAGGCCCTCCTCGACATGGACCATCCGCATCACCCCGCCGTCCTCGACATGGGTGTGCAGTTCGACCCGCGCGGCGGCGTCGGAGCGGACCCCGATCAGCCGGTCGTCCGGGCCGCCGGGGTTGTGGAGGGTGAGGAAGGCCGCCCCGGCCTGCGGGTTCGAGGACCGGGCATAGCCGTCATGGACCATGATGTCGGCCAGCGCGGGGGCGGCGGACAGGGCGGCGGCGGCCGCGACGAGGGCGGCGGCGGAAAGGCGGATGACCATGGGGAATATCCCTCTGACTGGATGGGTCTGGGTGCTGTCGGATGTCGGTCAGAGGGCGGCGGGGGGGCCCCGCACCGGGGGTCGGCCGGGCCGCGGTCGGGGTGCCGCGGGCGCGGCGGCAAGGACCGGGATCACCGGCCGGGCGGCGCGCTCCGGTTCGGCCGGGATCGGGGCCGGCCCGGCAGTCAGCAGGACCGGGATGCAGTCCGGGCAGGAATGGGTCGCGGCGACGGGGGTCCCGTCCGGCCCCACCGGCACCACCACGGCGCTGGCCCCGATGCACAGCACCATGACGCCCACCGGGGCCGGCTGCCCCCTGGCGAGGGCCGCCGCCTGTCCGGCGGCGAGAAGCGCCAGCGCCGCGAGCAGGGCCAGGACGTGTTTCATGCCGGCAGGATAGACCGTGGCGCGCCCCGCCGACAGCGCCACGATGCCGCGCCTGCAAACGCGACGGCCCGGCGCGGGGCCGGGCCGGGAAGCGGTGGATCGCGCGGGGGCCGGGCGGTCCGCGAACCGCCCCGCCCGGATCAGGCCGCGGCGGTCTGCGCCTTGGCGATTTCCTTCTTCACCTTCAGCGCGGCGGCCGAGAGGTCGGCGTCGCTGGCCTTGGCGAGGAAGGCGTCGAGCCCGCCCCGGTGGTCCACCGAGCGCAGCGCCGCCGAGGAGATCCGGAACTTGAACGACCGGCCCAGCACGTCGGACTGCAGCGTCACTTCCTGCAGGTTCGGCAGGAACCGGCGGCGGGTCTTGTTGTTGGCGTGGCTGACATTGTTGCCGGTCATCGGCCCTTTACCGGTCAGTTCGCAGCGGCGGGACATGGGCGTATCCTTCGTCTTGGCGTCTTGGCGTTTCTGGCGTCTCGCGGCCCCGGCGGACAGGGCGGAACGGACAAGGCCCCGCGCCCGGCGCGAGGCCCTCGAATTCGAAGCGACCCATTAGGCCGGAATCGCCCCCCCGTCAAGCCGCAGGCGACGGCGTCCCGCCGCCCGGGCCGGCCCCGATCCCGGCCGAACC
>JBFKOW010000126.1:0-10942 GCA_041628615.1 Paracoccaceae bacterium | reverse complement strand
TCACCGCCGCGGAGGGCGACGAGGCCGTGCTCGCCAGCCACGAACGGGACGGCGGCTACGTGCTGGCCGCCTTCCCGGTGGCCGGTGCGGCCCGCGCGGCGGCCCTTCCGGCGCCGGAAGCGCTGCCGCCGAACCCGGTGCCGGCGCTCGGGCCGCTGGACAGCGCGCGGCGGGTGGACCTGCTGATGGAAGGCGGCGCGATGGGCCGGATGCGCGGCGCGATGATGGACGGCCGGATGACCGGGATGCGCGAGATGGTCGCCGCCGGCAAGGTCTGGGCGTTCAACGGCATGGCCGACATGGGCGAGTCGCCGCTGGTCGAGGCGGCACGCGGCGAGACGGTGCGCATCGCGATGGTCAACGACACCGCCTGGCCGCACGCGATGCACCTGCACGGCCACCATTTCCGCCGGATCGGCGCGGACGGCCGGCCCGGGCCGCTGCGCGATACCCTGTTGATGGACCGCGGCGAGACCGCCGAGATCGCGTTCGTCGCCGACAATCCGGGCGACTGGATGCTGCATTGCCACATGCTCGAACATGCGGCCGGCGGCATGATGACGTGGCTGCGCGTGACCTGACGCGCGGCCCCACCTGGCACCAAGCGGGAGAGACAGATGCACCGCCGACACTTCATCCTGACCGGCCTTGCCGCGGCCCTGCTGCCGGCCCGCCCGGCCACCGCCGCCACGCCGCGGCTCGAGGTCTTCAAGTCGCCGACATGCGGCTGCTGCTCGGCCTGGGTCGCGCACATGACCGATGCCGGGTTCGCCGTCGAGGCGCGCGACATCGACCAGGACGCACTCTGGGCGCTCAAGGACCAGGCCGGGATCGCACCCGAGCTGGGCTCCTGCCACACCGGCTTTGTCGAAGGCCACGTCGTGGAAGGCCACGTCCCGGCGGCAGATGTCCGGCGGCTGCTGGAGGAACGGCCCGACGCGCTTGGCCTCACGGTTCCGGGGATGCCGGTCGGATCGCCCGGGATGGAGATGGGCGACCGGCGCGAGGCCTTCGACACGCTCCTGATCCTGCGCGACGGCACCGCCGAGGTATTCGCCCGCCACACCTGACGCGGCGCAGGGACCCGCCGGCCGATCCGCCGCCGCCGCGCCGCCGGGATCTTGTCCTTTCCGCCCGGATCGCCGATGGAGGGCGCCTCGAGGCAGGATCGGCCCCAATGCGCCGGTCCCGGCCCGCAGGATGGCCGTCACGGGGAGGACCAGATGAGCGATACGACAGACACCACCTACACGGACCGCGCCGGGCTGCGCGTGGCGGCCGAACTGGCGGCCTTCGTCGAGACCGAGGCGCTGCCGGGCACCGGCGTCGACCCGGAGGCGTTCTGGACCGGGTTCTCGGATCTCGTGCACGATCTCGGGCCGCGCAACCGCGCGCTGCTCGACAAGCGCGAGGACCTGCAGCGGCGGATCGACGCGTGGCATCTGGCGCGCAACGACAAGGCCCATGACGGCGCGGCCTACAAGGCGTTCCTGACCGAGATCGGCTACCTGCTTCCCGAGGGCGACGATTTCACCATCGAGACCGCGAACGTTGACCCGGAAATCGCCACCGTGGCAGGGCCGCAGCTCGTCGTCCCCGTGACGAACGCGCGCTTCGTTCTCAACGCCGCCAATGCCCGCTGGGGCAGCCTCTACGATTGTCTCTACGGCACCGACGCGATGGGGCCCGTGCCGGAGGCCGCGGGCTTCGACGCGGGACGCGGCGCCCGCGTCGTGATGTGGTCGGCGGTGTTCCTCGACGAGGTGTTCCCGCTGGCCGGCACCAGCCACGGCCGGGCCAGCCGCTACGCCGTGGTCGATGGCCGGCTGGACGTCGACGGATCGCCGCTGATGGCGCCCGGCAAGTTCGCCGGCTACCGGGGCGATCCCGATGCGCCCAGCGCGATCCTGCTGCGCAACAATGGCCTGCACGTCGAACTGGTCTTCGACCGGACCCACCCGATCGGGCGGACCACCGCCTCGGGCCTCGCGGATGTCGTGGTCGAATCGGCGCTGTCGGCGATCATCGACTGCGAGGACTCGGTCGCCTGCGTCGATGCCGAGGACAAGGTGGCGGCCTACCGCAACTGGCTCGGGCTGATGCGGGGCGACCTCGCGGAAAGCTTCGAGAAGAACGGCAAGACCGTGGACCGCCGGCTCAACCCCGACCGCCGCTACACCGCGCCGGACGGCAGCGATCTGGTGCTGAAGGGGCGCGCCCTGCTGCTGGTCCGCAACGTCGGCCACCTGATGAGCAATCCCGCGATCCTCGACCGCGACGGCCGCGAGATCCAGGAAGGGCTGATGGACGCGATGGTCACGACGCTCGTGGCGATGCACGACCTGGCCAAGACCGAGGGTCCGCGCAACTCGGTCGCGGGATCGGTCTACGTCGTGAAGCCCAAGATGCACGGCCCCGAGGAAGTCGCCTTCGCGGACGAGATCTTCACCCGTGTGGAGGCGGTGCTGGGCCTGCCGCGACATACCGTGAAGCTCGGCATCATGGACGAGGAGCGGCGCACCAGCGTCAACCTGAAGGAATGCATCCGGGCGGCGAAGCACCGGGTCTGCTTCATCAACACCGGCTTCCTCGACCGCACCGGCGACGAGATCCACACCTCGATGGAGGCCGGCCCCTTCAGCCGCAAGGACTTCATCAAGCGCAAGTCGTGGATCACCGCCTACGAGAACCAGAACGTCGATATCGGCCTGGAATGCGGGCTGTCGGGCAAGGCGCAGATCGGCAAGGGCATGTGGGCGGTCCCCGACAAGATGGCGGCGATGCTCGAATCGAAGATCGAGCACCCGAAGGCCGGCGCCAACACCGCCTGGGTGCCGAGCCCGACCGCCGCCACCCTGCACGCCCTGCACTACCACAAGATCGACGTCTTCGCGGTGCAGCGGAACCTCGCCAAGGGAGGCCGGCGGGCCTATGTCGAGGCCCTTCTTGACATCCCGGTCGCCAGCTACCGCAAGTGGACCCGCGCCCAGATCATCCGCGAGGTCGAGAACAACGCCCAGGGCATCCTCGGCTACGTTGTGCGCTGGATCGACCAGGGCATCGGATGTTCCAAGGTGCCCGACATCAACGACGTCGGGCTGATGGAGGACCGCGCGACCTGCCGCATCTCGGCCCAGCACATCGCCAACTGGCTGCACCACGGCGTGGTGACCCGCGAGGAGGTGATGGACGTGATGCGCCGGATGGCCGAAACGGTGGACCGGCAGAATGCCGGCGACCCGGCCTACCGGCCGATGGCGCCGGGCTTCGACGGGATCGCCTTCCGGGCCGCCTGCGACCTCGTGTTCGAGGGGCGCAGCCAGCCCGCCGGCTACACCGAGCCGATCCTCCATGCCCGCCGTCTCGAACTGAAGCGCGCGGCGCGGGGCTGACCCTTCGGCCCCGCCGGCGCGTCTTTCGGCATCAGGCGAAGGTATTCCGGGACTTTCCGGAATATCCGAAAACTGTTGTCGTCAACTTGCCGGTGGTCGCGGCGGCCCGCGCGCGCCTATCCTGCGACAGCATCCCAGACCCTGGAGCCGACATGAGCGCACGGTATTACGCCCCGACCGGCGGGCATCCCCCGCAGGACCAGTTGCTGACGGACCGGGCGATGTTCACCGAGGCCTATGCGGTGATCCCGAAGGGCACGATGCGCGACATCGTCACCAGCTTCCTGCCGTTCTGGACCGGCACCCGGCTCTGGGTCCTGTCGCGGCCGCTGAGCGGTTTCGCCGAGACCTTCTCGCAATACGTCATGGAGGTCGCGCCCGGCGGCGGATCGGACCGCCCCGAGACCGATTCCGGCGCCGAGGGGGTGCTTTTCGTGGTCGAGGGTGAGGCGGCGATCACCATCGCGGGCACCGCCCATCGCCTGCGGCCCGGCAGCTACGTCTACCTGCCGCCGTCCACCGGCTGGACCTTCGCCAACGACGGCGACGCGCCGGTCCGGTTCCACTGGATCCGCAAGGCCTACGAGGCCGTCGAGGGCCTGCCCCTGCCGGAGGTCATCGTCACCAGCGAACAGGACGTGGCCCCGACGCCGATGCCGGGGACCGACGGAAAATGGGCCACGACCCGCTTCGTCGATCCCGCCGACCTGCGCCACGACATGCACGTCACCGTCGTCACCTTCGAGCCCGGCGCGGTCATCCCCTTCGCCGAGACCCACGTGATGGAGCACGGTCTCTACGTTCTCGAGGGCAAGGCCGTCTACCGCCTGAACCGCGACTGGGTCGAGGTCGAGGCGGGCGACTACATGTGGCTGCGCGCCTTCTGCCCGCAGGCCTGCTATGCCGGCGGCCCGGGGCGGTTCCGCTACCTGCTCTACAAGGACGTCAACCGGCACATGCCGCTGCGCCCGGCCTTCGGCGGGTCCGCGCGGCGCTGAAGCCGTCCGGTCGGACCGCGAGTTGCCGGACCGCGCGTCGCCGGCGGCTGATGCGGCTCGTGCCGTCGCCAGCCGGGCGGTGCGCATCATCCTGAAATGACCGCGGCAACCGCCCGGACCGTTGATCGGCCGGCTTCTTTCTCGGACTGAAACTTCGGCGGCGCGGTGCATCGGGCTGGCCGCCTCGGGCGACCTGCGTCGCCCGGCATCGGGAACGGCGCCGCAACCGGCGCCGCCCCTTGTCGCGTCAGACGTGGTCGTCCTTCACGATCGCGCCCTTGCCGTGGCCGTCCATGCCGAACATCACGATGACGGCGCCGCCCAGCACCTCGATCGGCACCGACGAGATCACCGCGCCGATCTTGGGCAGGACGCCGCAGACGATCAGGAACACCGCGCCGATGGTGACGACCGTCCGGCTCACCAACCCGGTCATCGCGATCAGGCCGACATTCTGGCTGAACGAGGTGTTGGGCAGCGCGCCGAACAGGCCCGAAACCGCGGTGCCGAAACCGTCCGCGAAGGTGGCGCCCCGGATCTCGGTGTCGGTCGCCTCGCGGCCCGCGCCGCCCTTGGTGATCCCCGACACGTCGCCCACCGTCTCGACCGCGGCCACGAACGCCATCAGGCAGAAGCCGATGATCGCCGCCACCGAGAACTCGAGCCCGAAATGCAGCGGTTGGGCCGCGCGAAAGGCGCCGCACTGGCGACACTGCCGAGGTTCACCCGGCCCATCGCGACGGCCACCGCGTAGCCCGCCAGCAGCCCGACGAGAACCGCCGGGACCGAGAGCATCCCGCGGGTGAAGACCTTCAGCCCCAGAGTCACGACGATCACCGTCCCCGCCATGAACCAGCTGAGCCCGGAGCCGCAATCCGGGGTGCCGATCGCCGGGACGCCGCCGGCGGCATACTGGATGCCGACCCTGACCCGCGCGAGGCCGATCATCGTGACCACGAGGCCGGTGACCAGCGGCGGCGGGGCGAACCGCAGCCTGCCGTTGAACAGGGCCAGCGAGGCGCGGAACAGCCCGCCGACCAGGATGCCGCCCATCAGCACCGCGATGGCGTCGGCCCCCTTGCCCGCCACCAGCGGGATCATGTTCGGGATGAAGGCGAACGAGGTGCCCTGCACGATCGAATGCCGCGCCCCGACCGGGCCGAAGCCGATGGTCTGGAACAGCTCGCGATGCCGGCGAGGAACATCGACATCCGGACCATGTAGATCATCTGCGGAAAGTCCGGCTGTTCGAGCCGAAGCCGAAGCCCGCCGCCCGCAGACGATGATCGCCGGGGTGACGTTCGACACGAACATCGCAAGCTCGTGCTGGATTCCGAGCGGGACCGCCTTGTGCAGCGGCGGCGTGTTGTTGGGATCGCGGAGTTGCTCCGGCGTCCCGTTGGAGGCATCGGCCAGGCGTCTTCTCTCCCTGGGTGTATCTCAGACCAGCCCGGCGCGGGCGCAGTCCTCTCCCGGTTCGACGAGATACGGGGCGTCGAACCAGTGCTCCTCGAGGTTCGGAGTGTCGCCGATCCGATCCACCACCGCGAAAAGCCCCGGCTCATGCAGCGGCGTCAGCACGCCGTGCCATGTTCCGCGGTGGAAATTGATCCCCTGCCCCGCGCCCGCGACGAAGGCGAGCGGGGTCCCCGGCTTTCCGTCGTCGTCCGGCGCGGCGACGACGAGGAACGGCTGCCCGGTCATCGAGACGAAGGCCTGGCTGCCCTCGGGGTGCCGCTCGACCATCGCGACCTCGACGGGCCAGGCCACGGTCTGGCCGTGAAAGACGCTGATCCCCGCGCGCCCGCCGGGCCCGAAATCCAGCCGGGCGCGGTCGTGGAAGCGGCCGCAGAGGCCGCGGTTGATGATCCGGTCGGGCGTCCCGCTGGCTTCGAGCACGTCGCCGAAGGGCGCGAAGGCCGCGGCTGTCAGGGGCCTGGCGATCAGGGTCCGGGTCATGCCGAAAACTTCTCGTGCAGGCGCAGTTCGGCGATCCGTTCGACCTGCCGGCAGGCCTCGGCGAATTCCGCAGCCCGGTCGTTGTCGATCCGGCGGCGGAAGGCGGCGAGGATGGACGCCTTGGTGTTGTCGCGCACCGCGATGATGAAAGGGAACCCGAACTTGGCCGTGTAGGCGTCGTTCAGCGCGGTGAAATCGGCCCGCTCGGCGTCGGTCAGCGCGTCGAGACCGGCCGAGGCCTGCTCGGCGGTGGACTCGGCGGTCAGCCGTTTCGCCGCCGCCAGCCTTCCGGCGAGATCGGGATGCGCGGTCAGCACGCCCAGCCGCCGGTCCTCGGGGGCGGACCGGAACACCCGCGCCAGCGCGGCATGCACGCCGGTCGCGGTGTCGTGGGTCGGCCCGAGTTCGAGCCCGTGGGCCGCCTCGGCGATCCAGGGCGAATGTTCGAAGATGCCGCCGAATTCGGCCACGAAGGTCGCGCGGTCCATCTCCGACGGGCGCGGCCGCCGCATTGGCGGGTGGGTGGCGGCCCAGTGTTCCGCGATGGCCAGCCGGGTCGCGAACCAGACGCCGTCATGGCCGCGGAAATAGTCCAGCACTCGCCGCAATGCCGCCGCCCGGGTCGGCCGACCGATCAGCCGGCAATGCAGCCCGATCGACAGCATCTTCGGCGCCCCCGCCGCGCCCTCCTCGTAGAGCACGTCGAAGGCGTCGCGCAGCATCGTCTCGAAATCCGCGCCGGTGGTGAACCCGGCCTGGATCGCGAACCGCATGTCGTTGCAGTCCATCGTGTAGGGCACGATCAGCTGATCCTTGCCCCCGGCGCGGACCCAGTAGGGCAGATCGTCCGCGTAACTGTCGGCGATGTAGGCGAAATCTCCCTCGGCGGCGACGAGGTCCACGGTATTCATCGAGCAGCGCCCGGTATACCAGCCGCGCGGCGGCGCGCCGGTGACCTCGGTGTGCAGGCGGATCGCCTCGCGGATCTGCGCGCGCTCCTCCTCCGGCGGCATGTCCTTGTGCTCGATCCATTTCAGGCCGTGGCTGGCGATCTCCCAGCCCGCCGCCTGCATCGCGGCGACCTGCTCCGGCGCGCGGGCCAGCGCCGTGGCGACGCCGTAGACCGTGACCGGCAGGTCCCGCAGGATCCGGTGCGCCCGCCAGAACCCGGCGCGCGCGCCGTATTCGTAGATCGATTCCATGTTCCAGTGCCGCTGTCCCGGCCAGGGCTGCGCGCCGGTGATCTCGGACAGGAAGGCCTCGGAGGCGGCGTCGCCGTGCAGGACGTTGTTCTCGCCGCCTTCCTCGTAGTTGAGGACGATCTGCACGGCGATCTTCGCGCCGTTCGGCCAGTCGGCCGCGGGCGGCGTCGCGCCGTAGCCGGTCATGTCGCGCGGGTAGCGTGTCACGGATGAAGCCCCTTTCTCGGTTGGTCCCTTCTAATCCAGAAAAATAGAACCGTTTTTCAAAATGATTTTGAAGCTGCCTTCTGCCGGGCGGGCTTTGCCGCGGCGCGGGCGCGGCTCATTTGAGGCGGCAGGACTTGCGTTGGCCGGATACCTGACGACCCACGGGCTCGACACCGCGCGGGGCTGCCCCGCCGGGGGCTGAGGATCGACCTGTTCCGGATCGAGGGCGACAGGAGCCGGCTTCTGGCGGCGGCCACCACCAACGGCGACGGCCGGACCGACGACCACCACCTGCCCGCCGATCGCTTCGAGTCCGGCGTCCACGAACTGCGGTTCCACACCGGGGCCTATCTCGACGCGACCGGGGCCGCGCCGGAAAGCCCCCGGTTCCTCGACGTGATCCCGCTGCGCGTCGGCATGTACGGGCCGTCGCACCACCACGTGCCGCTGCTGCTCTCGCCGTTCGGCGACGCCACCTATCGCGGCAGCTGACCGCGGCCCCCGCCGTCGCGGAACACCGCGCCGATCCGCTCGATCACGAACTCCATGAACAGCCGGGTCTTGGGGTCCTGGCGGCGGCGATGGGTGAACAGGCAGGCCATCTGGATCGGCTCGGGCGGGGTCTCGGTGGCCACCGGCACGAGTCGCCCCGCCTTCAGGTGATCCGCCACCTCGAAGATCGGCTTCAGCACGATGCCGTGACCGGCAAGCGCCCAGTCCGTCAGCACGTCGCCGTCGTCGGATTCGTAGCGCCCCGCGACCCGAAACCGCTTCGGGCCGTCATCGGTCACCAGCCGCCACTGGAATTCGGTCGCGCCGGGAAAGCGCAGGTTCAGGCATTCGTGGCCGCCCGACACGAGATCGTCGCCGGTCCGCGGCATCCCCCGGGCGGCGAGGTAGTCCGGCGCGGCGCAGAGCACCCGGGCGACGTCCGCGATCTTGCGAATGCGCAGGGTGCTGTCCTCGGGCTGACCAAGGAAGAAGGCGAGGTCGAGCCCTTCGGTGGTCAGGTCGACCTTGCGGTCGGTCAGCCGCAGCCGCAGGCTCACCTCGGGGTACTGCGCGAGAAAGGCCGGGACCTGCGGCGCGATCAGCCGGCGGCCGACGCCCAGCGGCGCGGCGACATACAGCGCGCCCCTGGGGTTCTCGGTGATGTTGACCACCTGCGCCTCGGCGCTCTCGACCGCCTCGAGGATCTCGCAGGCGCCGGCGTAGAACGCCTTGCCCTGCTCGGTCGGGGTCAGGCTCCGGGTGGTGCGCTGGAACAGGCGCACGCCGAGGTGATCCTCGAGCTGCGAGATCCGCGACGAGGTGACCGCCGGCGAAATCCGAAGGTCCCGGCCGGCGGCGGACATGCTGCCCAGCTCGTAGACGCGCACGAAGGTCCGGATGTTGTCGAGGTAGGACATTGTTCTGGAATATTTGATGCTGCTTGGCGTTTGACTACGATACAGGAATAATTGCGTCCCGCGTAGTCTGCGGCGGAATCGAGGCTTCGGGAGACGTGCCGTGTACGATCTGATTGCACTCTGGGACTGGGTGGGCTTCGCCGTCCGCTGGCTGCACGTGATCGCCGCGATGGCGTGGATCGGCGCGTCGTTCTACTTCATCGCCCTCGACCTGATGCTGAAGCCGGCGCCCGACATGCCCGAGGGCGCCTATGGCGAGGAATGGGAGGTCCACGGCGGCGGCTTCTACCACACGACGAAATACCTCGTCGCGCCGGCCCGGATGCCCGAGCACCTGACCTGGCACAAGTGGCAGAGCTACACGACATGGCTCTCGGGGGCGGCCCTGCTGGCGATCATCTACTGGGTCGGCGGCGAACTGTACCTGCTCGACCCGACCAAGGCCGACCTGGCGCTCTGGCAGGGGATCCTGATCTCGGGCGGGTCGCTGACCATCGGCTGGCTGGCCTACGACTACATGTGCAAGTCGAAGCTGAGCGAGCGGCCGACGCTGCTCATGCTGCTGCTCTTCGCGATCCTCGTGGCGATGTCGTGGGGCTACAACCAGATCTTCACCGGCCGGGCGGCGCTGCTGCACCTCGGGGCCTTCACCGCCACGATCATGACCGCGAACGTGTTCTTCCAGATCATGCCGAACCAGCGGATCGTGGTCGAAGACCTCAAGGCCGGCCGCAAGCCCGATCCGAAATACGGCAAGATCGCCAAGGTCCGGTCGACCCACAACAACTACCTGACGCTGCCGGTCGTGTTCCTGATGCTGTCGAACCACTACCCGCTCGCCTTCGCGACCGAGCATTCGTGGATCATCGCCAGCCTGATCTTCCTGACCGGCGTCACCATCCGGCACTACTTCAACACCATGCACGCCACCGGGCGGGGACCGCACTGGACCTGGGCGGTGACGGCGGTCCTGATGATCGTCATCGCGTGGCTGTCGGTCGCGCCGATGCTCGACCGCTACGAGGACGCCGAGGCCCGCGCCCTGACCCCGAACGAGCAGCGCTTCGCCGCCGCCGAGGGCTTCGACGAGGCGGTCGGCGTGGTGCGCGGCAACTGCTCGATGTGCCACGCCCGCGAGCCGTTCTACAGCGACCGGATGCGCTGGCCGCCGAAGGGCGTCGTGCTCGAAACCGAGGCGGACGTCGCCCGCCACGCGCAGGCGATCTTCCTGCAGGCCGGGGCCAGCCACGCCATGCCGCCGCCGAACGCGATCACCACGATGACCCCGGAAAACCGCGACATCATCGTCGCCTGGTACCGCGCCGCGACCCGCTGACCGGCCGTGCGTCCCCCCGGGCGGGGGCCGGTCAGCGCTCGGGAGCCGGGAGCCCGCCGGGGAATTCCGCCGCCACCATCGCGCTGAGGTCGTCCCAGACCCCGGGTGCCGCACCCAGCACCAGGCCCAGCCGCGCGTCCGCCGGATAGGGATGGGTGACGCCGCCCGCCTCCCGGATCATCAGCAACCCGGCCAGGCTGTCCCAGGGGTTCATCGCCGGCTCGACGAAAGCGCCGATCTTCCCGGCCGCGACGCAGGCCAGCATGTTCGCCCCCGACCCGTTTCGGTAGAACACGCTGCCGGCGTCGAGCAGGCGCCGGATGATGCCGACGACCGGACCGGGCGCGCAGCGGTCCGAGACGCCGACCGCGATCATCACCTGGTCGATCCGCCGCGCCGGATCGAGCCGGAGCGGAACGCCGTCCAGCGCGGCGCCGTG
>JBFKOW010000125.1:0-10949 GCA_041628615.1 Paracoccaceae bacterium | reverse complement strand
CGATCTCGAATGCGCCGAGCGGGCCATTCCAGATCACCGTCCGCGCGTCGTCGAACACTGATTTCAGCGCCGCCACCGTCTCCGGCCCGGCGTCGAGGATCATCGCGTCCTCGGGGCAGGCCGTCGCCGGCAGGACCTCGCTCGCCGCGCCGGCCTTGAATTCCCGCGCCACCACGATGTCGCCGGGCAGGTGGATCGTGCAGCCGGCGACCTTGGCCTTGCCGAGGATGTCGCGCGCGGTTTCGGCAAGGTCGTGTTCGCACAGCGACTTGCCCACCGCCACGCCCTGCGCCGCGAGGAACGTATTTGCCATGCCGCCGCCGATCACAAGGTGGTCGACCCTGGCCACGAGGTTGCCGAGCAGGTCCAGCTTGGTCGATACCTTGGCCCCGCCGACCACCGCGACCAGCGGCCGGTCCGGGCTGCCGAGTGCCTTTTCCAGCGCCGAGAGTTCCGCTTCCATCAGCCGCCCGGCACAGGACGGCAGCAGGTGCGCCACCCCCTCGGTCGAGGCATGGGCCCGGTGCGCCGCGGAGAAGGCGTCGTTGCAATAGACATCCCCCAGCGAGGCGAGGAACTGCGCCATCTGCGGGTCGTTGGCCTCTTCCATCGCCGAGAAACGGGTGTTCTCCACCAGCACCGGCCCGGACGCGGCTTCGAGCGTCGCCCGGTCGGGCCGTTCGACGAACTGCACCGGCCGCCCCAGCGCCGCCTCGAGCGCCGGCAGCGTGACCCGCAGCGACATCTCGGGCACCGGCCTGCCCTTGGGCCGGCCGAAATGCGCCAGCAGCACCGGGGTTCCGCCCCGCGCGAGGATATCGGTCACCGTCGGCACGATCCGGTCGATCCGGGTGGTGTCGGTGACCTTGCCGTCCTCCACCGGCACATTGATGTCGACCCGGGTCAGTACGATCCGGCCGTCGAGGTCCATGTCGTCGAGGGTTTTCCAGCGCATCAGGCTCTCCCGCGGTTTGGCGTGACCGCGCCTGCATCGGCTTTTCCCGCGTTCCGGTCAACCGGCCTTGCCCTGGTCCCGCCGTGCTTCTAGGGTCCGCCGCGACGAAGCGAACAACCCAAGGGAGGCCCCGCGATGGCCGAGATCAAGGACCCCGAGAACACCATCCTGATGGAACTGAAGGGCGGCACGGTGACGATCGAGCTTCTGCCCGATGTCGCCCCCGCGCACTGCGCCCGGATGAAGGAACTGGCCCGCGAGGGCGCCTATGACGGGGTGGTGTTTCACCGGGTGATCGACGGCTTCATGGCCCAGACCGGCGACGTGCAGTACGGCAACCCGGACAAGGGCCAGCCGGTGCACATGGCCGGCCGCGGCGGCTCGGACAAGCCGGACCTGCCGGCGGAGTTCTCCAAGCTGCCCCATGCCCGCGGCAGCCTCGGCGCCGCCCGGTCGCAGAACCCCAACAGCGCCAATTCCCAGTTCTTCATCAACTTCAAGGACAACGACTTCCTGAACGGCCAGTACACCGTCTACGGGCAGGTCGTCGCCGGGATGGAGCATGTCGACGCGATCACCCGCGGCGAGCCGCCGGTGAACCCCGACAAGATGATCAGCGTGAAGGTGGCCGCCGATGTCTAGGCTCGTCGCCGCCGCGGCCCTCGCCGCCGCCCTGCCGCAACTCGCCGCGGCGACCGGGCTCGAGATCGACATCTCGGGCGAAGGCGCCAACGGCACCGTGGTCATCGACCTGTTCGAGGACGTGGCCCCCGGCCATGTCGCCCAGATCGCCCGGCTGGCCGGAGACGGCGCCTATGACAACGTCGTCTTTCACCGGGTGATCGACGGCTTCATGGCCCAGACCGGCGACGTGCAGTTCGGCAAGCTGGGCGACGACATGCGCCGGGCCGGGATGGGCGGGTCGGGCTACCCCGACCTCGCCGCCGAGTTCTCGGACATCAACTTCGACCGCGGCGTCGTCGGGATGGCGCGGGCGCAGGATCCGAACAGCGCCAATTCGCAGTTCTTCATCATGTTCGCCGAGGGCTCTTTCCTGAACGGCCAGTACACCGTGGTGGGCGAGGTCACCTCGGGGATGGACGTGGTGGACGCGATCAAGCGCGGCGAGGGGCGCAACGGCGCGGTGCTGGGCCAGCCGGACGTGATGACCGCGGTGCGGGTGACCGAGTAGCGGCCCCGCGCCCCGCTCCGCACCGCGCACGGCCGTTCACGTCTGCGCGCAGGGACTAGGCAGCGCGCCCGCCGCGCTGCCACAAATGGGAGGTCCGCGACGCCCGTCGCCCTGTCCGGAGGTCCCTGCCATGCGCCTGCCGCTTCTCGCCGCCGCCCTGTCTGTCGCCGCTAGCCTCGCGGCCGCCGCCCCGGAGTGGTGGCGGATGGAATGGCCGAACACCGATTTCGACACCACGAGCGTCACCGACTGGACCGAGATCATGTCGGGCGGGCCGCCGAAGGACGGGATCCCGGCGATCTCGGATCCGAGCTTCATTGCCGTGTCCGAGGAAACCCGGCTGGCCGACCGGGAGCCGGTCATCGCCCTGGAAATCGCGGGCGAGGTGCCGCGCGCCTACCCGGTCCGCTACCTGATGTGGCACGAGATCGTGAACGACACGGTGGGCGGGATCCCGGTCGCGGTGACCTTCTGCCCGCTGTGCAACTCGGGCATCACCTTCGACCGCCGCACCCCGGCCGGGGTGCTGAGCTTCGGCGTCTCGGGCAAGCTGCGGTTCTCGGACATGGTGATGTATGACCGCGAGACCGAAAGCTGGTGGCAGCAGGCGATCGGCGAGGCGATCGTCGGCGAGCTGACCGGCACCGAGCTCGACACCCTGCCGTCCTGGATGGAAAGCTGGGCCGAGTTCCGCGACCGCAACCCGGACGGCGCGGTGATGGATCAGCCGACCGGACACCGCCGGGCCTATGGCCAGAACCCCTATGTCCGCTACGACAGTTCGCAGCGGCCGTTCCTCTACAGCGGCGAGTTGCCGCCGCACGGCATACCGGCGCTGGCGCGGGTGATCCGGGTCGGCGACCGGGCCTGGCCGATGACCCGGCTGGCCGAGGCGGGCGAGATCCGGGAGGCAGGGGTGGTGCTGAGCTGGACCGCCGGGCAGGCCTCGGCGCTGGATGCCGCCGACATCGGGTCGGCCCGCGACGTGGGCACCGTCCGGGTCCGCGACGAGACCGGCGCCGACCTGCCGCACGACGTGCTGTTCGCCTTCGCCTACCATGCCTTCTGGCCCGAGGGTGCGTGGATGCTCGGCGACCGCTGAGCGCGCGCCCGTGATCCCGGCCGGGCGGGGGCTCTGCCCCGCCCGCGCCCCGGCTGCGCCGGGCCGCGGACTCCCCGGGATATTTCCGGTCCGAAGAAGGCGCCGGCGAGGCGATTGACAAACCGCCGGGCGGCGGGTCCGGTCGGGGAATGGAACCCAGGGACCGGATCGATGCCTTCGGGGCGCTCTGCCTCACCGGCTTTTCGCTGTTGCTCGCGTTCAACCAGGTGGTGATCGCGGTGACCAATGGCGGCTTGCAGCCGGTATTCTTCGCCGGCTTGCGGTCGCTGGGGGCGACGGTCCTGGTGGCGGCGTGGATGGCCTGGCGCGGGATCGGGTTCGGCGCCGCGGCCTGGCGGCCGGGCCTTGTCGTCGGGGCGGTGTTCGCCACCGAGTTCGTCTGCCTGTTCGTCGCCCTCGACCTGACCACGGTGGCCCGGACCTCGGTGATCTTCTACGCGATGCCGGTCTGGATGGCGCTGGGCGCCCATGTCCTCATCCCCGGCGACCGGATCGGCGGGCGCAAGGCGGCGGGGCTGGCGCTGGCCGTCGCCGGCGTGGCGTGGGCCCTGCTCAGCCGCGACGAGGGCGTGGGATCGCTGGCCGGGGATCTCGCCGCGCTGGGTGCCGGGATCGGCTGGGCGGCGGCGGGGCTGATGTGCCGGGTCACCGCGCTGCGGTCGGTGCGCCCCGAGGCGCAGCTTCTCTGGCAGGTGGCGGTCTCGGCGCCGATCCTTCTGTTGCTCGCCCCGGCCTTCGGGCCGCTGATCCGCGAGCTTGCGCCGATCCACCTGTGGGGGCTGGGGTTCCAGATCGTGGTCGTGGTCAGCGCCGGTTTCGTCTTCTGGCTCTGGCTGCTGTCGGTCTACCCGGCCTCGGGCGTGGCCTCCTTCGCCTTCCTGTCGCCGGTGTTCGGCGTGGCGCTCGGCTGGCTGCTGCTGGACGAACCGGTGGGCTGGCCGCTGCTGTCCGCGCTGGGGCTGGTGGCGGCGGGGCTGGTGCTGATCAACCGGCCTCAGGTGCCGCAGAACGTCCGCGTCACCCGCTCCTCCGGGTCCGGTGGCGCGGTGTAGGCGGGCGGCGCCGGGTCGAAGGGCCGGGTCACGGCGGCGAGCATGTCGTGGAACGGCGCGAAATCGCCCGCGACGGCGGCGGCGATCACCGCCTCGATCCGGTGCAGGCGGGGCACCGCCACCGGGTTCGCGGCGCGGGCGGCGGCAAGGTCGGGCCCCGCGGCCTGCCAGTCGGCGCGCCAGTCGGCGGGGCCCACGGCCTCGCCCTCGGCCAGCGCCCGGAAGCTGTTGGTGAAGTCCCGCTCCCCCTCGGCCAGCCAGGTCAGGAAGCGCTGCGGCAGGTCGGGGCCGGCCTCCGGCGGCAGGCCCAGTTTCCGGTTGAAGCGGCGGATCCACTCCGCCTCGTAAGCATCTGCGAAACCGTTGATGATCGCCGTGAACTCGGTCACCGCCGCGTCCCGGTCGGGCATCAGCGGCACCAGGCTGGTGGCGAACTGGGCGAGGTTCCAGACCGCGATCTGCGGCTGGTTGCCGTAGGCGTAGCGGCCGCCGTGGTCGATCGACGAGAACACCCGACCCGGGTGATAACCGTCCATGAAGGCGCAGGGCCCGTAGTCGATGGTCTCGCCCGAGACCGCCATGTTGTCGGTGTTCATCACCCCGTGGATGAAGCCCACCGCCATCCACTGCGGGATCAGCCGGGCCTGCGCCTCGGTCACCGCGGCGAGCAGGCCGGCCGGCCCCTCGGCCTGCGGGTAGTGCCGTGCGATGACGTGGTCGGCGAGCACCGAGAGCGCCTCGGCATCGCCGCGCGAGGCGAAGACCTGGAAGGTGCCGACCCGGATGTGGCTGGCCGCGACCCGGGTCAGGACGGCGCCGGGCAGCGGGCCGTCCTCGCGCAGCACCGGGTCGCCGGTGGCGACGGCGGCGAGCGCCCGGGTGGTGGGGATGCCGAGCGCGGCCATCGCCTCGCTCGTCAGGTATTCACGCAGCACCGGGCCGACCCAGGCGCGCCCGTCGCCCATCCGGGAATAGGGGGTCCGGCCCGATCCTTTCAGCTGGATATCATATCGTTGCGAGCCGTTCTTCACCTCGCCCAGCAGAATCGCCCGGCCATCGCCAAGCTGCGGGTTCCAGTGCCCGAACTGGTGCCCGGCATAGAGCTGGGCCAGCGGCGCGGCGCCCTCGGGGATCGCGTTGCCGGCCAGCAGCGCGGCGAGTTCGGCGTCGTCCGAGCCGCCCCGGTCGATGCCGAGCTTCGCGGCGAGGGCGTCGTTGAAGGCGATCAGCCGGGGCGCGGACACCGGGGTCGGGTCCAGCCGGGTGAAGAACCGGTCCGGCAGGCGGGCGTAGCTGTTGTCGAAGGGGATATCGAGGGCCATGCCCAAGATGTAGGCCGCCCGGCCGGGCCGCGCCAGAGCCGGTGCGGTCAGAGCGGCCGGATCAGCCGCGACAGGCCGGGATCCGCGGCGGCGAAGCCCGCCCGCCGCGCGAGCCGCCGCGCCGCCTCGTCCCCGTCGGCCGCGTCGAGGTGCAGCGCCCGCACCCCGCCGTCGCGCAGCGCGCCGGCGATGGCGGTCAGCACCTCGGTCGCGATGCCGCGCCGCCGGATCGAGGGCCGGACGAACAGCGCCTCGACGCTGGCCGCCATGCCGCCGGCGGCGAGCGACCAGCCGAAACCCGCCACGAGATAGCCCGAGGGCGCCCGGGACGGGCCGAAGAGCCAGACCGCCCCCAGCGGCGAGCCTTCGAGAAGCGGGCCGAGCAGGGCCTGCCGTGCGTCGGCATCGCTGTCGAGGCCGATCTCGGCATGGTGCCGGGCGACCAGCGGGTCGAGCCGGGGCAGGTCGGCCGGGCCGCAGAGGTGGATCGCGGTGGTCACAGCCGCCCGATCCGGTCGGTCAGCAACGCGAAGAACCGGTCGGCGTCGATGCCGCCGAGGAACCGCGCATTCGGCGCCCGGTCGGTGACCCGCCACCAGTCGGCCACGGTCATCCCGCGGGTCAGGTCGCTGACGGTCTCGATCTCCACGTTGATCCGCCGGCCGGTGAACAGGTCCGGCTGCAGCAGCCAGGCGATGACGCAGGGGTCGTGCAGCGGCGCGCCGGCGGAGCCGTATTTCTCCTTGTCGAAGCGCTCGAAGAAATCGGTCCAGGCGGCGACGGCCTGGCCGACCTTCGTGCCCATCTCGCGGAACCCCGCGACGTGGTCGGCGGTGGTCAGCGCCTTGTGCGTCACGTCGAGCGGCGCGACCACCAGGTCGATCCCGGATCGGAACACGATTTCAGCGGCTTCCGGGTCGACGTAGATGTTGAATTCGGCGGCGGGCGTGATGTTGCCGACCTCGAAATAGGCCCCGCCCATGAGCACGATCCGCGCCACCCGATCGGCGATGTCGGGGGCGCGGGTCAGGGCGGTGGCGATGTTGGTCAGCGGCCCGATCGGGCAGAGCGTGACGCTGCCCGCCGGCTCTCGGCGCAGGGTGTCGATCAGGAAGTCGACGGCGTGGGTGTCCCGCAGCGGGGTTTCGGGCTCCCAGAGGTCGATGCCGTCGAGCCCGGTCTTGCCGTGGACATGCTCGGCGGTGACCAGGGGCCGGGTCAGCGGCGCCGCGCAGCCTGCGAAGACCGGCACGTCGGTCCGCCCCGCGATGTCGCAGACGATCCGGGCGTTGCGCTGGGTCAGGTCCAGCGGCACGTTGCCGGCCACCGCGGTGATCCCCAGCATCTCGAGCTCGGGCGAGGCCAGCGCCAGCAGGATGGCGACGGCGTCGTCCTGACCGGGGTCGGTGTCGATGATGATCTTCTGCGCCATGTCCGTTCCTCCGGCCCGCCTCCGCGACGACTACCCCGGCGGCGGGCCGGGGAAAAGGTCAGACCCGGCCCTCGGCGGCGAGCCTCCGGCGCAGCGCCTCCGCCTCGGGCGACCCGGTGTCGAGCGCCCAGATCCAGGCATGGGTCAGGTAGAACGCGGCGGCGTCGGGGTCGGGGGCGGCCCCGGCGGCCTCGGCGTAGAGCGCCACCAGCGCCCGCCCTTCGCGCCGGGCATGGGCGTCGAGCAGCCGCGCGTCGAGACCGGCGCCGTCCATCCCCGTTCAGTCCCCGGCCATCGCCTGCATCCGCCCGGCGACCCAGTCGTGGAACAGGTGGGTCGGGCCGTCCATCGCCGGCGAGAACCGCCCGCCGTCGAAACGCGGCGCGGACCGGCCCCGCTGCATCCCCTCGACCACGCCGACATCCTCGACGAAGACCGCGTGCCATTGCGCGGTGTTGCGCCGCCGCAGGTCCGGGTCGGTGTCGGCGGCGGGGTAGTAGAGAAACACGTGCTCGCGCGTCCGGTCGATCGCCACCGGCTCGAGCAGGATCGCGAAGGCGTGGTCCCGGTGCACCCCGAACAGGACGTTGGGATAAAGCGCGATGTATTCGGCGGCGGTGTCCCATTTCGCGGGCAGGTCCGCGAAGTCGGGGAAGGTCGCGCCGTCCTCGCCCCGGAGTTGCCGGTAGACATGTGTGCCCTGGCCCGAGAACCGGCCGGGGGCCTCGATGTGGTAGTGGTCCTCGAGCCGGGAATAGGAGTTCAGCCCCGGATGCACCCAGGGCAGGTGGTAGCTTTCGCAGTAGTTCTCGACCGCGAGCTTCCAGTTGCAGGCCACGTCGAGGGTGAAGGTGCTGTCCGCGCCGCCGAAATGCAGCGGGCGGTCGAAATCGGCCCAGCGGGCGATGACCTCGGCGTGCAGCGCGTCGAAGGCCGGGGCGTCGCCGGAGAGGTTCACGAACACCACGTCGCGCCAGACATGGCTGCGCACCTCGATGAGCCCGAGCCCGGCGCGGTCGATGCCCGGATGGCTGTTCTGCCCCGGACCGCCGACATGCGGCGTCGCCACCAGCCGCCCGTCGGTGCCGTAGCACCACGAATGGTAGGGGCAGCGGATCGCCCCCTCGATCCGGCGCGGCGCGTCGACGAGGATCATGCCGCGGTGCCGGCAGACGTTCTCGAACACCCGCACCGCGCCGTCGCGCCCGCGGATCAGGAGGAGCGGCGCGCCAAGGAAGGTCAGCGGCAGCGCGTCGCCGGGTTCGGGCACCTGCGCGGCGGCGCCGATCCCGGCCCAGGTCGCGGCAAGGCAGGCGGCGGCTTCGGCGCTCCAGGTGGCGGGGTCGGTGTAGTGCGCGTTGGGCAGGCCGCGCGCCCGGCCGATGGGCTGCCGGACGAGCGCCAGCGGGTCGGGGGCGTTGGGGGTGTCCTTGGCCATGGCGGGGCTCCCGTCCGGTGATGGGGCAGCCTAGCACCGGCGCGGCGGCGCTGTCTGGGTCCGGGGGCGACCGGAAGTTCGCTGCCTGCGACGCCGCCCTTGCGTCCGCAGGCTGGCCGGCCCATGTCGGGGACGGCAGATCATGCAGGATCGGCCCGGAGCCTCGGGCGCCGACCGATGCCAAGGAGTGACCGATGCAGACCAGACATTTCCCGGCGCTCGCCGCCGTCGCCCTCGCCCTCGCCGCGACCTCTGCCGCGGCGCAGGACGCCGCCGACCCGGCGATCGATACCGACGGCGACGGCGCCTATTCCTTCCCGGAACTGACCGCCGCCTACCCGAGCCTGACGGCGGCCGATTTCGCCGGGATCGACGCCAACGGCGACGGCCTCGCGGACATGGCGGAGATCGCGGCGGCGGTGGCGGCCGGCACGCTTCCGGCCCGCGAGGGCTGAAGATGGCCGGCGCGGGGGATCGCTCCCCCGCGCCGTCCCGATCCGGGTTGATACCGGGTTACTCGGCCGGGCCGGCGCCCGACTGCCGGACCGCGTCCCGCTCGGTCTTGAGCCCGAGCCAGATGCAG
Source organism: Paracoccaceae bacterium (assembly GCA_041628615.1). Taxonomy (GTDB): domain Bacteria; phylum Pseudomonadota; class Alphaproteobacteria; order Rhodobacterales; family Rhodobacteraceae; genus JAMWZF01. The sequence continues at coordinate 1,852 of JBFKOW010000125.1, read as the reverse complement.
ACGCAGATCGCCAGCAGGATCAGCGCGAAGGGCAGGCCGGTGGAGATCACCATCGCCTGCAGCGACCCGAGCCCGCCGCCGATCAGCAGCGCGATCGCCACCAGCCCCTCGAAGGTGCACCAGAACACCCGCTGCGGCACCGGCGCGTCGACCTTGCCGCCGGCGGTGATCGTGTCGATCACGAGGCTGCCGCTGTCCGACGAGGTGACGAAGAACACGATCACCAGGATGATCCCGATGGTCGATGTCAGCGCCGCGAGCGGCAGTCCGTCCAGCATCGCGAAGAGCGACAGTTCCGGTTTGTAGGCGTCGATCACGTTGGCCTTGACGGCGCTCGCGTCCGGGTTGGCGATCACGTCGTTGATCGCCGCGCCGCCGAAGGTCGCCATCCACAGCACGCAGACCAGCGACGGGATGATCAGCACGCAGGTCAGGAACTCGCGCACCGTGCGGCCGCGGCTGACGCGGGCGATGAACATGCCGACGAACGGCGACCACGAGATCCACCAGGCCCAGTAGAAGGCGGTCCAGCCCTGCAGGTAGCCGGTATCCTCGCGCCCGTGCGGGTTGGACAGCGGCACGATCTCCCGCGCGTAGGCCCCCAGCCCGGCGACGAACTCGGCCAGGATGCGGCCGGCCCCGGCGGCGAAGAGCACGAAGAGCAGCAGCAGGAGCGCGATGACCATGTTGATCTCGGACAGGACCTTCACCCCGCCGTCGAGCCCGCGCAGCACCGAGATCAGCGCCACCGCGGTGATGCCGATGATCAGGATGACCTGCACCGTGATCGTGTTGGGCACGCCGTAGATGTATTCGAGGCCCGCATTGGCCTGCTGCGCACCGATCCCGAGGGAGGTGGCGAGGCCGAACAGGGTGGCGAAGACCGCCAGCGTGTCGATGACGTGGCCCCACCAGCCCCAGACCCGTTCGCCGAGGATCGGGTAGAAGGCCGAGCGGATCGAGAGCGGCAGACCCTTGTTGTAGGAAAACAGCGCCAGCGCCAGCGCTACCACCGCGTAGATCGCCCAGGGGTGCAGCGCCCAGTGATAGGAGGTCGCGGCCAGCGCCATGCGGCGGGCCTCGGCGACGTTCTCCTCGATCAGCGCGCCGTCCTCGGTGAACGGCCGCACCACGCCGAGCGGCTCGTCCCCCCAGGGCGTGCCGAAGTAGTAGACCGGCTCCAGCACTCCGAAGAACATCAGGCCGATGCCCATGCCGGCGGCGAACAGCATCGCGAACCAGCCGGCATAGCTGTAGTCCGGGGTCGCGTCGGACCCGCCGAGCCGGACATTGCCCACCGGCAGCACGATCAGCGCCAGGCAGAAGATGACGAAAATGTTGGCCGACCACAGGAAGACCCAGTCGAAGGTCGAGGTCAGCGCCGGCCGCAGCCAGCCGAAGAACGATTCGGCCTGCCCGGGCGCGAGCAGGGCATAGATCACGAAAATCACGATCGAGGCGCCCGAGATGAGAAAGACGGGATTGTGGATGTCGAGGCCGAAGGGGCCGAGCCGGGTTTCGATGTTGTCCTGGCCGATCTCGTAATCGGTCTCGATGAGGTGGGAGTGTCCCTCGGGATCCGGGATCCCGGTGTCTGGTGTCGTGTCGGACATGCGTTGTTCTTTCCTTGGTTTCGGATGGGTCCGCCTTGGGCAAACGCCGGACGGCCGCCCTAGTTCCGGACCAGCAGGACCGAGGCGCGGCTTTGGGTCGCGACCGCCCCGCCATGGGAGGCGCCGCCGAAGATCGACGGCACATGGGTGGCGGCGACGATCAGGTCGGCGCCGATCTCCTCCGCCGCCGCGACCAGGTCACGGTCGATCTCGATCGCCGGGTCGTGCGCGGTGATCGG
>JBFKOW010000124.1:0-11078 GCA_041628615.1 Paracoccaceae bacterium | reverse complement strand
GCCGGTCCTGGCGGGAATCCGGGGCAGGCAGCGCCCGGCGGAGGCGCAGGATGTGCAGGGCGGACAGGCGGTTGTTGCGGGCCTTGCAGGCGAGGTTGGACATTCGGATCTTTCTCCCTGGCATTGGGCGGCGCGGCACGCGCGGCCCGTCGGTGTGGACGACCCTAGGCGCGACGGACCGGGCGCGGCAGCCTCCCGGAAGACTGTCCCGCGCGGGAGAGGGCTAGTCCCGCTATCCTTTCGCACAGCCTGTCGCGGACCGTCGGCGATCGAGGCCGTCAGCCTGCGGCCTGCCATGCCGGCTTGCGCCGGGCGAAGAAGGCGGCGATGCCCTCGGCCGCCTCGCCGCCTTCCCACTGCGCCACCAGCAGATCGATGGAATGGGCGATCTCGGCCTCGCCCGGCGCCTCGGACAGCGCCAGCGCTTTCGCCGCCGCGACGGCGCCCGGCGCGCAGGCGAGGTAGGCGGACACCTGGGCCTCGACCGCGGCATCGAGCGCGTCCGGCGCGACGACCCGGCTCGCCAGCCCGATCCGCTCGGCCAGCGCGGTGTCGAACAGCTCGGACGAGGCGAAGAGGTGGCGCGCCCTGCCCTGCCCGATCCGGGCGAGGACATAGGGTCCGATGGTGGCCGGGATCAGACCGAGACGGGTCTCGGTCAGGCCGAATCGGACCCCCTCAGCGGCGATCACCACGTCGCAGACGCTGCACAGGCCGACGCCGCCGCCGAAGGCATTGCCCTGAACGCGGGCGATCAGCGGCCGAGGCAGCGCGTTCAGCGCGCGCAGCATCCCGGCGAGGCGCAGCGCCTCGGCCCTGCGGGTGGCGGTGTCGGCCCCGATCTGCGCCGCCATCCAGCCGAGGTCGCCGCCGGCGCAGAACGTCCGTCCTGCCGATTCGAGGACCACCACCCGGACCGCCGGGTCCGCGCCCAGTTCCCGCGCCGCTTCGGCCAGTCCGTCGATCATCGCCGCCGACAAGGCGTTGTGCTTCTCGGCCCGGTCGAGCCGGAGCCGGGCCACGCCGCGGTCATCCACACTCAGGCCAACCGGGTGATCTTCGGTCATGTCGCTCTCCCTTTCCCGCCCTTGCCCGACCGCATGGCGCGGGCCATCTCGGCGGCCCGGCCGATGGCATCGCGATCCACCCCGGTCTCCACGCCCAGCGCGGCGAGCCGGTCCAGCACCGCCTCGGTGGCGAGGTTGCCCGGCGCGCCCGGCGCGTAGGGACAGCCGCCGAGCCCGCCCACGGCGGCGTCGAAGACCCGCAATCCGCGGTCCATCGCCGCCTCGACATTGGCGAGCGCCCTGCCGCCGGTGTCGTGGAAATGGCCGGCGAGGTCGGCCGCCGGGGCCACCTCGAGCACCGCGCCGAGCATCGCCGTCACCGTCGCCGGGGTCCCGGCCCCGATCGTGTCGCCAAGCGACACCGGCATCGGCGCCAGCCGGCGCAGCGCCGCCACCGCCTCGGCCACCTGGCCGGGCGGCACCTTGCCGTCGAACGGGCAGTCGGTGACGCAGGAGACGTAGCCCCGCACCCGCCGCCCCGCCGCCGTCACCGCCGCCACCACCGGCGCGATCCGGTCGAGGCTTTCGGCCACCGAGCAGTTGAGATTGGCCCGCGAGAAGCCCTCGGAGGCGGAGATGAAAACCGCGATCTCGGCCACCGGCGCGCCGGTCGCGGCGCAGGCTTCCCAGCCGCGCAGGTTGGGCACCAGAACCGCGACGGGCGTGTCGTGGTTCCAGTTCATCGCCGCCAGCACCTCGGCGGTGTCGGCCATCTGCGGCACCCATTTCGGCGACACGAAGGCCCCCGCCTCGACCGCCGCCAGCCCGGTCCCGGTGAGCGCGTCGATCAGCGCCACCTTCTCGGCCACCGGGATCACCCGGGCCTCGTTCTGCAGCCCGTCGCGCGGGCCGACCTCGTAGATCGCGACCCGGTCGGTCATTTCTTGCGGGCCGGCAGGGATTTCGGCTCGGGCCAGGGCTCGTAGAAATCCTGCGCGTAGAGCATCTCGGCCTCCTCCGGCGGCAGCGCGGCCTGGAAGGCGGGGCGCGCCATCAGCCGGTCCATCCAGGCCCGGGTCTCGGGAAAGCCGTCGAGCCGGGCGAAGTGCAGGCCCATCCACACCGCCTGTCCGACGCCGATGTCGGCGGCCGAGAACCCGGAGGTCAGCAGGTAGTCGCGGTTCTCCACCGGGGTCGACAGCCGCGCCTCGATCGCGGCGTAGCAGCGGCCGAGCCGCTTGGCCTCGACCTTCATCACCGTGGGCGACCGCATCCAGTCCTCGCGGAGCGCGATGTGCTGCTGGGTCAGGGTCTGGACGTGGGACGACACCGTCTCGGCGAAGTGCAGCCATTGCAGCCAGTCCATCCGGTCCGGGTCGTCGAGCCCCCGGCCCAGTCCCGCCTCGGGGAACCGCTCGGTCAGCATCTCGGCCATCGCGCCGCTCTCGGTCATCACCTCGCCGTCGATCTCGAGCGCGGGGACCCGGCCGATCAGGTTCAGCGCCCGGTAGGCGTCCGAGTGCAGGGTGTCGTCGAACGGGTAGACGGCGACCTCGAAGGGCACGCCGAGTTCGTTGAGAAGCCACAGGGTCCGCATCGAGCGGGTGCCGTGGCAATGGTGCAGGCGGATCATGGCAGGGCCTCTCGTGGCGCGGCGGGGGTCGCAGGCGTATCGTTGTCGGCCTCTGCGGGCCGGGTCTCGGCCTCGGGCGCGAGCCGGGCCAGCAGGTCGCCGGCGGCGACCTGCGCGCCGGCGGCGACCGCGATCTCGGCCAGCACTCCGGCGCGGGGCGCGGTCAGGACGTGCTCCATCTTCATCGCTTCCAGCGTCATCAGCCGCTGGCCGGCGGCGACCTCGGCTCCCGGTCCGACCGCGACCGACACGACCCGCCCCGGCATCGGCGCGAGCACGGTGTCGCCCCCCGCCGCGCCCGCCGCGCCCGCGGCCAGCGGATCGGCCAGCGTCAGGATGAGGGGCGCGCCGCCGAACAGGGTGACAGTGCGGCCGGCACGATGGAACCGCCGCGCCGCCGTGCCGTTCAGCCGCCAGCCGCCGCCGGGGCCATTGCTGCAGGCAACCGGGCCGGCCGGGGTGTGGGCGTCCCAGCCGTCGGCGCGCGGACTCAGCCGCACGGTGCCGGCGCCCCCGAGATCGACCGGGAAGGCCAGCGGCGTCCAGAGCGCGAAGCCGGCATGGTCCGGCGGATCGTCCCAGAGGTCCGACAGGATCAGCGCCGCCTGCGCGAGGTCGCCCGCCGTGGCCCCCGGCGCCGCGGTCAGCGCGGCGAGGTCGCGGCCGATCAGCCCGGTCTCGACCGCGCCCGCCTGCACCGCCGGGTGATCGACCAGCGCCGACAGGAAGCCGAGATTGGTGGTCACCCCCGCCACCTCGGTCGCCTTCAACCCGGCCGAGAGCGCCGCGAAGGCGACCGCCCGATCCGCGCCCGCGGCGATCAGTTTGGCGATCATCGGGTCGTAATGCGGGGTCACCGCGTCGCCGGTCTCGACCCCGCTGTCGGCCCGGACGCCATCGGCGAAGCGCAGGTGATGCAGCGGGCCGGTCGCGGGCAGGAAGCCGGCCGGGGCGTCCTCGGCATAGAGACGGGCCTCGACCGCGTGGCCGCAGAGCGCGATCTCGTCCTGCCGCAGCGGGATCGGCGCGCCCGCCGCCACCCGGATCTGCCACTCCACGAGGTCGATGCCGGTCACCGCCTCGGTCACCGGGTGTTCGACCTGAAGCCGGGTGTTCATCTCCATGAACCAGAAGCCGTCGGCGCGCAGGCCGCCCGACCCGTCGACGATGAACTCGACGGTTCCCGCGCCGCGGTAGCCGATCGCCTCGGCGGCGCGGACCGCCGCCCCGGTCATCGCGGCGCGCACCGCCTCGGTCATGCCCGGCGCGGGGGCTTCCTCGATCACCTTCTGGTGCCGGCGCTGGAGCGAGCAGTCGCGCTCGTAGAGATGGACCGCGCGTGAACCGTCGCCGAAGACCTGCACCTCGATGTGCCGCGGCGTGTCGATCCACTTTTCGATCAGCACCGCGTCGTTGCCGAAGGCGCGGGCCGCCTCGCCGCGGGCCGAGGCCAGCGCGGCAGGGAAATCGGCCGCCGTCTCGACCCGGCGCATGCCCTTGCCGCCGCCGCCCGCCACGGCCTTGATGAGGACCGGGTAGCCGATCCGCGCGGCCTCTTCGGCCAGCAGGGCGTCGTCCTGCCCGGCGCCGTGGTAGCCCGGCACCACCGGCACCCCGGCGGCCTCCATCGCCGCCTTGGCGGCGTCCTTCAGGCCCATCGCCCGGATCGACGCGGCGGTGGGGCCGACGAAGATCAGGCCCGCGTCCTCGACCGCCGCCGCGAAATCGGCGTTCTCGGACAGGAAGCCGTAGCCGGGGTGGATCGCCTGCGCGCCGGTCTCCTGCGCTGCGGCGATGATCCGGTCGCCGCGCAGGTAGCTGTCGGCCGGGGCCGCGCCGCCGATCGCCACCGCGCGATCGGCCATCCGGACATGCAGCGCCCCGGCATCGGCATCGGAATGCACCGCCACGGTGGCGATCCCCAGCCGGCGGCAGGTGCGAATGATCCGGCAGGCGATCTCGCCCCGGTTCGCGATCAGCAGGCGGTCAATCATGGCCCCCGGTATCCTTCAGCGCCGAGTATTTCCGGTAGCGGTGCCGGTAGATGAAGTTCGGCCGGTCGCCATCCATCAGGTAGAACACGATCCCGGCGTTGATGAGCATCTCGGCCAGCAGGACCCAGCTTGCCTCCTGTCCCAGCCCCCGCACCAGCACGAACAGCGACACCCCGGCCGAAATCACCGCCATCACCAGCGCCCAGGGCACCCGCAGCATCAGGCCGATCCCGGTGAGCAGCGGCCAGAGCCCGAGCGCCAGCGCGGCCAGGATCCCGGCCCCATTGACCACCAGGAAGCCCATCTTGAACAGCGCGCTCAGCACGAAGAAGCCGGCGATCGCCCAGAGCGCAGGCGACAGCCGGCCCTTGGGATGGGCCAGCACCTTTTCGCGCGGGACATGCACCCAGGGGATGCCGGAATAGGCGTCGGGGCGGTCTTGCTGGTCGGTCATCGTCGGTCTCGTCCTCACATCCTGAACACGCCGAAACGTGTCTCGGGGACGGGCGCGTTCAAGGCGGCGCGCAGCGACAGGGCCAGCACCTCGCGGCTGCGGCGCGGGTCCACGATGCCGTCGTCCCAGAGCCGGGCGGAGGCGTAGAGCGGGTGGGACTGCTCGGCGAACTGCGCCTCGACCGGCGCGCGGATCGCGCGGATCTCGGCCTCGGTCAGCGGCGTCCCGGCCTGCGCCGCGGCCTCGGCCTTGACCGTGGCCAGCACCCCGGCGGCCTGTTCGCCGCCCATCACCGCGGTCCGCGAGGTGGGCCAGGACCACAGGAACCGCGGTCCGTAGGCGCGGCCCGCCATGCCGTAGTTCCCCGCCCCGAAGGAGCCGCCGACGATCATCGTGATCTTGGGCACCGCGGTGGTCGCCACCGCGGTCACCATCTTGGCGCCGTGCCGGGCGATGCCCTCGTTCTCGTATTTGCGGCCGACCATGAAGCCGGTGATGTTCTGCAGGAAGATCAGCGGGATGCGGCGCTGCGAGCAGAGTTCGACGAAATGCGCCCCCTTCTGGGCGGCCTCGCTGAACAGCACCCCGTTGTTGGCAACGATGCCGCAGGCGAAGCCGTCGATATGGGCGAAGCCGGTGACGAGGGTGTCGCCGAAGCGGGCCTTGAACTCGTCGAGGTCCGAGCCGTCGACGATCCGGCCGATCACCTCGCGGATGTCGTAGGGGGTGCGCAGGTCGGCGGGCACCACGTCGAACATCGTGTCGGGGTCGAGCGCCGGGGGACGCGGCACCTGCCGGGCGGGCTCGGCCGGCGCCGGCCCGAGGCTCGCCACCGCCTGCCGGGCGAGGGCCCGCGCGTGGGCGTCGGACTCGGCCAGGTAGTCGGCCACGCCCGACAGCCGGGTATGGACATCGCCGCCGCCAAGGTCCTCGGCGCTGACCTCCTCGCCCGTCGCCGCCTTCACCAGCGGCGGCCCGGCGAGGAAGATCGTGCCCTGGTCGCGGACGATGATCGACACGTCCGCCATCGCCGGGACGTAGGCCCCGCCCGCGGTGCAGGAGCCCATGACCACGGCGATCTGGGCGATCCCCTGCGCGGACATCTGCGCCTGGTTGTAGAAGATGCGCCCGAAATGGTCGCGGTCGGGAAACACCTCGTCCTGGTTGGGCAGGTTCGCGCCGCCCGAATCCACGAGGTAGACGCAGGGCAGCCGGCACTGCTCGGCGATCTCCTGCGCGCGCAGGTGCTTCTTCACGGTGACCGGGTAGTAGGTGCCGCCCTTCACGGTGGCGTCGTTGCAGACCACCATGACCTCGCGGCCCGCGACCCGGCCCACCCCGGCGATCAGCCCGGCGCAGGGCGCGGCGCCGTCATACATGCCGTGGGCGGCGGTGGCGCCGATCTCGAGGAAGGGCGAGCCGGGATCGAGCAGCGCCGCGACCCGGTCGCGGGGCAGCATCTTGCCGCGCCGGGCGTGCCGGTCCCGGGCCCGGTCGCCGCCGCCCGCGGCGGCCAGGGCTGCGGCGGCCTGCGCTTCGGCGAGGGCGGCGCTATGGGCGGTGCGGCGGGCGGCGATGTCGGTCATCGGGTCGCGGTCCTTTCGGGCCGGCGGGCTTGGTTCGCCGGCGCTGCGGGTCGGAAGACGGGGCTCATGCGTCGGGTCCCGCGGGCGGCGGCACCGGTTGTCCGCGCCGGCCGGCGAAGAAGATCGCCCGCGTCCCGTCCGGCGCGGCGCAGGTCACCACCAGCCGGACCGCCCGGTCGGAATGGGGCCGCGCGACACAGTCGGTGGCCCGCGCCCCGGCCCCGGCCCGTTCGAGGTATTGCGCCGCATAGCGGTCGATGATCTCGGTTTCGGAGGGCACCCGCCCGGCGCGCAGCCCGAGCCAGGCCGCGGCGAGGCACAGGAGCGCCAGCGATGCGAGCACGAGGCGGCCGGCCATCGGGCTCACTCTCCTTTCGCCGCCGCCTGCCCGGCGACCCGGGCGAGGCCATCCAGCGCGGCGATGCCGCCGGCGTCGGTGCTCATCCGGCAGAGCAGGAAATAGACCTCCGCGCCGGGCGATCCGGCCTGTTCGGGCGGAAAGCATTCGCGCATCCAGATGTCGGAGACCGCCGCGACGAGATCGGGCGACACCTTCGGCGCGGGGGCGCCGGGCCCGCCCGCATAGCTCAGCTCGGCCGCGATCCGCGCCGCGCGGGTGTCGCGCCAGGCGGCCTCGAGGCAGGCCCGCCCGCCCTCCGCGCAGCGGTCGGCCACCGCGGACAGGTCGGCGCAATCGAAGAACGCCACGACCTGGGCCATCGGGACGTCGTCGCCGCCGCCGAGGGCCGCGGCGAGGTCCGCCTCAGCCGCGGCGGTGCAGGCGGCATCGGTCGGCATCGCGAATCCGGCGGCGGCGCGGTCCGGCAGGCCCGTCATCGCCTCGTGCAGACGCATCCCGCCCGCGAAGGCGGCATAGCGCTTGAGGCGGTCGAGGATGCGGCAGGTCAGTTCGTGCTGCGCCTCCGGCACGCCGCCCGGCGGATTGCCGAGGCATCCCGACAGGTACTCCCGGCCCAGCCCGGCGCGGTAGGCTTCGAGCGCGCGGTCGCCGCTGTCGATCCGGGCGCGGTCGCCGGTCCCATCCTCGACCAGCAGCAGCGCCGCCGCCCGCTCGAGCGCCACCGCCCCCTCGGCCGACTCGGCCATCCCGGTGAGGCAGGCCAGCGGGTCCGCGGCGTCGAAACAGGCCAGCCAGCCATCGGCCCGGTCGCTGCAATTGGCAAAGCTTTCGCCGAACGCGGCGGCGACCCCGGCCGGGTCGGAGTCGTGCAGGTCGGGCCGTCCGGCCAATGCGTCGAACACATGGTCCGCTTCCCGGGCGACGCAGTCCATCATCCGCTCGGGCTGCAGCCCGTCCGCCGCCGCACCGGTCGGCAGCGCCGCCATGGGGCCCAGCAGGGCCATCGCCACCGTCGCCGCCTGTTTGCCGAACCACGTCACCTCAGACCTCCCCGTCCCGAACCATCCTGCGCAGGTCATTGCGCCGCACCTTGCCGGTCACGGTCAAGGGCAGGTCGGGCAGGAAACGCACCTCGCGCGGGTAGAGATGTCCGGACAGCCGGTCGCGGACATGGGCCTTGAGCGCCTCGGCCAGCGCCGCGTCGCCGGTCACCCCGTCGCGCAGGACCACGCAGGCGCAGACCGTCTCGGTGCGCAGCGGATCGGGCTTGCCGACGACGCCCGCGGCGGCGACGGCGGGATGGGTGAGCAGGCAATCCTCGATCTCGCCCGGTCCGATCCGGTAGCCGGCCGAGGTGATCACGTCGTCGTCGCGGCCGACGAAGCGGACGAAGCCCGCCTCCATCACCCCCCGGTCGCCGGTCAGCAGCCAGTCGCCGCGGAACTTGCCCTCCGTCGCCGCAGGGTTCTGCCAGTAGCCCAGCATCATCGACGCCGCGCCGCGCCGCACCGCGATGTCGCCCTCGTCCCCGGTCGGGCGGCCCGCCGCGTCGATCACCTGCACGTCGAAGCCCGGCACCGCCGGCCCGGCACAGCCCGCCCGGTGCGCGCCCCTGTGCGAGGCCACCACCATGTTGCACTCGGTCTGGCCGTAGAACTCGTTGATCGTGAGGCGGAACGCCCCCCGCCCCCAGTCGAGCATCTCGGCCCCCAGCGGTTCGCCCCCCGAGGCGACCGAGCGCAGTCCGGGGATCGCGACATCGGCAGCCTTCAGCATCCGCAGCGCGGTGGGCGGGAAGAACACGTTGCGGATCCCGGTCCGGGCCACCAGCGCGGCCGCGTCGGCGGGGTCGAACCTGCGGGCGCGGTGGGCGACCACCGGCACGCCCAGCGCCAGCCCCGGCATCAGCACGTCGAACAGCCCGCCGATCCAGGCCCAGTCCGCCGGGGTCCAGAGCCGGTCGCCGGGCTGGCCCAGCCCGTCATGGGACAGCGCGACCCCCGGCAGGTGCCCGGTCAGGACCCGGTGGCCATGCAGCGCGCCCTTCGGCTTGCCGGTCGTGCCGGAGGTGTAGATCAGCACCGCCGGGGTCTCCGGTCCGGTCCCGGCGGCGGTCACCGGGGCGCCGTCCAATCCGGCCTCGGCGGCGACCAGCGGCCGGGCGAGATCGCCCAGCGCCCCCGCCCCCTCGGCATCGGTCAGCACCAGCGACAGCCCACTGTCGGCGATCCGCGAGGCCAGCGCGTCATGCTGGAACAGCTTGAACAGCGGCACGGAGATCGCGCCGATCTTCCAGATCGCGAGATGGGCGGCGGCGCACCACGGGTCCTGCCCCAGCAGGACCCCGACCCGGTCGCCCGGCGCGACCTCGGCCAGGAGACGGCGGGCCAGGCCGTCGGTCATCGCCGCGAGGTCGCCATAGGTGACAGGCCCGGCAGCGGCGTCGAGGATCGCGAGATCGCCCGCGGGCCGCGCCGACAGGCACTGGTCGGCCATGTTGAGCCGCCCCGGCAGCCGCCAGCGGCCCGCCGCGTCGAGGCCCGGCAGCGGAGTCACGATCGCGGCCCGCGTCGGAGGCCGGTCACGCCATCGCCTCCATCATCTCGCGGCCGATCAGCATCCGGCGGATTTCCGAGGTGCCGGCGCCAATCTCCATCAGCTTGGCGTCGCGGAACATCCGGGCCACCGGCGCGTCGGCGAGATAGCCCGCCCCGCCGAAGGCCTGCACCGCCTGGTGGGCGACCTTCATCCCCTCCTCCGAGGCGTAGAGCACGCAGGCGGCAGCGTCGGCGCGGGTCACGGTGCCCCGGTCGCAGGCCTTCGCCACCTCGTAGGCGAAGGCGCGCGCGGTCATCAGCGCGGTGTACATGTCGGCGATCTTGCCCTGCATCAGCTGGAACGACCCGATCGGTTTGCCGAACTGCCGGCGCTCGGCCATGTAGGGCATCACCTCGTCGAGACAGCCGGCCATGATGCCGATGTTGACCCCCGACAGCACCACCCGCTCGTAGTCGAGCCCGCTCATCAGCACCGCGACGCCGCGGCCCTCCGCGCCGAGCACGTTGTCGAACGGCACCTCGACATCCTCGAAGACCAGTTCCCCGGTGTTCGACCCGCGCATCCCCAGCTTGTCGAAATGCGGCGAGGTGGAGAAGCCGGTCATCTCCTTCTCGATCAGGAAGGCGGTGATCCCCTTCGAGCCCGCGTCCGGGTCGGTCTTGGCGTAGACGACAAGGGTGTCGGCGTCGGGCCCGTTGGTGATCCAGTATTTCGACCCGTTGAGCCGGTAATGGTCGTTGCGCTTCTCGGCGCGCAGCGACATGCCCACCACGTCCGACCCGGCGCCGGCCTCGGACATCGCCAGCGCGCCGACATGCTCGCCCGAGATCAGCCGCGGCAGGTATCTCCGCTTCTGGTCCTCGGTGCCGTTCAGCCGGATCTGGTTGACGCAGAGGTTGGAATGGGCGCCGTAGCTGAGCCCGATGGAGGCCGAGACGCGGCTGATCTCCTCGACCGCGACGGTGTGGGCGAGATAGCCCATCCCGGCGCCGCCGAAGTCCTCCTCCACGGTGATTCCGAGCAGGCCGAGGTCGCCCATCTCGCGCCACAGGTCTGCCGGAAAGACGTTGTCACGGTCCGCCTTCGCGGCCAGCGGCTTGACCCGTTCCTGCGCCCAGCGATGCACCATGTCGCGCAGCGCGTCGACCTCCTCGCCCAGATCGAAGCGCATGGTGGCTGTGAACATCGCCGCGGACTCCCATTATTGAACGCCCGTTCAATTCTCTAGCCGCGGCCACCCTCGTCGTCAAATCTATTCGGCGGCGAGCGCCCCGGCCCGGCCGATCTCGGAGCGGATGATCCGCGCGATCAGGGCGCAGTCGTCAAGGCTGAAGGTGAGCGGCAGCCGCATGTCGAGCAGCCCGGCCAGCACCGCGTCCGTGCCGGGCAGCGGCGCCGGGTCGGCGTATTCCCAGTGGACGTAGCGCGAGGTGAAGCCGTGCGGCGCTTCGGCGCCGAACCACTTCAGCTCGACCCCCCGCGCG
>JBFKOW010000123.1:0-11215 GCA_041628615.1 Paracoccaceae bacterium | reverse complement strand
CCGGTCAGCGCCATCGCGAGAGCGGCCTGCACCGCCGATCCCCGGTGCGCCGCCAGTGCCGGCAGCGCCGCGGCGGCGCAGGTCAGCAGGGTCAGCCCGTGCGCCCCGGTCACCGCCGCGACCTGGTCCACCCCGGTGCCGATCCAGACATGGCCGACGAGGTTCCACGGAAAGCCGGTCAGGACCACCGACCGCAGGTATTCGGCCCCGGTCAGCGTCACGGCAAGCGCCAATGGCCGGGCCGCCGGCGCCGCGACCCGGTGCCCGAGCCAGCCCGCCAGGGCCCAGAACAGCGCCATTCCGCCCGCCATGAACACCAGCCCGAACGGCGCCATCCAGCCATGCCGGCTGGGGTCGACGAGGAAGGGCTGCACGATCCAGCACAGGCCCAGCCCGAACCAGCCGAGCCCGAACCACCAGCCGGACCGGGCCGCCGCCCGGCCGGATCCGGCGGCGCTCCAGACGCCGAAGGCAAGCGCCAGCGCGAGGACGGTGAGCGGCCACAGGCCGAACGGCGCGAGCCCCAGCGCCGCGGTCACCCCGCATCCGAGAAGGACGAGGTCGCTGCGACGGGGTCTGATGTCGGCGAGGCGGGGCCTAGTCATTGCCCGAGGCGCCGAGCCGCACCCGCAGTCGCTTGATGCGTCTCGGATCGGCGTCGATCACCTCGAACTCGGCCCCGTCGGGGTGCCGGATCACCTCGCCCCGCGCCGGAACATGGCCCGCCAGCATGAAGACCAGCCCGCCGAGGGTGTCGATCTCTTCCTCGTCGATCTCGTCGTGGCCGGTGAGGTCCCGCCCGATCACCGCCTCGAATTCCTCCAGCGGGGCCTTCGCCTTGACCAGCCAGCAGCCCGGGCTTTCCTCGGTCCAGAGCGCCGCTTCGTCGACGTCGTGCTCGTCCTCGATCTCGCCGACCACCTGCTCGATCACGTCCTCGATGGTGATCAGGCCGTCAGTGCCGCCGTATTCGTCGATCACCAGCGCCATGTGGGTGCGCTCGGCCTGCATCTTCTGCAGCAGCACGCTCAGCGGCATCGACGGCGGCACGTAGAACAGCGGGCGCAGGATCGCCGAAAGGTCGAAATCGCCGTCGTCCCCGTTGAAGCCGTGCTTCAGCGCGAAGTCCTTCAGGTGGACCATGCCGACCGGGGTGTCGAGGGTGCCGTCGAAGACCGGCAGCCGGGTCAGCCCGCTCTCGCGGAAGATCCGGACCAGTTCGTCCCGGCCGGTCGTCAGCGGCACCGCGACGATGTCGGCGTTCGGGATCGACACGTCGTCCACCCGCAGCCGCCGCAGGTTGAGCAGCATCGACAGCTGCGGATGGGCCGCGACCGGGCTGCCGCTGGCGGCGGCCTCCTGCGGGGTTTCATCCGAAGGGGAAAGGGCCTCGACGATGCGCGCGAAGAATCCGCCGCTCCGAGGCTTGTCTGCATCGTCCTCTTCCTGCGCGCCCTGCGCGGCGCTAGACGATCCGTCCGAAATATCGCCCATCTGATCCTTCAGGTCTGGGGCGGCGATCGCCCCGGGTCCTCGTTACCCTGCCAATATGGGTCAGGCAGGCCCATTTTGCCAAGTATCTCCACCTCGAGACGCTGCATCAGCGCGGCATCCCCGTCACGATCGTGATCGAAGCCCAATAGATGCAGGACCGCATGAACCACAAGATGGGTCGTGTGGGCGTCGAGCGGGATGCCCGCCGCCGCCGCCTCGGCGGCGCAGGTGCCGTGGGCGATGGCGATGTCGCCCAGTTCCGGGTCCGCGGGGTCGGGCGGCCGGGGCGGGCCTCCGTCGGCGTCGGCGCCGCGTTCCTCGGACGGCCAGGACAGCACGTTGGTGGCCCGGGGCTTGCCGCGGAAATCGGCGTTCAGCGCCGCGATCCGGGCGTCGTCGCAGGCCAGCACCGCGATTTCCCAGTCGGCGGCATCGGCGAGCCCCAGGTGATCCAGGGTCGCGGCCGCCGCCGCCTCGGCCAGCCCGGCAAGGTCCAGCGCGGCCCAGTCCTCCGCCTCGACGATGACCTCGACCGGCATCAGCCGGCCGGCGCGTCGGCGTCGTAGGCCTCGATGATCGCGGCGACGAGCGGGTGACGAACCACGTCCCTGGCGGTGAAGTAGCTGAAATTGATGCCTTTCACGCCCTTCAGGAGCCGCTCGGCATCGGCCAGCCCGCTGGTCACGCCGCGCGGCAGGTCGACCTGGCTCCGGTCGCCGGTGATCACCATGCGGCTGCCCTCGCCCAGCCGGGTCAGGAACATCTTCATCTGCATCGTGGTGGCGTTCTGCGCCTCGTCCAGCACCACGAAGGCGTTGGACAGGGTGCGGCCGCGCATGAAGGCCAGCGGCGCGATCTCGATCTTGCGGGCCTCGCGGAGCTTGGCCACCTCCTTGGCGCCGATGAAATCGTTCAGCGCGTCGTAGAGCGGCTGCATGTAGGGGTCGACCTTCTCTTCCTGGGTGCCGGGAAGGAAGCCGAGCCGTTCGCCCGCCTCCACCGCAGGCCGGCACAGGATCATCCGGTCCACGTGCCCCGAGAAGAACATGTTCACTCCGACCGCCACCGCGAGGTAGGTCTTGCCGGTGCCGGCAGGGCCGATGCCGAAGGCCATCTCGGTGTCGAACAGGGCGCGGACATAGGCCTTCTGCGCGTCGGTCCGGGGCTCGACCAGCTTCTTGCGGGTCTTGATCTCGACCGGGCCGCCCGAGAACATCTCCATCTGCGCGGCCGGCCTCTCGGGATCGTCGCCGTTCATGCGCAATTCGCGGTCGATGTCGGCGGTCTCGACGGAACGGCCGGCCTCGAGCCTGGCGTAGAGTGCACGCAGCACGTCCCCGGCGGCGCGGACCGCTTCCTCCTCCCCGAACAGCGACAAGAGGTTGCCCCGGCGATGGATCTGGATGTCGTGCGCCGCCTCGATGCGGGTCAGGTTGCGGTCATGCGGGCCGCACAGGTCGATCAGGAGGTAGTTGTCGGGGAACTCAAGAACCAGTTCGGTCAGCTCGGTGGTGGCCAATCGGCGCTCCGTTCTCATGCATGCCTGTCGTGCCTTGAACCCATGGTGGCCCGGCCACGGCTTCGGTTCAAGTCGCGCAGTGCATCCGCCGGCGAAAAGCCGGGCCGCAGGAGCCGTCGGAAACGCCCGCCCTACTGCCGGTCGGGGATGTCGGAGCCCTGCTTGAACGGTCCGGTCGCGGTGTTCGGCGTGCCGCCCGAGCAGACCGGCCGGCCCTGCGGATCGAGCCGCTGGGACAGGTAGCCCTCGACCCCGTCATCGATGATCCAGTGGTCGCAGCCGGTCGGATCGACCCAGATGCCGGCGACGAGCTGGGTCAGGCTCTTGCTGTCGACGCCGCCATCGACCCAGCGCTGTTCGCCGGTCAGCGGCCCGCCGCCCTCCTCCAGCATTCCGAGCCCTTCCTCACAGCCGGACAGTACGAACCCGGCGGCAAGAGCGGCCGGCAGGATGGCGGGGATCCTCAAGTCGGTCATGGGTGCCTCCCTACCGGATGCAGACGATTTCGACGCGCCGGTTCCGGGACATGCCCTCGGCGGTGGCGTTCGAGGCGAGGGGCTGGCGCTCGCCGTATCCGCGGACATCGACGACGTTGGCCCCGGCGGCGGCGGCGATCTGCGCCACGGCGGTGGCGCGGCGCAGGCTCAGCCGCATGTTGTAGGCGTCGGAGGCGCGGCTGTCGGTGTGGCCGGTAATGATGAAGCCGCGCGAGGCATTTTCGCGGAAGAACCCGACCAGCCGGTCGCGGGCCTCGGGGCCGATCTCGGCCCGGTCGGTGGCGAAGAGCTGGTCCGAGGGGACCACGCCGCAGACATTGCCGCGATGACAGACCGGGGTGCCGTCGCGCCGGACATGGGGGCTCATGTAGCCCTCGGCGCCGTCGTCCATCACCCAGTGTTCGCAGCCGTCGGGATCGATCCAGATGGTCGGAACGTATCTCTCGCCGCTCACCCTGTCCTGCGCCGCCGCCGGGCCGCCGATCCCGAGGCCGAGCCCGAGAACCGCAACCGCGAGAGCCGCCCGCCTGCCCCGGTCCAATGCGTTCGTTTCCGTCACCACAACCTGTCCCCCTGCTTGAGTCCGACATCGGCCCCGCCACACGTCCCACCGTCGCGAAGGGCCGAAAGTCCGGAGTCGGGCCTAGCAGGCTTGCCCACAAATTGCCTAAATTAATGCGGATCGGGCCAGATATTGTGCGCCCGGAGGAAACAGCCGACCGCTCGCCCCGAGGGTTGTTGCGCGGTCATGCGGGAAAGGGCGATTCGCGACCCACCGGGCCGCGGCACGGCTCGGGACGACCGGAAAGAGAAGCCCACCGGCCCTCCGCAACTAGGCGGCGATCTCGCCCGACAGGGAGTTCGGTGCGCTGCCGACGATCCGGACCTGCGCGATGGTCCCGATCCGGCCGGAATCGGCGCCGACATGGACAGCGTGGAGGTGGTCGGACTTGCCGACCAGCTGGCCCGGCAGCCGGCCCGGCTTCTCGAACAGGACGCCGACCGACCGGCCCACCATCGCGTCCTGCGCCGCCTTCTGCTGGTCGGTCAGAAGCGCCTGCAGGCGCTGCAGCCGGTCGGCCTTGACCGGCTCGGGGACCTGGCCCTTGCGCTCCATCGCCGGGGTGCCGGGCCGGGCGGAATACTTGAACGAATAGGCCTGCCCGTAGCCGACCGCCCGGACGAGATCCATCGTCGCCTCGAAATCGGCCTCGGTCTCGCCCGGAAAGCCGACGATGAAGTCGCCGGACAGCAGCAGGTCGGGGCGGGCGGAGCGGAGCCGGTCGATCACCTTCAGGTAGCTCTCGGCATCGTGCTTGCGGTTCATCGCCTTCAGGATGCGGTCGCTGCCGGACTGTACCGGCAGATGCAGGTAGGGCATCAGCTTGGGCTCGTCGCCGTGGGCCGCGATCAGCGCGGCGTCCATGTCGTTGGGATGCGAGGTGGTGTAGCGGATCCGCTCCAGCCCTTCGATCCCGGCCAGCGCCCGGATCAGACCGGCGAGGCCGCCGTCGTGACCGTGATAGGCGTTCACGTTCTGCCCCAGCAGTGTGATCTCGCGGACGCCGGCGACGACCAGGTCGCGGGCCTCGGCCAGCACCCGGTCGGCCGGGCGGCTCTGTTCGGTGCCGCGGGTATAGGGAACGACGCAGAAGGAGCAGAACTTGTCGCAGCCTTCCTGGACGGTAAGGAAGGCGGTGGGCCCGCGCGCGGCGCGGGGGCGGCCCTTCAGGCGCTCGAACTTGTCCTCTTCCGGGAACTCGGTGTCGAGCGCGCGGCGGCCCGCGCCGGCCCGGGCGGCGAGTTCGGGCAGGCGGTGATAGCTTTGCGGCCCCACCACGAGGTCGACCATCGGCTGGCGGCGGACGATCTCGGCGCCCTCGGCCTGCGCCACGCAGCCCGCGACACCGATCTTCAGGTCCGGCTTCGCCGCCTTCAGGCCCTTGAACCGGCCCAGCTCGGAATAGACCTTCTCGGCCGCCTTCTCGCGGATGTGGCAGGTGTTGAGCAGGATCAGGTCGGCGTCGTCCGGGCTGTCGGTCGGCACGTAGTCGCTCTCGGCCAGCGCCTCCGACATGCGTTCGCTGTCGTAGACGTTCATCTGGCATCCATAGGTCTTGATGTAGAGCTTCTTCGGCATCGGCCCGACCCCTTCGTTGCTCCCGCTGCAACGGTGCGGGTGTAGCGGCGGCATGGCGGGCTTGCAATGCGGGGTCGGCTGGCACAGGAAACGGGGGCGGAGGAAAGATGCGCCACGACACGCTGAGCACATTCCTGAAGTCGGGGGACGCGCCCCTGCGCAAGGGACCGATCGGCATCATCATCGTCGAGGACGGCATCGAGGTCGACAGCACCATCCGGCATCACCTCGGCAACGGGTTCCGGTCCCTGCTGGTGCTGGCGCCGCCGACGATCGGCATCGCGCCGGCGCTCGAGGAGAAGATCCACCGGGTCGACTGCAACACGCTCGAGACGGGCGCGACCGAGGCGATCGTCAACGCGGTCATCGCCGCCGCCGCGCCGGGGCTGTGGATCTACTACTGCTACAACGCGGAATACCTGTTCTACCCGTTCTGCGAGCACCGGACGGTCGGCGAAATGGTCGCCTTCGCCGCCGAGGAACGGCGCGATTCGATCCTGACCTACGTGATCGACATCTACGCCGGCGACCTGTCGCGGCATCCCGACGCGGTCTCCATCGACGATGCCCACCTCGACCGGTCAGGCTACTACGCGCTGGCCCGAAAGGACGCCCTCGACACCGCGCTGGACCGCCAGCTCGATTTCTTCGGCGGATTGCGCTGGCGCTTCGAGGAGCACATCCCGAAGGCCCGGCGCAAGATCGACCGGATCGCCCTGTTCCGCGCCAGGCCGGGGCTGAAGCTGCAGGCCGACCACACCTTCGACGACCCGGAATACAACACCTACGCCTGTCCCTGGCACCACAACCTGACCGCCGCGATCTGCTCGTTCCGGACCGCGAAGGCGCTGAAGCGGAACCCGGGTTCGACCTTCGACATCGAGACCTTCCGCTGGCACAACTCGGTGCCGTTCAAGTGGCATTCCCGGCAGTTGCTGGATTTCGGCCTGATGGAGCCGGGGCAGTGGTTCTGACCGGACAGGGGCGGTGGGTCGAGACCCACCTCACCCGCCGGTCGGCACAGGCATCGACGACCCCGGGCCAGGCGCGGCCCGGACAACCGACCCGACCTCGGTCCGGGCCGAAGCTGTGCCTGGCTGGCGTGAGGTGGGTCTCGACCCACCGGCCCGGGGCAGGGTCGGCGCGCCGGCGGCAGGCGGCCGGCGGTGCAGCGAACTGTGGGCCCAGTCCTCGGGGCGGGCGACGAGGCCGGCGCGGACCGGAGCGGACAGGACATGCGCCGCGTGCCGGTCGAAATCGGCGGCGTCGCGGATCAGGTGCTCCCAGTAGCGGCGTTGCCAGGTCCCCTTCTCGCCCTTGCGCAACTTGCTGCGGGACGGCGGAACGGCGGGCGGCGGCAGATGGCGCGAGAAAGTCGACTTGATCAGCCGCCAGCGCGCCGGATAGCCGGCATCTCCGGGCGGCAATGTCCAGATCATGTGCAGTTCCGCAGGCAACACGCAGGCGGCCCGGATCGCGAAGGGCCAGCGACGCATCGCCAGCCGGAAGCAGTCGCGCAGCAGGTCGATCTCCGCCACCAGCTGGCCGCTGTCGGTGTCGGCGAGGCGGGCCGCGAAATAGTAGGTCCCGCCGGGGACGAAGAGGCGTCGGAACTCGGACATGGGCCAAGCCTTGCCGAGTCGCGGTTAATGGCCGGTTAAGCGCCTGAGAGCGCGGCCATCGCCGCGGACGCTGGGTCGAGACCCACCTCACGGATGCTCCGGGCGGTCGGGGCCACAGAGTGAGGTGGGTCTTGACCCACCGTTCGCGGGATCAGGTCCGGCGCAGCCGGATCACCACGTCCACCTTCGCGATCTCGGCTCCGGTCGGCGCCTCGGGCAGCCGGATGATCTCCAGATCTTCCGCCGGGGCGTCGGTCAGCGTGGCGCTGTCCTCCCAGTAGAAATGCGGGTGATCGGACATGTTGGTGTCGAAATAGCTCCGAGAGCCGTCGACGACGATCTCGCGCAGCAGCCCGGCCCGGCAGAAGGCGCGCAGCGTATTGTACACGGTCGCGAGCGACACCCGCTCGCCGGCGGCCCGCGCGGCGTCGAACAGGCTCTCGGCGGTCACGTGGCGGTCGCGGCCGTCACCGACGAGCAGGTCGGCCAGGGCCAGCCTCTGCCGGGTCGGGCGCAGGTCCGCCTCGGCCAGCCAGGTCGCGGCGCGTGTCTCGGTCGGTGGTGTCATCGCTTACGCTCGGCTCCGCTTCTGTCGTTAATATGTGCCAATCGCCGCCATTTTCAATCGGCAACGCGGCTTCGGCCCGTCGGGGCCCGCGGTCTGCACCGCGGCGGACTTGCCCTCGCGCGCGGGCAGGTGCTAGAGGCTGGCGCCGACCAGCGATACCCTAGGACCGCGCCTCGGCGCCCAGATCACCGGGAGAAACCCGCCTCATGTCCCAGCTTCCGCGCCAGTTCGACCGGGAAGACCTCTTGCGCTGCGCCCGGGGCGAGCTGTTCGGGCCCGGCAATGCCCAGCTTCCCGAACCCCCGATGCTGATGATGGACCGGATCACCGACATCTCGGCCGACGAGGGCGCCCACGGCAAGGGACACGTGGTGGCCGAGTTCGACATCCGGCCGGACCTGTGGTTCTTCGACTGCCACTTCCCCGGCAACCCGATCATGCCCGGCTGCCTCGGGCTCGACGGCCTGTGGCAGCTGACCGGCTTCAACCTCGGCTGGCGCGGCTGGACCGGCCGCGGCTATGCGCTCGGCGTGGGCGAGGTGAAGCTCAAGGGCATGGTGCGTCCAGACCGCAGGATGCTGACCTACAAGGTGGATTTCACCAAGGCCGTGCAGTCCCGCCGCCTCACCATGGGCGTCGCCGACGGCATCGTGGAGGCCGACGGCGAGGTCATCTACGAGGTCAAGGACATGAAGGTCGCCCTGTCGGAAAGCTGACGCGCCGCCGGCGGGAACGCGGCGGCGCGACCTGTTCGACGTCGTCACCGACGGGTGAAGGCGAAGGGATTGGCATCGCGCAGGAAGACCCAGTAGGTCAAGACGCGGTCGCGGTCCTCGCCTTTCGGCATGTACTCGGTCTCGGGGACGAAAAGGGACCGAAGCAGCGCGGCCATCACGACTGACCTTCTTCGAGGAAATAGGACAGCTGCTCGACAAAACCGAAGCGGCGCATCATCGCGTCGCCTTCGGGCGTGCGGCTGGCCTTGCGCACGTGGTCGAGGTCCGTCACCTCGCCCACGACGGCGACCTGGTAGGGATCGTTGGGATCCCGCAGGATCGCGGTGATCTTCATCGCGTCGCCGAAGATCTCGTCATGGGCGGCGTGGAATTCGGGCGATCCGAAGGGGTTTTCGGTGGTGGAGGAGCGGGCGATGGAAATCATCTGAGGCATGGGGCTGATCCTTTTGCTTTGTGGGTCGATCTCGTCATTCCCGGTGACAATCCCATTGATCGCAGACCTCGGGCTGTCCGATAATCCGGAATCTATGGGCTTCATAATCTCACCTGATCGAACAATGGGGATCGCGATGATTGACCAGCTTCGCATGATGGCGATCTTCCAGGCGGTGGCGGAGGCCGGGTCGTTCAGAGGGGCGGCGAAGAAACTCGGCCTCTCGCCGTCCGTCGTGAGCCACCACATCACCCAGTTCGAGGACCGGCTCGGCACGCCGCTGCTGTACCGTTCCACCCGGCGCATGTCTCTCACCGATGCCGGGACGGAACTTCTCGCCGCCAGTCAGCGCATGACCCGTGCCGCGCAGGAGGGGCTCGCCGCGGTCAACCGCCGCGTCAGCCAGCCCCGGGGCAAGCTGTCGATCACCCTGAACACCTCTTCCGCCCGCCGCCCGGTCGCGGACATCTACGCGGGCTTCGCCCGCACCTATCCGAAGATCGAACTGTCGCTGCACATCACCGATCACTACGTGCCCCTCGAGGGGTCGCCCTACGACCTCGCCATCCGCGGCTCCAGCAGCGGCCTCGACGACAGCGCCTACAAGGCCCGTGCCCTCGGCAGCGCACGGTTCTGCGTCTTCGCCACGCCCGAGTATGTCGCGGCCCGGCCCCCGGTGCACAGTCTGGAGGACCTCGTCACCTGGGACTGGATCCAGACGCCGCAGGTCCCGTGGTCGACCTACACGCGCATGGCCGGATGCCCGCCGTCCGACACCGCCCCGCGCATCGCGATGAGCTGCGACAACTTCGAGATGGGTCTGAATTTCGTGAAGGCGGGGCTCGGCTTCGCGCTGGAGTTCAAGCTTCACATCCTCGACGAATTGCGCGACGGCACGCTGGTCGAAGTGCTGCCGGCGGTCCGGATGCCCACCCTCGACATCTTCGCGGTCTATCCGGCCAATGCGCCGGCCGACAGCCCGGCGCGGCTCTTCATCGAATACATGCTGGCGCAGGACTGGATCCTCGAAGGTGGGCACTTCCTGCCGCCATGACACCGGCCTTATCCGCTTGCCCCGGCTTTCCCCCCTGTCCTAAACACGCACGAAGCCACGGAAGGGAGCGCTCATGCGCCGTGTCGCAGCGAAGGGTCGCCAATGAGAAGAGTCGTCGTCACCGGGTTGGGGATCGTCTCGCCCATCGGGAATTCGGCCGACGAGGTCGCGGCCGCGCTCAAGGCCGGCCGCTCGGGGGTCGAGGCCTCGCCGGAGATGGCCGAGCGGGGCTTCCGCAGCCAGGTCGCCGGCACGCTCAAGATCGACGTGAACGACCACGTCGACAAGCGGGCGCTGCGGTTCATGGGACCCGGCGCCGCTTATGCCCACATCGCGATGGCCCAGGCGATCGCCGATGCCGGGCTGAGCGAGGCGGACATCATCAACCCGATGACGGGACTGATCGCCGGCTCCGGCGGGCCCTCGACCTCGGCGATGCTGGCGGCGCACCAGACGGTGCTCGAGAAGGGCAGCCCGAAGCGGATCGGGCCGTTCGCCGTCCCCAAGTGCATGTCCTCGACGATCAGCGCCAACCTGGCCACAGCCTACCGGATCAAGGGGATGAACTTCTCGATCACCTCGGCCTGCTCGACCTCGCTGCACTGCATCGGCATGGCGGCGCAGCAGATCGCGCTCGGGACCCAGGACGTGATGTTCGCCGGCGGCGGCGAGGAGCTGGACTGGACCCTGTCCTGCCTGTTCGACGCGATGGGGGCGATGTCGTCCAAGTTCAACGACACCCCGACCCGGGCCTCGCGGGCCTTCGACGCCGACCGGGACGGTTTCGTGATCGCCGGCGGCGGCGGCATGGTGGTGCTCGAGTCGCTCGACCGGGCGCTGGCCCGCGGCGCGACGATCCACGCCGAAGTCACCGGCTTCGCGGCCACCTCGGACGGGCACGACATGGTGGCCCCCTCGGGCGAAGGCGGCGAACGCGCGATGCGCGGAGCGCTGGCGACCCTGCCGGCGGGCCGGACGATCAGCTATATCAACGCCCACGGGACCTCGACGCCGGTGGGCGACGTGGGCGAGGTGGAGGCGGTCCGCCGCGTCTTCGGCGAGGGCGCGACGCCGCCGATCTCGTCCACCAAGTCGATGACCGGCCATTCGCAGGGCGCGACCGGGGCGCAGGAGGCGATCTACTGCCTGCT
>JBFKOW010000122.1:0-11245 GCA_041628615.1 Paracoccaceae bacterium | reverse complement strand
TTCAAGGTCGAAGGTCAGCGTGAAGGTTGACAGCCCGGCGGTGTCGCCCGATCCGGTATCGCCCTCGATCAGGCCGAAGAGGGACAGGCTGCTTGGCCCCGCCACGAGGAAGCTGTCGGACGACTGTGACGACGGGGCGAAACCCGGCGCTTCGAAGATTTCGAGATCGTTGAGCCCGCCGACGCCGTCGATGTCGTAGATCACCTCGCTCACGCCTCCGCCGGTCGCGAACAGGTCGCCGCCGCCAAGCGTCACGGTGCTGAACACCCTGGTCGAAGGCGCGGCGACGGAGGCCCGGAAATCGAGAAAGAACTCGAAGATATGCCTGAACCCGCTTGCGGCATCCTGGCCGGCGATGCTGATCGCCGGGTCGATGGTGAAGGTCAGCGACACGCTGCCGACCGCCGATCCTGTGGTGACCTCGATTTCGCTTGCCGCGACCGGTCGGTCGCCGGCGAACGGAGCCACCGAATCGAAGAAATCCATGAAGCTGAAATTGTCGAAGACGACGTCCCCTTGCGTGAGCGTCCCTCCGGCGATGAGGTCGCTCAGCGTCGCCGCATGGGCGGTCGGCGCTCCGATTGCCGTGGCGATGACCAACGGAATGACTCTGAAGAATTTCATGAACTTCCCCCCGGAACTTAAGAATTAACCTGACGTAAAGACTGCACCGGGTGCGGTGAGTCGGACAACGCTTGATTCCCGCAAAACGCGAGATTCCGGGCCGAAAACCGGTTCTCGGGGTCTTTCCGTCGGTCCCCGTCCGTCGATATCCCGGTCGACTTCTTCTCAAATGAGAACAATGGACCGGAGAGCGAACGATTGTCGGCCCACCACGCACAATGCGGTATAGGCGACCTCATCGGCGGGTCGGTCAGGCATCTCGTATCCGGGAAAGGTGCAGGCTTCTGTTGCCAGGTGCCTGCGGACCCCGCCTTACGCTGCTAGGCGCAAGGGCTTAGGTTTCGGCTTTGCGCACCGCATTAAGCGGCGAGCGCGACCGGAGCATGATTGTCGTTGGCAATTATGCTTTACGGACCGATAACGGTGGTACCTCACCGGGACAAAGCCACCCCTTTACACGTTCGTCGATCCTGGTTCGGCCCCGTGTCCCCCCAACGAAGGGTTCTGGTGGAGCCGCCGGGTACTGCCCCCGGGTCCGATCCGCTTATTCCGAGCGCGTTTATGCCCATAGTCCCGAAGGACAGTCCAGATGTAGGACAGACCCGCCGGGATTTCAATCGCAGAACGCCGGCGCGGTGGCGCGGTCAGGTCAGAGATTGAGGCCCAGCGCGGCCGCGGCGACGGCGGCCTCGGTCAGGAAGAACCCCCATTTCTTGGGGGTCTGGCCGTCGATGACGAGGGAGGTCAGGCGGCCGATGGCGGCGCCGCCCCAGGCGAAGCCGATCATCGCGTAGGCCAGGGGGGTGGCGAGGGTCAGCGCCCCGAGGCCGAGACCGACGAACAGCGCCCCCGACACCGCCCGCACCTCGGACGGCCCCATCGGCGTGGCGCCCGGCTGGAGGTCCACCACCGCCATCGTGTAGCGCGGCGCGAGCCAGCCGATCAGGCCGAAGCCGATGGAAATCAAGGCGATGAGCGGGTTGAGCAGGTCCATGACGCCCCTGTCTGTCCGATTGCATTTACAGTGTTACGGCCGCGTCCCGCAGGCGGATCATCCCCGGCAGCCGGGGGCCGGGCTGACGCGGAGTCGGCAGCGGCATCGCGTCGGCATCGGGTCGGTATCACGTCGGTATCACGTCGGCATCGCGTCGGTGACGGCGCGGGCCGGCGGCCGGACTGTTCCGCCGCGGGGCGGGCGAGCGGATGGTCTTGTCGGAATGTCGGAGGCGAGTCCGGAAAGCAGACGGCGCGCCCCGCGGGACGGGGCGCGCCGGTGGTCGGGGTCAGGGACGGATCAGAACCCGGCCTTGATCAGTTCGAAGGCCTCGGAGTGGCGCTCGCGCAGTTCCTGGCTGATCGGCAGCTGCGCCAGCACCGGGGCTTCGATCGGCTCGAGGCCCGCGGCGACCAGATCCTCGGCGCTGATCTGGCTGGTCAGCGCCGCCTTGTTGGCGGTGCCGAAACCGTTCTCGACCAGCGGGATCGCCGACGCCTCGGACAGCATCGCGTTGATGTAGTCGTAGGCCTTGTCCTCGGAGCCGGGCGCGTTGGCCATGTTGACGTAGCCGCAGAGCCAGAGTGAGGAGCCTTCCGCCGCTTCGCGCTGGAACGCGATCGGGCGGCCTTCCTCGACCATCGTCGGGTAGGTCTCGTTCCAGGCCCAGGACACCAGAACCTCGCCGGTGGACAGCAGCTGCGACAGTTCGGCCGGGTCGGTCCAGTAGGCGCGCAGGTTCGGATGGATCTCGCGCAGCCAGGCGACCGCCGCCTCGAACTGTTCGTCCGTGACCTCGGACCAGTTGGTCACCCCGGTGGCGAGGTAGGCCAGCGCGAAGGCGTCGTCGACGTTGTCGGGAATGGTCATCCGGCCGGCCAGCGCGGGGTCCTTGAACACCTGCAGCGAGGCGACCTGCTCGGCGGTCACCTGTTCGGGGTTGTAGGCGACCGCGGTGGAGCCGAAGTCGGTCGGGATGAAGTAGGCCGCGGCATCGCCCGAGGCGACGTCCTGCCCGGTCAGGTTGGCGTCGAGATCGCCGAAGGCGTCGATCCGGGCGGTGTCCCAGGGCTCGATGATGCCGCTCTCGATCCATTTCGACACCGAGCCGGCGCAGATATGGGTCACGTCCGCCTCGAAGCCGGAAACGATCTTCTGGAACGCCTCCTCCTCGTCGCCGAAGAACGAAAACGTCGGGCTGGCGCCGTGCTTCTCGACATAGGACTGGTGGTAATCCGGGTTTTCGAAGCCCGGATAGTCGAAGACCAGGAGGTCGGTATCCTGCGCCGAGACGGCGGCGGCGGCCAGGATCAGCGCCGTGCTGCCGAGAAGGATGGATTTCATCGCGTTTTTCTCCCCGCGTGAGTGATGTTGCGGCGCGAAACGCTAACACGGGCGTGGACGGGCGCAAGGGCAAAGCGGTTCCGGCGGGCCCGGCGCGGGCGGTCGCAAAAGTGTCGCGGCCGGGCTGGACGCGCCGGGCCGGCTTTGTCACAGATGGCCCCCGGGGCGAGCGGAGGAGGAGACGCCGGAGATGATGCAGGCCGTGGCGCGCACGACCGCATGGCTGGGTGTCCTCGGCGCGATTCTCGCGGCATGGGCGGCGATGTACCTGATGGCGACGGGTATGGGCGTCGATCTGCTCGGCCGTCCCGATGCCGCCGCCGCGGCGATGGCGGCGATGGACCCGCGGATGGACATGCCGATGCCGATGGCCGGGTTCGGACCGCTGTTCGGCATGTGGGCGGCGATGATGGCGGCGATGATGCTGCCTGTCATGGTGCCGACTCTGGCCACCTACGAGGACCTGATCCGCAGCGCCGACGGCAGCCGCGCCGGCTGGTTCGGGGTGCTGCTGGGGTACTTCCTCGCCTGGGTCGCGTTCGCGGCGCTGATCGCGGCGGTGCAGATGGCGCTGCTGTACGGCGGCGCGATCGACATGCTGGGCCGCGCCGGGACCTGGCTGTCGGCGGGCCTGCTGATCGCCGTTGGCCTCTACCAGTTCACCCGGCTGAAGGCGGTCTGCCACGGCGTGTGCCACGCGCCGATGGGCTATTTCCTCGGCCGCTGGCGCCCCGGCTTCGGCGGCGGGCTGCGCATGGGGCTGGGGCTCGGCGCGTTCTGCGTCGGGTGCTGCTGGGGCTACATGGCGCTGGGCTTCGTCGGCGGGGTGATGAGCCTTGCCTGGATGGGGCTGGCCACCTTCGTGATGATCCTCGAGAAGCTGCGGCCCATCGGCCACGCCCTGCTGAAACCCGTCGGCGCGGCCCTGGTCGCCGCCGGCCTCGCACTTGCCGCCGGGCTGATATGACCCGGACCGGCCCGACAGGAGAGACCAGATGACCCCCAGACGCCGCCCCGACGCCGACCGACTGCCGATCAGCCAGCGCATCGACCAGCGGATGGAGAACCCGCGCCGCCGCCGCATGACCCCCACCGAATGGGAGATCCGGGGCGAGCTGTTCATGAACTGCTCCTGCGAGGTGGTCTGTCCCTGCGGCATCTCGCTGGGCAAGCACCCGCCGACCTACGGCTACTGCCAGACCTGGTTCGCGCTGCAGATCGACGACGGCCATTTCGAGGGCGAGAGCCTCGCCGGGCTGAACGTCGCGCTGCTGATCGACATTCCGGGCCGGATGGCCGAGGGCAACTGGAAGGTCGCCGCCTATGTCGACGAGAAGGCCAGCGGCAAGGCCTATAACGGCCTGCTCAAGATCCTCTCGGGCGCGGCGGGCGGCAATACCGGGGTGTTCAACTTCCTCGTCTCCGAGATCCTCGGCGCCGAGCGCGAGAAGGTGGTGATCGAGCGCGACGGCCGCCGCCGCCGGATCATCGTCGGCCGCAAGATCCAGGGCGAGATCGAGATGATCCCCGGCAAGAACCCGGACGAGCCGGTGTCGATGCAGAACACCCAGTACTGGATGGGGCCGACGATCTACCCGGCGGTGGGCCTGAAGTCGAAGGTCCGCGACTACGGCCGGGTCTGGGATTTCGAGGGCAAGTCCGCCGACATCATCCCGATCCACTGGACCGGCCCGGGCCGCGCATGATCACCCCGGCCTATTGCCAGACCATGGCCCGCTACAACGCCTGGCAGAATACCGGGCTGCGCAAGGCGCTCGAGCCGCTGCCGGCGGCCGAGCTGACCCGCGACCGGGGCGCGTTCTTCGGGTCCCTCCTCGGCACCGCGAACCACCTGCTGTGGGGCGACCTGATGTGGATGAGCCGGTTCGACGGCGGCCAGCGCCCCGAGGGCGGGCTGGCCGACAGTCCGCGCCTGTGCCGCACCTTCGGCGACTGGGAGGCGCTGCGCTACCGCACCGACGGCCGGATCTCGGTCTGGGCGGACCGGCTGGCCGCGATCGACCTGGTGGGGCACCTGACCTGGTTTTCCGGCGCCACCGGGCGCGAGGTGTCGCGGCCGATCGCCGTCTGCGTGGCGCATTTCTTCAACCACCAGACCCACCACCGGGGCCAGCTGCACCAGATGCTGACCGCGGCGGGGATCAGGCTGCCGGACACCGACCTGGTGTTCCTGCCCGACGGCGGCTGAGCCGGTGCCGACGATCATCGCCATCGCCGTCGCGGTCGCCGTCTTCGTCTGGTGGGCCCGGCGCAGCGCACCGGCCGGGCCGGGCGGGGCAGGGCGCGCCGCCGCGCGCCGCCGCTGCGCCTTCGAGCCGGTCGACCCTGCCTCGGAGCGCGCCCTTCGCGAATACCGCTGCCGCCATTGCGGCGAGACCGCCTACGGGCGGGCGGACACCCCACCGGCCGACCGGCCCTGCAAGGCGATTGCCCAGAAATGACCCTGATCACCCCCTCGCGCCGGGTCCGGCGCACCCCGTTCTCAGATGGCGTCGAGGCCGCCGGCGTCTCGGCCTACACGGTCTACAACCGGATGCTGCTGCCCACCGTGTTCCGCTCGGTGGTGGAGGACTACCGCCATCTCAAGACCGCGGTGCAGGTCTGGGACGTGGCCTGCGAGCGGCAGATCGAGCTGCGCGGCCCGGACGCCGCGAAGCTGATGCAGATGCTGACCCCGCGCGACCTGCGCGGGATGCTGCCCGGCCAGTGCTATTACGTTCCCATCGTCGACGAGACCGGCGGCATGCTGAACGATCCCGTCGCGCTCAAGCTGGCCGAGGACCGCTGGTGGATCTCGATCGCCGACAGCGACCTGCTGCTCTGGGTCAAGGGTCTGGCCTACGGGTTCCGGCTCGACGTGCTGGTGGACGAGCCCGACGTGTCGCCGCTGGCGATCCAGGGGCCGCTGTCGGACGACCTCGCCGCCGCGGTCTTCGGCGACGGGGTGCGCGACCTGCGGTTCTTCCGCTTCGGCTGGTTCGACTTCGGCGGGGTGCCGATGGCGGTGGCCCGGTCGGGATACTCGCGGCAGGGCGGGTTCGAGATCTACGTCGAGGGTGAACGGCACGGGATGCCGCTGTGGAACGCGCTGATGGAGGCGGGCCGGGCGATGGACGTGCGCGCCGGCTGTCCGAACGGGATCGAACGGGTCGAGGGCGGCCTGCTGTCCTACGGCAACGACATGACCCGCGAGAACACCCCCCACGAATGCGGCCTCGGCCGGTTCTGCAACACCCAGACCGCGATCGGCTGCGTCGGCCGCGACGCCCTGCTGCGGGTGGCGAGGGAAGGTCCGGTGCGGCAGGTCCGGCCGATCGAGATCGGCGGCGACCCGCTGCCGCCCTGCGACCGGGCCTGGCCGGTGACGGCGGGCGAGACCCGGGTGGGGCAGGTCACATCGGCGGCCAATTCGCCCGATTTCGGCGGCGGCGTGGCCATCGGCATGGTCCGCATGACCCATTGGGAGCCGGGCACCGAGCTGACCGTGCACACCCCCGACGGGCCGCGCCCGGCCGCCGTCCGCGCCGCGTTCTGGCACTAGGCCGCCCGGGCTGTTACTGAGCGGGCCTGACGACGGTCACGCACCGAGATCACGCACCGAGGGAGAGACGACGATGTTCAACGCGCTTGTGGTGGAGAAGGACGAGGCCAGCGGCAAGACCTCGGCCTCGGTGCAGCGGATCGGCGAGGACCGGCTGCCGGCGGGCGATGTCACCGTCGCGGTCGAGTATTCCACCGTGAACTACAAGGACGGCCTGTGCATCGGCCCCGGCGGCGGGCTGGTGCGGACCTACCCGCATGTGCCGGGCATCGACTTCGCGGGCACGGTCGAGGCGTCGGACGATGACCGCTACAAGCCCGGCGACAAGGTGGTGCTGACCGGCTGGCGGGTGGGAGAGGTCCATTGGGGCGGCTACGCCCAGAAGGCGCGGGTCAAGGCCGACTGGCTGGTGCCGCTGCCCGCGGGCCTGACCGCCCGCGACGCGATGGCGGTGGGCACCGCCGGGTTCACCGCGATGCTGGCGGTGATGGCGCTCGAGGCGCACGGCATCAAGGACGGGCCGGTCCTGGTCACCGGGGCGGCGGGCGGCGTCGGCTCGGTCGCGACCGCGATCCTCGCCCGGCTGGGCCACGAGGTCGCCGGGGTGACCGGCCGCCCCGAAACCGCCGGCTACCTGACGTCGCTGGGCGCGTCGCGGATCGTGCCGCGCGCGGAGATCGCCGAGCCGGTGAAGCGCCCGCTGGAGACCGAGACCTGGGGCGGCTGCGTCGACGCGGTGGGCGGGCCGATGCTGGCGCGGGTGCTGGGGCAGATGCAGTACGGCGCCTCGGTCGCCGCCGTGGGGCTTGCCGGCGGCGCGCAGCTGCCCGCGACGGTGATCCCGTTCCTGCTGCGCGGGGTGAACCTTCTGGGCATCGACAGCGTGATGCAGCCCTACGCCAACCGCGTCGCCGCATGGCAGCGGATCGCCCGCGACCTGCCGCTGGACAAGCTGCACGACATGGTGGTCGAGGCGACGCTGGCCGACCTGCCGAAGCTGGGCGCGGACATCCTCAAGGGCCAAGTGCGCGGCCGGGTCGTGGTTGACGTCAACGCCTGAGCCGGTGGCTGCCGCGGGGCGGATTCCAATGCCTCCGGCGGGGATATTTCGGGTCCGAAGAAGGCGCGGCGGGGTTGAACCGGGCGGCGGCGGGCTAGGTCGCTGGCCATGACGGACACGCGCCCCGCCCTGCTGTGGTTCCGCCGCGACCTGCGGCTTTCGGACCACGCCGCCCTGACCGCCCTCTGCGGCGCCGGCCGCCCGGTGATCCCGGTCTTCATCCTCGACGACGTGGCCGAGGGCTATGGCGCGGCGCCGCGCTTCCGCCTCGGCCTGTCGCTCCGGTCGCTCGGCCGGGCGCTGGAAGCGGCCGGATCGCGCCTGATCCTGCGCCGGGGTCCGGCGCTGCCGGTGCTGCGCGACCTGGTGGCCGAGACCGGTGCCGGGGCGGTGGCCTGGACCCGGCATTACGAGGCCGACAGCGTGGCCCGCGACACCGCGGTGAAGGCGGCGCTGCGCGAGGACGGGATCGAGGCGGCATCCCACCCCGGCCATGTCCTGTTCGAGCCCTGGACGGTGGAGACCGGGTCGGGCGGCCCCTACCGGGTCTACACCCCGTTCTGGAAGGCGGTCCGCGACCGCGAGGTGGCCGCGCCGCTGCCCGCGCCGGGCCGGATCCCGGCCCCGGACGCCTGGCCCCGGTCGGAGGCGCTGGCGGACTGGGCGCTTGACGCCGACATGGTCCGCGGCGCGGCGATCGTCGGCAAGCACGTCACCGTGGGCGAGGAAGCGGCGCGCGGCCGGCTCGGCGCGTTCGTGGCGCACCGGATCGCCGGCTACGCCGAGGCCCGCGACCGGATGGCCGAGGACGGCACCTCGGGCCTGTCGGAGAACCTCGCCTGGGGCGAGATCGGCCCCGCCGCCTGTTGGCACGCCGGCCGCCGCGCGATGGAGGAGGGCAAGGCGGGGGCCGAGACCTTTCTCAAGGAACTGGTGTGGCGCGACTTCGCCCATCACCTTGCCTACCACACGCCGCGCCTGACCGAGGGCAACTGGCGCGAGGAATGGGACGCCTTCCCGTGGAACACCGATCCCGACCGGCCGGAGGTGCAGGCGTGGATGCGCGGCCGGACCGGGATGGAACTGGTCGATGCGGCGATGCGCGAGATGTACGTCACCGGCCGGATGCACAACCGGGGCCGGATGATCGTCGCCTCCTACCTGACCAAGCACCTGATGACCCACTGGCAGATCGGCCAGAAATGGTTCGAGCACTGCCTGATCGACTGGGACCCGGCGTCGAATGCGATGGGCTGGCAGTGGTCGGCGGGGTCGGGCCCGGACGCGACCCCGTATTTCCGGGTGTTCAACCCCGAGACCCAGGCCGACAAGTTCGATCCCGACCGCCGCTACCGCCGCCGCTGGATCGCCGAGGGCCAGGGCAGGCCGCCGGAAACCGCCACCGATTTCTTCGCCGCGATACCGGAAAGCTGGGGCATGGCGGCGTCCGACCGCTACCCGTCCGCGCCGGTGGTCGGCGCGAAGGAGGGCCGCGCCCGGGCGCTCGACGCCTACGAGGCGCGGGATTTCTAGGCGCGGCGCTGCCGGGGCGGAGGTTTTCGCCACGAAAACCGTGACATCCCGGTCGCCCGGCTTAAACTCTCGGGCGACGGTCCGGGTTGGGGTTGCCCGGGGGCCGCGAGGGGAGTGAAGGTGATGATCCTGACCACGACGCGGGGCCAGACCGGCCTGCCACGCTATTTCCGACCCGTGTTCGACGTCCTCCAGCAGATGCGCAACGGCCGGCTCGACATCGTTCTGCCGGACGGACGCCGGTTCCGCGTCGAGGGCCCGAACCCCGGCCATGTCGCCGAGCTGCGCGTCCACGACGACGACCTGTTCGCACGGCTGATCCGGGAGGGCGACCTGGGCTTTTGCGATGCCTACCTCGATGGCGGCTGGACCACGCCGGACCTGCAGGCGCTGCTCGACCTGTTCCATCAGGACAACGACGAGGTCTATGACGGCTTTCCCGGCCAGCGCGTGGTCCGCGCCTTCGAACGGCTGCGCCACTGGCTGCGGTCCAACAGCAAGCGGCAGGCGAAGAAGAACATTTCCTATCACTACGATCTGGGCAACGATTTCTACCGGCTCTGGCTGGACGACACGATGACCTATTCCTCGGCGCTGTTCCGGTCCGGCCAGGAAAGCCTCGAGAAGGCGCAGATCCAGAAATACGCCTCGATGGTGGACCAGATGGGCGCCGAGCCCGGCGACCACGTGCTCGAGATCGGCTGCGGCTGGGGCGGGTTCGCGGAATACGCCGCCAAGGAACGCGGCCTGCGGGTCACCGGCCTGACGATCAGCGAGCAACAATACAGGTACGCCGTCGACCGGATCGCCAAGGCGGGCCTGTCGGACCGGGTGACCTTCAAGCTTCAGGACTACCGCGACGAGCGCGGCAGCTATGACGGCATCGCCAGCATCGAGATGTTCGAGGCGGTGGGCGAGAAATACTGGCCGGTCTACTTCGACACCGTGCGCGAGCGCCTGAAGCCCGGCCGCAACGCCACGCTGCAGATCATCCTGACCACCGACAAGCGCTGGCCGGCCTATCGCAAGGGCGTGGATTTCATCCAGAAATACATCTTCCCCGGCGGAATGCTCCCGGCGCCGACGGTGCTGCGCAAGGAGATCGACCGGGCCGGGCTGCACATCCTGCGGTCGATGGAGTTCGCCGACAGCTATTCGCAGACCCTGCGCCGCTGGCATGACACCTTCAACGAGCGCTGGGACGAGATCGCCAGGCTGGGCTTCGACGAGCGGTTCCGGCGGATGTGGAACTTCTACCTCACCTCTTGCGCCTCGGCCTTCATTAGCGGAACATGCGACGTGACGCAGATCACGGTCAAACGGCCTGCGTGAGAACGGGCCCGCCGGACTGCCGCCCTGAGGAGGGAGCAGTGCCATGCCCAGTTTCGCCCGCCTTGCCGGCGCCATCCTTTTGGCCGCACTGGCGTGGTATGTCTCCGAACTGATCCGGCCGCTGTTCCCGGAAGGCACCGACATCGGATGGTTCACCGAGTTCAACACCGCCGTCGGCGCGGTGGTGGGCTGGAAGGCGCTGGGCGGACGCGCCACCGGGTCGGTCAAGGGCGCGATCGCCAACGGCCTGACCGCGGCGGTGGCCCTCGTCGTCACCGCGCTGTTCCTGCAATGCGTCGGCGAGATGATCCGCAAGAGCTTTCGCAAGCAGTATGACAACGCGCCCCAGGCCGTCGTCGGGGTGTTCGAGGAAATGGTGAAATATGGGCTGATGATGTCGACGGTGGAGGTCTGGACCACGCTGCTCATCGGCGGGCTGGTGGCCGGCTTCATCACCGAGGCGGTCAGCCACCGGATGGATTGAGCCCCGGCGCGGGCGGACGGACGGACGGGCAAGCGGGGGCGGATGGCGGATCTGTTTGTTTACGGCACCCTGCGGCACCGGCCGCTGCTGGACCTTGTGCTGGGCCATGCCGGCGCGGTGACCGAACCGGCGGTGCTGCATGGCCACCGGGCGGTCTGGGCCGCGGGCGAGAGCTTTCCGCTGATCGTGGCGGGCGGGGCGGGCGATGCCGCCCACGGGCTGTTGCTGCGCGGCCTGACGCCGGCCGATATCGCCCGGCTGGATTTCTACGAGATCGGCTTTGGTTACGGCACCCGCGTGCTGCGCGTCGAG
>JBFKOW010000121.1:0-11358 GCA_041628615.1 Paracoccaceae bacterium | reverse complement strand
GAGCAGGTCGTTGATCATCGGGCCGCCGCCATGCACCACGACCGGGTTCACCCCGACCTGCCGCATCAGCACGATGTCGCGGGCGAACTGGGCCATCGCCGCCTCGTCGCCCATGGCGTTGCCGCCGAACTTGATGACCACCACCGCCCCGGCATAGCGCTGCATGTAGGGCAGGGCCTCGCTCAGCGTGCGGGCGATCTGAATCCAGTCCCGGTCCATCTTCTGCACCTTCATGTCCTAGCCCTGTTCGCTCAACTCCGCGATGATCGCCCGGAGCGTGGCGATCCCATCGCCCTTTTCCGACGAGGTCAACACGATCTCGGGAAATGCCGCCGGATGGGTGGCCAGCCGGGCGCGGACCTGCGCCAGAACCGAGTCGCGGTCCTTCGCCCTGACCTTGTCGGTCTTGGTCAGCACCGCCTGGAAGGTCACCGCGGCGGTGTCGAGCAGGGCCATGATCTCTTCGTCCCCCGGCTTGATCCCGTGCCGCGCGTCGATCAGCACGAAGGCCCGGCGCAGGGTGGGCCGGCCCTGCAGGTACTGCTTGAGCAGGGCCTGCCACTTCGCCACCGTGGCGACCGGCGCCTTGGCGAAGCCGTAGCCCGGCAGGTCGACGAGGTAGAGCCCGTCGCCCGCCGCGAAGTAGTTGATCTCCTGCGTGCGGCCCGGCGTGTTCGAGGCGCGCGCGAGCCCGGATTGACCGGTCAGGGCGTTGATCAGGCTGGACTTGCCGACGTTCGACCGACCGGCGAAACAGACCTCGGGGCGGTCCGCCGGGGGCAGCCCGGCCATCGCCACCACGCCCTTCAGGAACCGGATCTCGCGGGCGAAGAGCAGCCGCCCGGTCTCGGCTGCCTCGGCGTCGGGGGCCGCGGCCTCTGGGAAGGGCAGCAGCGCCATCTCAGAGCACCGTGACCGGGTCGCCGGGGCGCAGGTCGCCGCCCCGGACCACCTCGGCCCGGACCGAGAAATCGCCGTGGCCCCAGTGGTCCAGCGCGCCGAGGATGTCGGCGTCGCGCGTGCCGGTGTCCGGGTTGGCATGGGGGGCGAGGCAGCGGTCGGTCCGTTCCCGGACCGCCAGCACCGCGCCGCCGACCTGCACCTCGCGGCCGACCCACTCGAATTCCTCCCAGGGACCCAGCCCGTCGAGCCAGAGATTGCCCCGCCAGCGGTGGATCGACAGGGGGCGGCCCAACCGCTGTTCCACCGCCCGGTGCGAGGCGTGGTTGCACAGCGTGACGGAGGGAAAATCGCTGTCGGTGAAGCCCTGCCCGGCGGCGCGGACCACCCGCGCCGAGGCCGCCCGGCCCTGGGGGATCATCGGCCCGGCCCAGGCGATGAGCCTGTCGCCCTCGCTGTCGGGATCGAAGGTCAGGTCCTCGCGGTCGGGGTGGGACAGGGTCACGGTGCCCGCCGCCGGGTCCGTCCGCGCGGTGATCGCCATCAGCGCCGGCGCCTTCGCACCCCGCGAGAAATGGGTGCAGGGCACCCACTCGGCCCCGGTCGCGCCGCTGTCCTCGTGGGCGACGGCCCAGCGCCGGTCACGGGGCAAGGTGGCACCGGCCGTGAGCGTCACCTCGGGCAGTTCCTCGCGGCCATGCGCCTTGATCGGGAAGCGCCAGATCGAGGCGACGCGCCCCCCGGTCATTTCTTGTCGGGGGTCTTGCCGCCGCCCTTCGGAGCCGGTTTGGCCGCCGCCTTGGGGTCCGGCTTCGGGGTCCCGCGGATGTTGCCGATCAGGTCCGGGTGGTAGCCCTGGCTGCGCATGATCAGGTACTGCTGCGCGAAGGTGATCAGGTTGTTGGCGATCCAGTAGAGCACCAGCCCGCTGGCGAAGCTGCCCAGCATGAACATGAAGATCCACGGCATCCAGGCGAACACCATCTTCTGGGTCGGATCGGTCGGCGCCGGGTTCAGCTTCTGCTGCAGCCACATCGAGATGCCGAGGATGATCGGCAGGATCCCGAGAAAGATCAGCGCGAGCAGCGATTCCGGCTCGGGAGCCGCGAAGGGCAGCAGTCCGAACAGGTTCATGATCGAGGTCGGGTCCGGCGCCGACAGGTCCTGGAACGGCCCGAGCCAGGGCGCGTGCCGCAGTTCGATCGTGACCGCGATCACCTTGTAGAGCGAGAAGAAGATCGGGATCTGCAGCAGGATCGGCAGGCAGCCGGAAGCCGGGTTGACCTTGTTCTTCTTGTAGAGCTCCATCATCCCCTTCTGAAGCTCTTCGCGGTTGTCGCCGGCGCGTTCCTTGAGCTTCTCCATCTCCGGCTGGAGCTCTTTCATCTTCGCCATCGAGACGTAGGACTTGAACGCCAGCGGCAGCAGGATGGCCTTGATGATGAAGGTCAGGCCGATGATCGACCAGCCCATGTTGCCGATGATCTGGTTGAGCCAGTGCAGCACCGCGAAGATCGGCTTGGTGAGGAAGTAGAACCAGCCCCAGTCGATCGAGTCGATGAACCGCTCGATGCCGCCCTCGTCCTGGTACTTGCGGATCGTGGCCCATTCCTTGGCGCCCGCGAACAGCTGGCTGTCGGCGCTCAGGCTGGCGCCCGCGGCGACGGTGACCGGCGCGTAGACGCTCTCGGACAGGTAGATGCCTCCGACCTCGCGGGCGACCGAGCGGAAGGCGGTGCCGGGGGCGGGGATCAGGTTGGACATCCAGTACTTGTCGGTGAAGCCGATCCAGCCGTTACCGGCCACCTCGATGCGCTGGTCCTCGGTCTCGAGGTCGGGCATGTCGGCATAGTCGATCTCTTCCAGCGTGCCGTCCGACATCCGCACGACGCCTTCGTGGATGATGAAGAAGTTCTCGGTCTCGGGTTCGCCGTGGCGGCGGATCTGGCCGTAGGGCCGCAGGGTCAGGGCCCGGTCCGTCGTGTTGTCGACCGACTGGGTGATGGTGAACATGTAGTCGGCGTCCACCGAGATCGTCTTGCGGAAGATCAGCCCGGCGCCGTTGTCCCAGACCAGCGTGACCGGGGTTTCCGGGGTCAGGGTGTCGTTGCCGTCGATCTCCCACGGGGTCTGGTCGCCGGGCACCGCGCCGGGCTCGGCGCCCTCGACCGCGATCCAGCCGTGCAGCGCGTAATAGGCGTGTTCCTCGCCCACGGGCCGGAACAGCCGCACGAGATCGCTCGTGGCGTCCGGGGTCTCGCGGTAGTCCTTCAGCGCAAGGTCGTCGATCCGCCCGCCCAGCGTGGTCAGGGTGCCGGTCAGCCGCGGCGTGTCGATCCGGACCCGGGCCGCCGCGGCGATCCCGTCACCGGCATCGGCATCGGCGGGCGCGGTCTGGCCCGCGCCGGGATCGGCCGATCCGCCCTCGGTCCCGGCCGCAGGGCTCAGCGCCGTGGCGCCGCTGCCGGTGGCCTCGACGACAGCCGCGGGGTCGCCGCCCGCCGCGGTGGTCACCGGCTCTTCCGGTGGCGGGAAGAGAAGGAACCAGACCAGGATCACGAGAAAGCTCAGGGCGGTGGCGAGGATCAGATTCCGGTTCTGTTCGTCCATGAAACGCTCGTCTGGCCGGGGTTCGGGTATCCGGGGGTTCAACCCTTCGCCAGTCCAAAGGTCAAGCGCTTTCCCAGTCGCGCAGCGGTGTATTTCAGGGATGCCGCGGCGTGCCGGTCCGGGCCGCGTCTCCCGGGGGCGGTGTGGGGCCGGGCCGGTTGCCATGGCGCGCCCGACCGTGGTCCCCGACGGGTCCGGCAGCCGGCCGGCCGTGGTCTTCGCACGACAGGCGACGGCCGCCCCACCGGCGGGATCCCGCAGGCATCGAATTCCGGGACACGGAACCGGGCCATCCGGGTGCAGGGCCCTCTCTCGGCCGCGTCGATGCTACTGGGCGGGCGAACACTGTCGGCCGGGCGAACGCTGCGGGCGGGCGGACACTGCGGGGCGCGGGAGGGCACAGGGGGGCGGCAGGGCCGAAGGGGCAGGAGGGCGGAGCGGGGCGGCAAAGCCGCACCGGGGTTGCCCGGGACGCGCCGCCGGGAGAGCGCAGAGCCGGGCCCAGACGCGCTCCGGATCGCGGGTGCGTGTCGGTCGGCCTGTCGGCTGCCGCACCGCGCGCCGATGCGCGCAACCGCCGCGCGCGGCGATCCCCGGCGCGACCCGCCGCGTCAGGCGGTGCGCCGCCGCAGCGGCTCGATCACCCCGCCGGCATGGGACCGGATCCAGGCATCGGTCTCGGTCAGCGGCATCGGCCGCGCGATGACGAAGCCCTGTATCTCGGCGCATCCCAGCTCGGCCAGCATCGCCATTTCGCCCGGCGTCTCGACCCCTTCGGCGACGGTGCCGAGATTGAGCCTTTCGGCCATCGTCAGGATCGCGGCCAGCATCATCTGCTGGTCGGGATCCTCGTCGATGCGGGTGACGAAGGAGCGGTCGATCTTAATTCGTCCGATCGAGAACCGGCGGATGTTGGTGATCGAGGCATGGCCGGTGCCGAAATCGTCGAGGTCGATGGTGCAGCCGAGGCGGGACAGCCCCGACAGGGTGCGGAGGATCTGGTCGTCGGCCTGCCCGGCGACAACCGTCTCCATCACCTCCACCGCCACCCTGTCCGGTGACAGGCCGAACCGGTCGAGTTCCCGGCTTAGGTGGTCGACCAGCCCCGGGTTGCGCAGCTCGATGCCGGAGAAGTTCACCGCCACGCGCGGGACGCAGAAGCCGGCGGCGTCCCAGTGGCGCAGTGCAGCCAGCGATTCCTCGATCACGTGCAGGCCCAGGGCCCCGGTCAGCCCGGCCTCCTCGAACGCTGGCAGGAACTCGATCGGCGGGATCATCCCGCGCTCGGGGTGGTTCCAGCGCGCCAGCGCCTCGAACCCCGTCAGCCGGCGGTCCGGCGTGGCCACCTGCGGCTGGAAGAATGCCGTGATCTCGCCAGTCTCGAGCGCCCCGGCGACCTGCTCGGACAGCGAGCTGCGCAACCTGATCCGCCGGCGCATCGCGTCGGAAAACCCCCGCACCGCGCCGGGCCCGCTGCGCATCGCCTCGATCATCGCGGTGCCCGCGCCCTGAAGCATCGCCTCGCCCGTGGGCTTGTCGAGGCGTTCGGACAGGCAGAAGCCGGCCGAGCAGGTCAGGTAGAGACTGGTCATCCCCATCGGGATCGGCTGGGCGACCGCCTGCTGCAGCCGCGCGCAAAGCTGGATCGTCGCCGGCAGGTCGAGCCGGCGGACCGGCGACAGCGCCACCGCGAAGACCGGGCCCTCCAGCCGGGCGACCCGATCCTCGGCCCGCAGCACGCGACACAGCCGTTCGCCCACGGCGCGGTAGAGGTGTTCGATCTCGGCCCGGTCGTAGCGTTCCTCCAGCAGCCGGAAATCGTTGATCTCCAGACTGATCGCGGCGACCGTTTCGGGCCTGCGGGCGCTGCGGTGGAGGGCGCGGTCGAGCGT
Source organism: Paracoccaceae bacterium (assembly GCA_041628615.1). Lineage (GTDB taxonomy): Bacteria > Pseudomonadota > Alphaproteobacteria > Rhodobacterales > Rhodobacteraceae > JAMWZF01. Next base: position 5,956 of record JBFKOW010000121.1, on the reverse strand, counting down.
CGCGACAAGGCTGTCGCGCCGCAGCAGGCCGGTCGCCGGGTCCCGCCCGGACTGCCGCCCGGACCAGCGCCCGATGCCGCGGCCACCGCGCAGGACCGGCAGTCGCCCGGCGGCGGCGACCGCCAGGGCGGCGGCGGCCAGACCGACGAGCACGAGAGCCCCGCCATCGATGACGGCAGCGGCGAGGCCCGCGATGCCGATCGCGGCGAGAAGAACCGCGGTGACCCGCCGCGCCGCCGCCGTCCCGGACAGGACCCGGGACGAGGAGAGAGTTCGCATGTCTGTTCCCTTCCCGCGCCCCAGGGCCACCCCGGACCCGGTGCGCGAATCGCCGACACGCTACGAAAGCGGAATTGGAAGCAGGTTAACGCCGCCGGGGGATTTGGTTAGAATCCGAGCCTCCGGCCCGGCGCGCCCCCGGGTGACGACCCGGTCACGACCCTGTCGCGGTCCGGTCCCCGCCGGACGCGCCCGGCTCCCGCGCGATATCCAGGCCCCGGAAATCGAACAGCCCCGGATCGAGCAGGTGCGACGGCCGGGCGTTCATCAGCGCCCGGAACATGACCTGCCGACGGCCCGGGCTGTTGCGCTCCCAGCCGTCGAGGATCTGCTTGACCTGCTGGCGCTGCAACCCGTCCTGGCTGCCGCAGAGGTCGCAGGGGATGATCGGGTAGTTCATCGCCCGCGCGAACCGCTCGCAATCGGCCTCGGCGACGTGGGCCAGCGGCCGGAACACGAACAGGTCGCCGTCCTCGTTCACCAGCTTCGGCGGCATCGTCGCCAGCCGCCCGCCGTGGAACAGGTTCATGAAGAAGGTCTCGAGGATGTCGTCGCGGTGATGACCGAGCACCACCGCCTCGCAGCCTTCCTCGCGGGCGATCCGGTAGAGATGGCCGCGCCGCAGCCGCGAGCACAGCGCGCAGTAGGTACGGCCGGCGGGCACCTTGTCGACGACGATGGAATAGGTGTCCTGGTACTCGATCCGGTGCGGCACCCCCATCCGTTCAAGGAAGTCCGGCAGGACGGTGGCCGGAAACCCCGGCTGGCCCTGGTCGAGGTTGCAGGCGAGGATGTCCACCGGCAGCAGGCCGCGCCACTTCAGTTCGTAGAGCGCGGCGAGCAGGGTGTAGCTGTCCTTGCCGCCCGACAGGCAGACCAGCCAGCGGGCCGGCGGCGCGTCGCGGCCCGGCGCGGCCTCGCGCAGCATCCCGTACTGGTCGATCGCCTCGCGGACGTTGCGCACGATCCGCTTGCGGAGCTTCTTGAACTCCGTGCCGGAGGGCGCGCCCTCGAACAGCGGGTGGATGTCGTCGGCGGTGTCGAACATGCCCACCGGCTTAGAGCCGCCGCCGCGGGCAGGCAAGCGGCAAGCTGCGACCGACCCGTGCCAACCCGTGCTAGGATGTGCAGGTCAGGTCACGAGGATCGCTGTCATGCACCATTTCTTCAGCCGCCGCAGCTTCAACGCGCAGAAGGGCCGCTTCACCGACAACCCGGCCGACGTGACCCGCTACGTCGCGGTCACCTCGACCACGGGCCCGGTGTCCAAGGGGCACCTGATGCCTTGCGAGGATTGGGTCGACGCGGTCCGCGCCTCCTCCGCCTCGGGCCACGTCATGATCTACGTCCACGGCTTCAACACCAGCCAGGCCGAGTTTCTCGGCAGGCTCAAACGGATCAAGGCCGGCCTCGCCGGGGCCGGCTGGACCGGCGCGGTGGTGGGCTTCGACTGGCCGAGCGACGGCGAGGTGCTGGCCTATGGTTCGGACAGGGCCGACGCGCGGAAGGTCGGCCGGTTTCTCGCGGTGGACGGTATCGGGCCGTTGCTGAAGGCGCTGAAGCCGGGGCGGCTGCACCTGCTGGCCCACTCGATGGGGGCCTACCTGACGATCCGGGGTTTTCCGAGGTGGGCGACTCGGGCGGGCCGGGTGCGGTGCCGTGGTCGGTGCGGGAAATGGTCTTCGTGGCCGCCGACATCGAGCAGAAATGGCTCGACAAGGGGGCGTCGGGGGCGCTGGTCGCGGAAAAGCGGTCGGCGCGGCTGACCCATTACCACTCGGGCGAGGACAAGGTGCTCGACCTCTCCGGCAAGATCATCAACATCGGGTCGAAACGGTCGGGACGGCACGGCATCCGGCCGGCAAAGCCCGACAGCTTCCACGACATCGACTGCGCCGCCCGCTACCTTGCCCGGACTCCGCCGGTGAAGCGGACCACGATCCATTCGCACAACTGGTATTACGAGGACCCGGCGTTCTACGCGGACCTCGCCGCGACGCTCGACGGGCAGGACGCGCTGACCATCCCGACCCGGGGCGCGCCGGACGCCGACGGCGACCAGTCCCTGCTTTGAGGCGGCGCGAGAACTGGTCCGACCGGCGCTCCGCCGCGTAGATTGCGCATGTCACGCCTGAAGATCAGCCTCGCCGGCCTCGCCCTCGCCCTGCTTGCCGCCTGCACCGGCAAGCCCTCGCTCGACGACCCGTCCCTCGGCGGGCCGGAACTCGACCTCGAGGAGTTCTTCGACGGGCGGCTGGTCGCCACCGGCCAGTTCGAGGACATCTTCGGCACCGCCCGGCGGGCCTTCGTTGTCGAGATCGACGGCGACTGGGACGGCGAGCGGCTGCGGCTGGTGGAGGATTTCCTCTACGAGGACGGATCCACCGAACAGCGGGTCTGGACCCTGCGCAAGACCGGCGCCGACACCTGGCAGGGCACTGCGCCCGGAGTGATCGGAACGGCCACGGGCGAGGAACGCGACAACAGGTTCAACTGGCGCTACACCATCGATCTGCCGGTCCCCGCGGCCGACGGCACGGTGGAGACGCTGCGGGTCGAGTTCGACGACTGGATGTGGCTGCTGACCGAAGACCGGCTGCTGAACCGGGCCTACATGAAGCGCTACGGCGTCGATATCGGCGAGGTCATCATCACCTTCGAGAAGCTCTGAGCCCGCGCCCGCCCCGATCCGTGCTAGACAGCGGGCGGGGAGGACCGGAGATGCGACGGATACTGATGGCGCTGCTCGCGGCGTGGCCGGGCCTGGCCGCGGCCGACGCGGCGGAATGGGGCTTCGAACTGCGGTTCCAGCCGGACGATACCGGGATGTCCACGACCAGCAAGTCGGTGCGGCTGGAGGACGGCGAACTCGAGATCGAGGAAAGCGGCGAGACCCGCGACCGGCTGGTCGAGCGCAACGCGACCGACGCGGAGGCGGCGCTGCTGATGGCGCTGGTGACCGAGGCGCTGGCGGCGGTCCGGCTCGAGCCCGGCGGCGGGGTGGCCCGGCCCCATGTCGAGGTGATCCTCGAATGGGAGAGCGGCGACACCGAGGTCGAGATCACCCGGCTCTACCCGGCCGGAGCGGTGCCCGCCGATATCGTCGCGGCGCAGCGGGCGTTCTTCGAGACGGTCTACGACTGACCGGCGATCACCGCCCGGACGATCGCCAGCGCGCTGTCGGTGTCCCAGTCCGCGTCGCCCTGGAGGCGGGCGATCTCGCGGCCCTCGCGGTCGAGGATCAGGGTCACCGGCAGGCCGAGCACCCCGAGGTTGCGGGCCAGCGCCTGCCGCGGGTCGCGGTGCAGCGGCAGGTTGTCGATGCCGATCTCGTCGAAGAACGCCTGCATCGCCTGCGGCGGGTTGCGGCCGGTGGCGATGGTGACGACCGCGAAGTCGTCGCCGCCCAGTTCGGCCTGCAGGTTCGACAGGGTCGGCATCTCCTTGCGGCAGGGGGCGCACCAGGTGGCCCAGAAGTTCAGCACCACCACCTTGCCCGCATAGTCCGCGAGGCTCATCGACTCGCCGCCGATGGTCTCGAACGGCACCTCGGGCAGGTCCTGCGGCTGCGAATGGACCGCCAGCTTGCGCATGTCGCCTTCGCGCAGGTCGGCGAGGCCCTGTGCCGCGAGGGCGTTTGCGCCGAGCGCGAGGCCCAGATAAAGAACGCCGAACCTGATCCAGACCGCGGGGTTGCCGAACGTCATGTCTAACTCCTCGAATGCGATGTGGGGCGGCCGGTTCGCCGCCGGGCCGGACGCGATCATGGAGGCGATCAACGCCTCGATCGGCTTCGACAGGCGGCTCGCGGCGCAGGACATCGCGGGCTCTCGGGCGCACGCGGCGATGCTCGCCGCCACGGGCATCGTGAGTGATAGCGACGCGGGGGCGATCCGGGAAGGGCTGCTCACCGTCTTGTCAGAGATCGAGGCGGGGCGGTTCGAGTTCTCCGCCGCGCTGGAGGACATCCACATGAACGTGGAGGCCCGGCTCAAGGCGCTGATCGGCGAACCGGCGGGGCGGCTGCACACCGCGCGCAGCCGCAACGACCAGGTGGCGACCGATTTCCGGCTCTGGGTGCGGGACCAGTGCGACGCCGCCGAGGCCGGGCTGGTGGCGCTGCAGAAGGCGCTGCTGGCACAGGCCGAGGCCGGGGCGGACTGGGTGATGCCGGGCTTCACCCACCTGCAGACCGCCCAGCCGGTGACCTGGGGCCATCACATGATGGCCTATGTCGAGATGTTCGGCCGCGACCGGGGCCGGTTCGCCGACGCCCGCGCGCGGCTGAACGAATCGCCCCTCGGGGCGGCGGCGCTGGCCGGCACCGGCTTCCCGATCGACCGGAACATGACCGCCGCCGCGCTGGGCTTCGACCGGCCGATGGCGAATTCGCTGGACGCGGTGTCGGCGCGGGACTTCGCGCTGGAATTCCTCTCGGCGGCGTCGATCTGCGCGATGCACCTGAGCCGCTTCGCCGAGGAACTGGTGATCTGGTCCTCGGCCCAGTTCCGCTTCGTGAAGCTGTCGGACCGCTGGTCCACCGGGTCCTCGATCATGCCGCAGAAGCGCAACCCCGACGCGGCCGAACTGCTGCGCGCCAAGGTCGGCCGGATCCTCGGCGCGGCGGTGGCGCTGTTCACGGTGATGAAGGGCCTGCCGCTGGCCTATTCCAAGGACATGCAGGAGGACAAGGAGCAGGTCTTCGACGCCGCCGACGCGCTGATGCTGTCGCTGGCGGCGATGACCGGGATGGTGTCGGACATGACGGCGAACCGCGACGGGCTGCGCGGCGCCGCCGCCTCGGGCTTCTCCACCGCGACCGATCTCGCCGACTGGCTGGTGCGCGAGGCCGGGCTGCCGTTCCGCGAGGCGCACCACGTCACCGGGGCGCTGGTGGCGCTGGCCGAGGGCAAGGGCTGCGACCTGCCGGACCTGCCGCTGGCCGAGATGCAGGCGGTGCATGGGCAGATCACCGAAGCGGTCTATGATGTCCTGACGGTGGAGGCCTCGGTGGCCTCGCGCCGGAGCTTCGGCGGCACCGCCCCGGACCGGGTCCGCGAGCAGGTCGCCGCGTGGAAGGAGAGACTGGGATGAAAGCCCTCGTTGCGGCCTTGACCGGCCTTCTGGCGCTCGCCGGATGCGGCGCCGACGGCGCTCCGTTCCGGCCCAGTGCCACGGCCGGGATCAGCATCGGGTCGGGCGGGATCAGCACCGACTGCGCCATCGGCACCACCAACGGCACGGTGTCGGTGCGGGTGGGCTGCTGATGTCGGCGCTGCGCTGGACCTATCTCGGCCTCGCGGTCTGGGGCGCGATCCACCCGATGTCGTATTTCGTGGCATGGTTTCAGACGAACGGTTGGTCGCTGATGGCGATGGTCGACGCCTGGCACGTGAACGCGGCGACCTCGGGGCTGGTCTGGGACCTGACCATCGCCGCGGTGGCGCTCACCGTCTGGATCCTCGCCGAGACGTGGGTCCGGCGGAACTGGCTGGCGCTGATCGCGATACCGGCGACATTCGGGATCGGGTTGAGCTGCGGCCTGCCGCTCTACCTGTTCCTGCGCACCCGCCCGGTGTGAGGCCCGCGTGATGCCGGCAGCGCGAGGGGCCAGCCCCTCTTCGACCGCGGCGCGGCCGAATTCACCCCGGGATATTTCGGGTCCGAAGAAGGCGGG
>JBFKOW010000120.1:0-11367 GCA_041628615.1 Paracoccaceae bacterium | reverse complement strand
CCCCGGCGACCGGGTCCTGACGCTCGATGCCGGGGCGCAGCCGCTTGTCTGGGTCGGCCGCCGGGCGCAGGCCCTCGCCGGCCTGCCCGCCGACCGCCGGCCGGTGCTGATCCGCGCCGGGGCGCTGGCGCGCGGCAGGCCGGCCGCGGACCTCGTGGTTTCGCCGCAGCACCGGGTGCTGGTGGGCGAGGCCGGGCAGCTCGCCGCGCTGTTCGACCGGCCCGCGCTGGTGGCGGCGAAGGCCCTGACCGGCCTGCCGGGGATCCGCCACATGGACGGACGGTCGGCGGCGGTCTGGCACCATGTCGCCTGCGCCCGCCACCAGATCCTGTTCGCCGCCGGCTGCGCCACCGAAACGCTGTTGCCGGGTCCGATGGTCCTTGCCGGCGCCCGGACCCGCGACCTGCCGGTCCTGATGGCGCTGGACCCGGCCCCGGCGCGGCCCCTGCTGGCGGTCGGCACCGCCCGGGCCGCGATCCGCGCCGCCCGGTCCTGCGCGGGCCGGGCGCCAGCGATGGTCCAGACGGCCTGACCCGGTCGCCGCCGGACCGCCGCCGGGCCGCCGGACTTGACCGGCGGTTCGGGCTCTGGCCCAAACGGGCATGGCGCTGTTCCTGCTCACCACGCTGACCATGATCGCCTTCGCGGGCAACTCGGTCCTGAACCGGGCGGCGGTGGCCGTCGCGGGACTGGATCCGGTGGTGTTTTCCGTGGTCCGGGTCGCCTGCGGCGCGGCCATGCTCGGGCTTCTGGTGGGCCTCCGGGTCCGGCGGATCGGAGGCGGCGGCGGCCTGCCGCGGCCCGGCTGGGGCGGCCCCGTGGCGCTGGCGGCCTACATGCTCGGGTTCTCGCTGGCCTACCGGAACCTCGATGCCGGGATCGGCGCCCTGATCCTGTTCGGCGGGGTGCAGATCACCATGTTCGCCGCCGCCGTGGTGCAGACCGGCCCGGTCCCGGCGCGGCGCTGGGTCGGGGCCGGGGTGGCGCTCGCCGGTCTCGTGTACCTGCTCTGGCCGGGCGAAACGGCCGCCGTCGATCTGCCCGCGGCGCTGCTCATGGCGGTGGCGGCGCTGGGCTGGGGGATCTACTCGGTGCTCGGCCGCCGGACGTCGGACCCGCTGGCCGCGACGGCGGTCAACTTCGCGCTCTGCCTTCCGGTGACGGCGCTGGGGCTGGTCTGGGCCGAACCCGGGGCGCTGCCGGCCGCCCTGGCCGGGTCGGGGCCGGCAGGACTGGGCCTGGCAGCGCTGTCGGGGGCGGTGACCTCGGGGATGGGCTACGCGCTGTGGTACGCGGTCCTGCCCCGGCTCGCCACGACCACGGCGGCGGTGGCGCAGCTCTCGGTTCCGGTGATCGCCGTGGCGGCGGGGGCCCTCATCCTGTCCGAACCGGTCTCGGCCCGGATCGTCCTGTCGGCGGCGCTGGTGCTCGGTGGCATCGCGGTGTCGCTGACCGGGCGGCGCGGCTGAGGCCGGCCGTTGCACCGGGCCGGGCCGGCGCTAGTCTGGCCGGAACCGCGGCAACAGGGGGGCGGCCGGGATGAAGCTCGAATTCCACCACATCAACTTCGTGTCCCGCGACGTGGACCGGATGCACGATTTCTATACCCGGGTCCTCGGACTGGCCGATATCCCGCAGGACGAGTTTCCCCGCACCGAGGCCACCGGGGCGCGCGGCTACGACGGCGCGATCCGCTTTGCCACGGACGGCCGGATGCAGATGCACCTGGCCGAGCGGGATCTCGGGGTCGCCTTCCGCAACCGGCAGCCGATCAACCCGGTGGACCGGGGGCACATCGCGTTCCGCACCGACGACATCGCCGCCTTCCTCGCCCTGCTCGAAGCCGAGGGCATTCCCTACGCGGATTACGGCACCGCCTTCGCCCGCGACTGGCACCAGGTGTTCTTCCTCGACCCGGAAGGCAACGTCGTCGAGGTGCATCAGCAGGTGGGCTGATCCGCCCCGCCGCGCGGATTCAGAACCGCGAGCGGGTCAGGTCGAACCCGAACTGCGGGTTCTCCGGTGCGACGTGCCGGGTGATCTGGCAATCCGCGATCTGTCCGACGAGCCCGGCTCCCGGCGGGTAGTTGGGGGCCCAGTGCAGGCCGCGCAGGATCGTGGTGCCGCTCTCGGTCACGACGATGGCCCGTTTCACCCGCTGCAGCGTGCCGCTCAGGGTCGAGGCGGTGGCGGCGCAGACGACCACCCGGCCGCTCTGCCGGGAAAAGGCGAGGGCGATGCCGATATCCGGCAGGCCGCCCCGGCCCTCGATCTCGCCGATGTAGAAGGCGTCCTCGGTGATTCTCATCTGGCCGGCGGGTTCGCCGGTCTGGGCCGTCGCGGCGCCGGCGGCGACACATGCGGCCAGGGCGCATCCCAACAGGCCCCTGCAAAGTGACATGATCCAATCCCTCCCTGAAAACTTGATTCAGGCTGTCAAAAACTCGGCGGTTTTTCAATCTGTCGCGGTTTACCGGGCCTTAATCGGGCCGGCGGCAGAGTGCGGCGCAACCTCCTTGCCGAAGGCCCGCGCGATGCCGATCCACGCAGCCCTGTCCCGATTCCTGCCCGACCGGGTCAGACCGAGGATTCTCGCCGTGCTCTGGATCGGGCTGGCCTGTGCCGCGGCTGCGGGCTTCGGCCTGGCCGCGGCAACCGGCGCGGTCCTGCCGGCGGGGCCGTTCCTCGCCGCGCTGGGCGCCGCCGGGGCGGGATTGTCGGTGCTGCTCTGGGGCCTCCTGGCGCCGGTCGCGCTGATCGCCCGCGCGGTGGAATCGTGGGGCCGGACCGGGCGCGTCCTGTCGCTGCCAGAGGAGGATGCCGACGAACTGGGGCGCACGATGACCGGGATCAACCGCCTGCTGGCGCGCGCGCAGCGATCGCTCGACCGGTCCTGGTCGGCCGAGGATTGCGACCCCGCCACCGGCGTTCTGACCCGCGCAGCGGCGGAACGGCTGCTCGGGGATGCCGGCGCGGGATGGCTGATCGGGCTCGAGATCGGCGGCTGCGACGGCTTCGCGTCGCGGCATGGCCGGGAGCGGGCCGAGGAATTCCTGTGCGAGGTGGCGCACAACTGCGCCGACATCGTCCGGCAAGACGACATCGTCGCCCGGTTCGGCAGTCACGGCTTCCTCCTTTACCTGCCGGGCGCGCCGGAGCAGGTGGCGCGGCGGATCGTCGGCGGGCTGTCGCGCCGGCTCGGCTTCGACGATGACGGGGCGCGGCGGGACGGCCTGACGGTCTGTTACGGGATCGCCGGTTTCGCCGGCGGCGGCGCGGTTGCCGAGGGGTTGCGCGATGTGGCGCGCGCGGTGGCCATGGCCCAGGCCCGCGGACCGGGTGCGGTGGCGGCGCCATCCGCCGCCGCGGCGACGGCCGCCTGACCCGGCCGCCTGACCGGGTCGGGTCCCGGACCGGTGCCCGGCTCCGGTCGATCGATCCGGCCCGCGGATCCGGGTTCCGCGGCGCATGGGCCGGGCGCGGTCCGACGCGGGCGCACCGCATCTGGTGCATCCGCCTCACCGTGCCCGCCGGCAGGCCGGTTTCCTACCGCAGGATCGGTTCCAGCGGGTCGTAGGTGATCGGACTCGCCGCCCCGTTCCGGAAGGCGACGTCGAACAGGCTGTCCGGCTTGACCGCGAGGCGCCGGTATTCCTCGGCGGAGACCCAGCGCCGGGCGCTCACAATGCCCTCCGGATCCCGCCAGTCCTCGCGCAGCGCGTCGCCGCCGACAGGGGTGGCGCGGAAATAGATGTCGACCTGGTGAAAGCTGCCGCCGGGATCGTGGAACTCGTTGACGAGGCAGACCTCGCCCACGGCGATCTCCAGCCCGGTCTCCTCCCGCACCTCGCGGCGCAGGTTCTCGGGCAGCGACCGGTGGCGCTCGACCCCGCCGCCCGGCGCGCACCACAGATGCGTCCGCCCCTTCCAGGCGTTGACCAGAAGGAGCCTGTCCCCGGAGAGGATCACCGCCCGAACGGCCAGCCGGATCGACGCCTGCGTCATGCCGGCACCCTCTACAGGAAACGCGGCGTCAGACAAGCGCGGGCTTTTCGCGTCACCCGCGAGGCCCTACATTCCGGCCATGCTGTCCCGGCTTCTTTCCGTCGCGCTCGCCACCGGCCTCGCCGCGCTTCCGGCGGCGGCCGCGGCGGCCCCCTGCGTCATCCTGCTGCACGGACTCGCCCGTACCTCGACCTCCTTCGCGCCCCTGTCCGAGGTGCTGGAGCGGGACGGCTACGTGGTGGTGAATGTCGGCTATCCCTCGACCTCGGCCCCGATCGCAACGCTCGCCGAGGAAGCCCTGCCCGGGGCGCTGGCCGCCTGCGGCGACGCCGCCCCGATCCACGCGGTCACCCATTCGATGGGCGGCATCGTGCTGCGCAGCTTCCTTGCCGACCGGGCGGACAGCGTGCCGATCGGCCACGTGGTGATGCTGTCGCCGCCGAACGACGGGTCGCAACTGGTGGACACCTTCGCCGACTGGACCCTGTTCCAGGAAATCCACGGCCCTGCCGGATCGGAACTCGAGACCGGCGCGGACGGCCTGCCGCAGACCCTGCCGCCGCCCGACTACTCGGTCGGGATCATCGCCGGCGACCGCAGCCTGAACCCGATCGCCAGCCAGATCATCGAAGGGCCGGACGACGGCAAGGTGTCGGTCGCCTCGACCCGGCTGCCGGGAATGACCGACCACATCGTGCTGCCGGTCACCCACACCTTCATGATGATCAGCCCGCTGGTGATCGAGCAGGTGCGGACCTACCTGCGCGACGGCGCCTTCGACCACGACCTGACGGTGATCGAGGCGACCCGCCGGCTCGCCGAGGGCGAGTGAACGGGCCTAGCCGTAGGCCGCCACCGGCGTCCCGGCGATCGCCGCCATGTTCAGCAGGCCCCGCGCGGTGATCGCCGGGGTGACGATGTGGGCGGCGTTGCCCATCCCCATCAGGATCGGCCCGACCTCGAGCCCGCCGCCCTTCATCTTGAGGATGTTGCGCACCCCCGAGGCGGCGTCGGCATGGCCGAAGATCAACACGTTGGCCGCGCCCTTGAGCCGGTTGCCGGGCAGGAGCCGGTCGCGCAGTTCCGGGTCGAGCGCCGCATCGACGTTCATCTCGCCCTCGTAGGCGAAGTCGGTGTTCATGCCGTCGAGCAGGGCGATGGCGTCGCGCAGCCGCTTGCCCGAGCCCTCGGCCTGGTTGCCGAACTGGGACTGCGAGCAGAAGGCGATCTGCGGCTCGACCCCGAAGCGCCGGGCATGGCGGGCGGCGCCGATCGCGACCCTGGCCAGTTGCTCGGGCGAGGGCAGGGACCAGACATGGGTGTCGGCAAGGAACAGCGGCCCGTCCTCGAGGATCATCAGCGACAGCGCCCCGTGCGGCGACCGCCCGTCGCAGCCCAGCACCTGGGTGACGTAATTCAGGTGCCAGCGGAATTCGCCGAAGGTGCCGCAGATCATGCTGTCGGCCTCGCCGCGATGCACCATGACGGCGCCGATCGCGGTCGAGTTGGTGCGCATGATCGCCTTGGCGAGATCCGGGGTCACCCCGCGCCGGGCCATCAGCCCGTGATAGGTTTCCCAGTAGGCGCGGTAGCGGGGGTCGTCGTTGGGATCGACCACGTCGAAATCGACGCCGCGCTTCACGGTGAGGCCGGCCCGCTCGGCGCGGCTGTCGATCACCTCGGGGCGGCCGATCAGGATCGGCTTCTCGGTCGTTTCCTCGAGGATCGCCTGCGCCGCGCGCAGCACCCGTTCGTCCTCGCCCTCGGCAAAGACGATCCTGCGCGACGCGGTGCGCGCGGTCTCGAACACCGGCCGCATCAGCAGCGCGGAGCGGAACACCGAGGAGTTCAGCTTCTGCCGGTAGGCGTCGAAATCGGTGATCGGCCGGGTGGCGACGCCGCTGTCGCAGGCCGCCTTGGCCACCGCGCCGGCGACCACGCCGACGAGGCGCGGGTCGAACGGCTTCGGGATCAGGTAGTCGGCGCCGAAGGTGAGCTGCTCGCCGCGATAGGCCGCCGCCGCCTCGGCGCTGGTGGTGGCGCGGGCCAGCGCCGCGATGCCCTCGATGCAGGCGATCTGCATCTCGTCGTTGATCTCGGTCGCGCCGACGTCGAGCGCCCCGCGGAAGATGAACGGGAAGCACAGCACGTTGTTGACCTGGTTCGGGAAATCGCTGCGCCCGGTGGCGATGATGGCGTCCGGCGCGGCCTCGCGGGCGGCGCCGGGCAGGATCTCGGGGGTCGGGTTGGCCAGCGCGAAGATGATCGGCCGGGCGGCCATCTTGCGGACCATGTCCGGGGTCAGAACGTTCGGCCCCGACAGGCCGAGGAACAGGTCCGCGCCCTCGATCACGTCGGCGAGCGTCGCCGGGGTCGTGCCCTGGGCATAGGCCGCCTTCTGCGGCGTCATTTCGGCCTCCCGGCCCTCGTAGACCAGCCCGGCGATGTCGCAGAGCCAGACGTTCTCGCGCCGGACCCCGAGCTTGAGCAGCATGTTGAGACAGGCGATCCCCGCCGCGCCGCCGCCGGTCGAGACGATCTTGATGTCCTCGAACCTCTTGCCCGCGACCCGCAGCGCGTTGGACGCCGCCGCGCCGACCACGATGGCGGTGCCGTGCTGGTCGTCGTGAAAGACGGGAATGTTCATCCGCTCGCGGCAGATCTGTTCGACGATGAAGCAGTCCGGGGCCTTGATGTCCTCGAGGTTGATCGCGCCGAAGGTCGGCTCCAGCGCGCAGACGATCTCGGCCAGCTTCACCGGGTCGGATTCGTTCACCTCGATGTCGAAGCAGTCGATGCCCGAGAACTTCTTGAACAGCACCGCCTTGCCTTCCATCACCGGCTTGGAGGCCAGAGCGCCGATGTTGCCGAGCCCGAGCACCGCGGTGCCGTTCGACACCACGGCGACGAGGTTGCCGCGAGCGGTATAGTCGCGCGCGGTGGCGGCGTCGGCCTTGATCTCGAGACAGGCCTCGGCGACGCCGGGCGAATAGGCGCGGGCGAGGTCGCGGCCGTTGGCCAGCGGCTTGGTCGCGCGGATCTCGAGCTTGCCGGGTTTCGGTAGCCGGTGGTAGGCCAGCGCCGCCTCGCGGAGGGTCTCGTTCGCGCTGTCTGACATGGCTGGCTCCGATTCGTTCAATATTAAACTATCGCGCGAACCCATACCCCCGCAGCCGGGGCTTGCATATCCCGAACCACCGCGACACGTTCTCGCGCATGACACAGGATATCCGGGCAGAGGTGGTCTTGCCCACCTCCGATCTGACCGCCGACCTCGGCTTCTTCGGCAAGGTCCTGCGGATGCGGCTCGACATGATCTATCCCGCCGACGACCCGCGCGTCGCGGTGTATTCCGGGCACGGGCTACGGGTCCGGCTGGACCGGGATGCCGGCGGGCCGGCGGGCCGGCTCAACATCCTCACCGATGCGCCCTTCGCCGACAGCGACCGGCTGACCAGCCCCGGCGGCACCGAGGTGTGGGTCAGGCCGCTCAACCCGCCGCTGATCCTGCCCGAGACCGAGCACGCCTTCGTCGTCCGCCGGCTTGCCGACCAGGCGCCCTGGGTCATCGGACGGGCCGGAATGCACTACCGCGACCTGATCCCGTCGCGGCTTGGCGGGTCGATCATCGCCAGCCACATCCGCATTCCCGACGGCGGCCCGGTCCCCGACATGGTGCATTTCCACAAGGTCGGCTTCCAGCTCATCTTCTGCATCGCGGGCTGGGTCGACGTGGTCTACGAGGACCAGGGCGGGCCGATCCGCCTGTTCGCCGGGGATTGCTTCATCCAGCCCCCCGAGATCCGCCACCGGGTGCTCGAGGCCAGCGACGGCATCGAGGTGATCGAGATCGGCGTCCCGGCCGAGCACATCACCGAGATCGACCACGAGATGGCGTTGCCCACCCCGCACCTGCGCCCAGACCGCGAATGGCAGGGCCAGCGCTTCGTGCATAACGTGGGCAGGGATGCGGACTGGGCGCCGTCCCGGCTGCCCGGCTACGCCGCCCGCGACACCACCATCGCCGCCGCCACCCGCGACGTGGCCGGGGTCATGGTGCTGCGCCCGGACGGCGGGCCGACCGGCTGGACGGTGCACGACGCCGATATCCACTTCGCCTTCGTGATGGCCGGCGGCGTCACGCTCGAGGGCGAGGGCAAGGACCCCTACCGGCTGTCCCCCGGCGACGCCTTCGTCGTGCCGCCCGGCATGGCGACCCGGCTGAGCGACCCGGACGCCGATCTGGAACTGCTCGAGGTCACGCTGCCCGGCCGGGTCGAGACCCGCCGCGTCGCCGCCCCCTAGGGCATTCCGGCGCGGCCCTTGCATCCGCCCGGCCCGGGCCGCACTCTGACCCAAAGGGAGACGATCATGGACCTTCTCGACGCCGCCCGCGCGGTCCGCAAGAACGCCTACGTGCCGTATTCGAAGTTCAAGGTGGGCGCGGCGCTGCGCAGCCACGGCGGCCGCGTCCATGTCGGCTGCAACGTCGAGAACGCGGCCTACCCGGAAGGCACCTGCGCCGAGGCCGGGGCGATCGCCGCGATGGTCGCCGCCGGCGACACCTGGATCGAGGAGGTTGCGGTGATCGCCGATTGCCCCGAGCCGGTGCCGCCCTGCGGCGGCTGCCGCCAGAAACTGGCCGAGTTCGCCGGGCCGGACGTGCCGGTGACGCTGGCCACCACCGACGGCAAGGTGCTGCGCACCACGGTGGCCGCGTTGCTGCCCGGGGCCTTCGGCGCGGCGCACATGGACGGCTGAGCGGATGGACGCCCGTGCGATCATCGCCAAGGTGCGCCGCGGCACCCCGCCCACCGCCGACGAGGTCGCGTGGTTCGGCCACGGGCTCGCCACCGGCGCGGTATCGGACGCGCAGGCCGGGGCCTTCGCGATGGCGGTCTGCCTCAACGGGCTGGGCGAGGAGGGCCGGGTCGGCCTGACGCTGGCGATGCGCGACTCGGGCGACGTGCTGAAATGGGACCTGCCGGGCCCGGTGGTCGACAAGCATTCCACCGGCGGGGTGGGCGACTGCGTGTCGCTGGTGCTGGCCCCGGCGCTGGCCGCCTGCGGCGTCTTCGTGCCGATGATCTCGGGCCGCGGGCTGGGTCATACCGGCGGCACACTGGACAAGATGGAGGCGATCCCGGGCCTGACCGCGCAGGTCGACGAGGCGCAGTTGCGCCGGGTGGTGGGCGAGGCGGGGTGCTGCATCGCCGGGGCCACCGGCCGGATCGCGCCCGCCGACAGGCGGCTCTACGCGATCCGCGATGTCACCGCGACGGTCGAATCGATCGACCTCATCACCGCCTCGATCCTGTCCAAGAAGCTCGCCGCCGGGCTGGAGGCGCTGGTCCTTGACGTCAAGGTCGGCTCGGGCGCCTTCATGAAGACCGCCGAGGAGGCGGTGGCGCTGGCCGCCTCGCTCTGCGACACCGCCAACGGCGCGGGCTGCGCGACCGCGGCGCTGGTGACCGACATGAACCAGCCTCTCGCGCCGGTGCTGGGCAACGCGCTCGAGGTCGCGGTGTCGATGGAGGTGCTGGCCGGCAACCGGCTCGCCGCGCCGCGGCTCCACGATCTCACAATGGCGCTGGGCGGCCGGCTGCTCGCCCTTCTGGGCGAGGCCGAGGGCGAGGCGGAGGAGCGGATCGCGGAGGCCATCGGCTCGGGCCGGGCGATGCAGCATTTCGCAAGGATGGTGGCCCTGATGGGCGGCCCGCCGGACATGGAGAAGGACTGGCACACCCACCTCGCCAAGGCCCCGGTGGTGGGCGACGTCACCGCCGCGCAGGCCGGCCGGATCACCGCCATCGACGGCGAGGCGCTGGGCCTCGCGGTGGTCGCGCTGGGCGGCGGCCGGCAGGTCGAGACCGACCGGATCGACCCGGCGGTGGGGCTGACCGACGTGGTGAGCCTCGGGGCCAGGGTCGAACCGGGCGACCCGCTTTGCGTCCTGCACGCCCGCACCGAGGACGAGGCAGAGGCCGCCGCCCGGGCGATCCGCGCCGCGATCACCGTTTCGGAAGGCCCGGCCCCGGACCTGCCGCTGATCCACGAGAGGCTGGCCCCGTGACCCGTGCCTTCCTCGTGGTGATCGACAGCGTCGGCATCGGCGGCGCGCCCGACGCGGCCGAATTCTTCAACGCCGGGGTGCCCGATACCGGGGCCGACACCGTCGGCCACATCGCCGCGGCGGCGGGGCTGGAGACGCCCCATCTCGACGCGCTGGGCCTGCGCGCGGCCCACGCGCTGGCCAATGGCCGGGCCTTCGACGGCCCCGCCCCGGCCGGGGCCTGGGGCGCGGCGACCGAGGTGAGCCGGGGCAAGGACACGCCGTCGGGGCACTGGGAACTGGCCGGGGTGCCGGTGCCCTGGGACTGGACCACCTTCCCCGACACCCGGCCCGCCTTCCCCGCCGACCTGTCCGCCGAGGCCGCACGGCTGGCCGGGACCGACGGCATCCTCGGCGATTGCCACGCCAGCGGCACCGAGATCATCGCCCGGCTGGGCGAAGAGCACCTGCGCACCGGCTGGCCGATCTGCTACACCTCCGCCGACAGCGTGTTCCAGATCGCCGCCCACGAAGAGGCGTTCGGGCTCGACCGGCTCCTGACCCTGTGCGAACGGCTCGCCCCCACCCTGCACGCGATGCGGGTCGGCCGGGTGATCGCCCGGCCCTTCACCGGCGCGCCCGGCGGCTTCGCCCGGACGGGCAACCGCCACGACTACGCCATCGCGCCGCCCGCGCCGACGCTCTGCGACTGGGTGCAGGGGGCGGGCCGCAGCGTGCAGGCGGTGGGCAAGATCGGCGATATCTTCTCGATGCGGGGCATCGACGAGGTCCGCAAGGGCGACGACCGGACCCTGATGGGGCACCTGTCCGACCTCGTGGACGCGGCCCCCGACGGCGGGTTCGTCTTCGCCAACTTCGTCGAGTTCGACAGCCTTTTCGGCCACCGCCGCGATCCGGCGGGCTACCGCGATCACCTGCAGTGGTTCGACGCCGCGCTGGGTGGGCTGCTGCCCCGGCTGCGCGACGGCGACCTGCTGATCGTCACCGCCGATCACGGCAACGACCCGACTTGGACCGGCACCGACCACACCCGCGAACGGGTGCCGGTGCTCTGTGCCGGGATCGGGGCGCGGCCGCTTGGCCAACTCGCCTTCACCGACATCGCCGCCAGCGTTGCCGCCCATCTCGGGGTGCCGGCGCAGGGGCCTGGACGGAGTTTCCTGTGACTTTCCGCGACCTGCCCAAGATCGAACTGCACCTGCACCTGGAAGGCGGCGCGCCGCCGGCCTTCATCCGCGGCCTCGCGGCCGAGAAGGGGACCGACCTCAGCGGCATCTTCACCGAGGATG
>JBFKOW010000119.1:0-11414 GCA_041628615.1 Paracoccaceae bacterium | reverse complement strand
TGCCCGCAGCGGCACAGGACGTACTTGCGCTCCGAGGCGCCGGCGCCGATGAAGGCGGCGTCGAGCGCCACGTTGCGGACCTCGTAGGGACCGTTGCGGCGGACCCGGATCTCGGCAGTCGCCGGGTCGGGGCCAAGCTGTTCGGGCTCCTGCCCCCCCGCCTCGGCCAGCCGCAGCGCGCCCGACGGGCAGGCATAGACCACCGCGCGCAGGCCCGGCAGCGTGCCCTTGCCGGGCTGGATCCAGGGCTTCTGGCCGGGGTCGAACACCGCCCGGTGCAGGCGCTGGCATTCCGCCGCGTGCGAACACAGCATCGGGTTGTAGGTCACCGTGACCGCGCGCCCGTCCAGCTTTGCCTCATAGGCGATCACCCGGTTGCGCGGCTGCTCGGCGCCGGTCTCGGACGAGAACCCCGCCCGCTTGTGCGAGCCGTCGCAGAACGGCTTGTTGGCCGAGTGCCCGCAGCGGCACAGGAACGCCCGCTCGCCGGTCTCGATCGGGAAGCCGGCGTCGTCGGTAAGCGCCGCGCCGCCCTCGACCCTGAGCGAGCCGTCCGGCTGGGGGGTGATGCGGGGCCCGTCCACCGGTCAGCCCCCGAGCTTCACGTTGTCGATGCCCACCATCCGGTCGTAGATCCAGTAGAGCACCAGCACGAGCGCCAGCAGGATAGAGCCCAGCGCCGCCGCCAGCCCCCAGTTCAGCGAGGACGAGATGTGGTAGGCGATCCGGTTCGAGATGAACACGCCCTTGGTCCCGCCGACGATCTCGGGGGTGATGTAGTAGCCGATGGCGAGGATGAACACGAGGATCGACCCCGCCCCGATGCCCGGCACCGAGTTCGGGAAGTAGACCCGCCAGAACGCGGTCCAGTCGGTCGCCCCGAGGGATTTCGCCGCCCGCAGGTAGGACGGGTTGATCGTCTTCATCACCGAGTAGAGCGGCAGGATCATGAACGGCAGCAGGATATGCGTCATCGCGATGATCGTGCCGGTGGCGTTGTTGATCAGCGCCAGCCGGTTGCCGTCGGCCACGAGCCCGATCCAGACCAGCGTGTCGTTGATCACCCCCTGCTGCTGCAGCAGGACCTTCCACGAGCTTGTCCGCACCAGCAGCGAGGTCCAGAACGGCAGCAGGACGAGGATCATCAGCACGTTGGCGGTGCGCAGCGGCAGGTTCGCCAGCAGCCAGGCGACCGGATAGCCAAGGAGGATGCAGCTGAAGGTGATGGTCAGCGACATCATCAGCGTGCGCAGGAACAGAGTGCGGTAGATCCGCTCGTCCTCGGGGGCGGCCTCGACGCCGGTCGGGGTCAGCGACAGGTCCGCGGCGGCGAGGAAGTAGCCGGCGGTATAGGGCGAGGAGAAGGCCTTGATCGTGCCCCAGACCCCGACATCGGCCCAGTCGTCGTCGATGTCGAGGAAGGCCGCCTTCGCGGTCGGCCGTTCGAGGGTTGCCAGCATCTCCTTCGCGGCGACGAGATCGAGCCCGCCCGGCCCGTCGAGCGCCGCCAGCGTCGCCGTGTCGGCGGCCGCGAGGTCCTGCGCCATAACATGGAAGACGATCGGGAAGACATCCTCCTTCAGCGGGCTGTCGTCGTCTCGGCGCACCACGCCGGCGTAGCTGGCGTAAAGCTCCGCGGTCTGCGGCAGCGCCGCAACCACCGCCGGGTCCGGCAGGTAGGGTGGCGCCCGGCTGCCGTCGTCGGCGGCGGTCCAGGCTTCAAGCTCCGCGATCCACTCGTCGGAGCCCATGAAGGCGGCCATGTTCTCGGGCTCGGTGCTGTCCCCGGCGAGGTCCTCTAGGGCGTCGTGGACGGTCTCGCCGATGTCCTCGACCCCGCGGCCCGACTTGCGGAACAGCGAGGCCATGCCGGTATTCTCGTAGTTCAGACGGGAGCCGAGCCGGGAATGGATCTTCTGCGCGGCGGCGATCGAGAAGTCGCGGGCCAGCGCCTCGTAGACCGGATCGTCAGGGGCCTCGTTGCTCTCGTAGTCCCAGTCGTCGAGGGCGACCACGGTGCGCGGCAGGGTCTGGCTGACGATGTCGTTCTGCACCGACCGGAACAGCATGTCGCCGATCGGGAAGATGAAGGTGATCAGGATGAACAGCAGCAGCGGCGCGATGAGCATCAGCGCCCGCAGCTTCTGGCGGCGGAGCGCGCGATGCAGGCTTTTCTTGAGCGGCCGTCCGTCGGCGGCGAGCATCGGTCCGGACCGGGTTGCGGTATCGGTCATTCGACGCCCTCCACGACGACGAGAACGCTGTCCGCGTTGGCGTGGCGGATCCGCGCGATCTCCTGGTATTCGGCGCTGTTGTAGGCGGACAGGGCCGCCTCGTAGCTGGGGAACTCGATCAGGACGTGGCGGCTGTGGATGTCGCCTTCGGGCACCTCGGCCCGGCCGGCGCGGACCGTGTAGCGGCCGCCCAGCTTCTCGATCGCCGGTTTCGCCCTCTCGGCGTATTCCCGGTATCCGTCCGGGTTGTCCACGGCGACGTGAACCATCCAGTAGCCTTTTGCCATCCGATCCCCCGGTTCTGGGGCGGGGCGGCGTGAACCGCCCCGCAGCCGTGTCGTGATGTGTGGCGGGTCAGCCCGCCGTTACTGGGCGAGCCAGGCCTGGAACGCGGCGTCCAGGTCGTCGCGGTAGTCGGCCCACCACAGGTAGTTGTTGACGAAGGTGTTCTCGGCGTTCGAGGGCTCCGTCGGCATGTGCGGCTTCATCTCGATGCCGAGGTCGGCATGGGTCGAGACCAGCGGCGCGGAGGACGCGCGGGCCGGACCGTAGGAGATGTACTTGGCCTGGTCGGCCAGCCGCTGGGTGTCGGTCGCGAAGCGCACGAAGTCCAGCACCCGGGCCAGACGGTCCTCGGGCAGGCCCTCCGGGATCACCCAGCCGTCGAGATCGAGCATCTGCCAGTCCCAGGCCATGCCGATCGGCTGACCCTGCTCCTCGATCGCCGAGAACAGGCGGCCGTTGTAGGCGGAGCCCATGAAGATCTCGCCGTCGGCCAGAAGCTGCGGCGGCTCGGCGGAGGCCGACCACCAGATGGTCTGGTCCTTGATGGTGTCGAGCTTGGCGAAGGCGCGGGCCCGGCCCTCGTCGGTCTCGAGCAGGTCGTAGACTTCCTCGTAGGGCACGCCGTCGCAGAGCAGCGCCCATTCCATGTTGGCGATCGGCTGCTTGTTCAGCGCGCGCTTGCCCGGATAGGTCTCGAGGTCGAACACGTCGCAGGCGCTGGTCGGCGGCTCGACGCCTTCCGGCACCATGTCGGTGCGGTAGCCGAAGGTGGTGGAGAACACGATCTGTGGGATGAAGCAGTCGCTCACCAGCATGTCGCCGAAGTCGTCCGAGGCCGAGGAGCCGTCGTCACCCGGAGCCAGAAGCTCGTCGTGGTCGATCTCCATCGCCAGGCCCTCGTCGCAGAGCCGGATCGCGTCGGCGGCTTCCACGTCCACGAGGTCCCAGGTGATGTTGCCGGCCTCGTTCATGGCGCGCAGCTTGGCGACGGCCTCGGGCGAGCTTTCGTCCCAGGTCGCGCTGACGCCGGGATTGTTGGCCAGGTAAGGCTCGACATAGGCCTTCTGCTGGCTGTTCTGGTAGGCGCCGCCCCAGCTCACCAGGGTCATGTCGCTCGCCATGTGGCCGCCGGCGGCGACCCAACCGGCGGCGAGCGTCAGCGCCGTGGTGGCCAGAAGCGTCTTGGTCTTTCTCATCAGGTCTCTCCCAATTGTCATACCCGGTGGTTCGTTTCGGTTCGGCCCCGCGCCGGGTTCCGGCGAGGCCGTGTCCTGCAGTTCAGGCGTCCAGCGCCCGGCAGTCCTCCGGCAGCCAGCCGATCTCGATGTGCTGGCCCGGCTCCAGCCGCACCTGGTCGGGCGCGTTGCGGGTCTTGATGACGAAGTCGTCGTTCCCCGCGACCCGCAGGCGCGTGCGGAAGATGTCTCCCATGTAGATGAATTCCAGGACCTCGGCCTTGAGGGTGTGGGCGCCCTCCTTCAGCCGGCTCTTGTTGAATTCCACCCGCTCGGGACGGATCGACACCTTGGTCCGATCGCCCACCTTGTGGACGTTGACCGGCTTGGCGTCGATGATCTCGCCATCGTCGAGCCGCACCGTGCACTGATCGCCGCGGATCTCCTGCACGACGCCCTCGAGGGTGTTGTTCTCGCCGATGAACTGGGCGACGAAGCTGTTCTCGGGGGCTTCGTAAAGCTCGTCGGGCGGGGCGAGCTGCTGGATCACCCCGTCGTCGAACACCGCCACCCGGTCCGACATCGTCAGGGCCTCGGTCTGGTCGTGGGTCACGTAGACCACGGTGATGCCCAGCTGGTGGGCGAGGTTGGTGATCTCGAACTGCAGGCTTTCGCGCAACTGCTTGTCCAGCGCGCCGAGCGGTTCGTCCATCAGCACAAGCTCCGGCTCGAACACCAGCGCGCGGGCCAGCGCGATGCGCTGCTGCTGGCCGCCCGACAGCTGCGCCGGACGGCGGCCGCCGAAGGCGCCCATCTGCACCATGTCCAGCGCCCGCTTGATCTTGGCCTCGCGCTCGGACTTGCCGATCTTGCGGACCTCCAGCGGAAACGCGAGGTTCTCGGCCACCGTCATGTGCGGGAACAGGGCGTAGTTCTGGAACACCATGCCGATGCCGCGCTTGTGCGGCGGGATGTTGTTGATCGGCTTGCCGCCGAGCCGGATGTCGCCGTGGGTCGCGGTCTCGAACCCGGCGAGCATCATCAGGCAGGTGGTCTTGCCCGACCCGGACGGCCCCAGCATGGTGAGGAACTCGCCCTTTGGCATCGTCAGGTTGAGGTCCTTCACGACGAGGGTTTCGCCATCATAGCTCTTCTGCACGCGTTCGAATTCGACGAACGCATCGTTGCGCGCTGTGTCCGGCAAGTGACACTCCCCTGTGCGGTGCGGCCTGTCCCCCGGCCGCTTCTCCGACGGTTAGCAAACCAAAGCCGACCCCTCGACGCAACTAGGTTTTCTGTGCAGGGCGTGGCGGGACGCCGGATCGAGTGACGGCAAGGACGGTGAGGCGGCCCGGCCGGGATGCGGCAGGGGCACAGACAACGCCGCTGGCAGAAGTGCCGGCCGCCCGTCCCATCGGGCCCGGTCCGGCCCTGCCGGCACAGCCCGTCGAGACGTCAGGAAGGGAAAGATGGTGCGGTCGAGAAGACTCGAACTTCCACGGGAGTTACCCCACAGCGACCTCAACGCTGCGCGTCTACCAATTCCGCCACGACCGCATCATGACTTGGTGAGCGGCCTCATAGCGAAGCGCCCCGGCCACCTCAAGGTCAAATTCGCGCGCGGGCGTGACAATCCGGCGGCGAGGGCGCATATCGCGCGCATGGTGGAATGGATCACGACGGACGGCCCGACCGACTATCGCGCGGCGGAGGCCTGGATGGAGACCCGCGCGGCGGCGATCCGCGACGGCACCGCGGCGGAATGCGTCTGGCTGGTCGAGCATCCGCCGCTCTACACCGCCGGGACCTCGGCCAGGCCCGCCGACCTGACCGACCCGGACCGGTTCCCGGTGTTCGAGACCCGGCGCGGCGGGCAGTACACCTATCACGGCCCCGGCCAGCGGGTGGTCTATGTCATGCTCGACGTGGCGGCGCGGGGCCGCGACGTGCGCTGCTTCGTGCGCGATCTCGAACGCTGGGTGATCGCGACCCTGGCCGAATTCGGCCTGACCGGCGAGATCCGGCCCGGCCGCGTCGGGGTCTGGATCGCCCGGCCCGACAAGCCTCCCCTGCCCGACGGCAGCCCGCGCGAGGACAAGATCGCCGCCATCGGCATCCGCCTGCGCCGCTGGGTGAGCTACCACGGCATCAGCATCAACGTGGACCCGGACCTCGGCCATTTCGGCGGCATCGTGCCCTGCGGCATCACCGGCCACGGGGTCACCAGCCTTGTCGACCTCGGCCTGCCGGTCAGCATGGCCGATGTCGACGTCGCCCTCCGCCGGAGCTTCGGCGCGGTGATGGGCAGCGACCCGTCAGCCGCGGCGGCGCAGCAGCGCGATTGCGCCCAGCCCGGCGAGCAGCAGCGGCAATCCGGCCGGTAGCGGCACCGGATCGAGCCCGCCGCCCTGTTCGTCCGAGGCGGTGATCCTGAAATTGTCGAAGATCGCGTAGCCGCCTTCCAGCAGGTCGATCTGCAGCGTCACCTTGCCGTTGGTCGCGTTCGACAGGTCGAAGGCGAACTGGCCCGAGGTCCAGTCCGTCGTGTCGATTGCCGAGGCGGTGCCGGTCAGGTCGGCGGTGTCCAGCACCGTGCCGTTCCCGAACAGACCGGTCGCGCCGGTCGGGTTGTCGTAAAGCGTGAAGCGGAATTTCGGCACCAGCGAAGCGTTGGTGAAGGGTCCGCCCGGGCCATCCAGCCCCATGCTCGAGACGTCGAGCCGGAAGTTGAAGAACGGGAACGCCCCGGCGTCGAAGGACAGCCCGAGCAGGTCGTTCTGAACGTTCGACAGCATCCCGACGGCATAGTCGCCGCCGATGCCGGACGGGTCGGAATAGCCGGTCCCGAAGGCCTGCGTCCCGGTCAGCAGCATCGTCTCGACAGTCCAGTCCTGGGCGAAGGTGAATCCCGCCGGCTGGCTGCCGTAAAGGTCGTTTACCTGCTGCTGCGACAGGTCCCTGTAGCCGCTGCCCGCGCCATTGTCGAAATCGGGCGGATCGTTCGGCGTCTCGAAATCCTGGTCATAGAGCACCACGGTCGCCGCACCGGCCGGCGCGGCCAGTCCGAGGCACGCGATCGCGGCAGCCGCCGCGGCGGTCCATCTGGTCATTTTCCCCTCCCCCGCAATACCACCCGTCAAGACTGCGCCGCGCGGGGCGGTTCGTCAACATAATCGTTGGATTGCGCCGCCCGTCCGGCGGCGTCCGGGGTTGATTCAGCGCAAGGACGGGCCGCGCGGCGGCGGGCAGGAAGAAATCGGGCCGGACCGACCCGCTGCGCCATTTTGCCCATGCGATTCTCCGCAAGCGGCGGTTGCTCCCTCCATGCGCCGGCACTAGAACCTCTCAAAAGGTCTGGCGCGGGGAGTCCCGCGCCCCAACATGATCGCAAACCGGGAGCGCCCCAATGGCAGACGCAGCCGTTCACGGCCACGAGCACGAAGACACGCGCGGATTCTTCACCCGCTGGTTCATGTCCACCAACCACAAGGACATCGGCATCCTCTACCTGTTCGTTTCGGGCTTCGTCGGCTTCATCGCGGTGGCCTTCACGATCTACATGCGGATGGAACTGATGCACCCGGGCGTGCAGTACATGTGCGCCGAAGGGGCCCGGTTCTTTGCCGCCGCGTCGGAGGACTGCACGCCGAACGGCCATCTCTGGAACGTCCTGATCACCTATCACGGCGTCCTGATGATGTTCTTCGTGGTGATCCCGGCGCTGTTCGGGGGCTTCGGCAACTACTTCATGCCGCTGCAGATCGGCGCGCCGGACATGGCCTTCCCGCGGATGAACAACCTCAGCTTCTGGCTCTACGTCACCGGCACCTCGCTGGGCGTCGCCTCGATGCTGTCGCCGGGCGGCAACGGCCAGCTCGGCTCGGGCGTCGGCTGGGTGCTCTACCCGCCGCTGTCGACCCGCGAGGCCGGGATCTCGATGGACCTCGCGATCTTCGCGGTCCACGTTTCCGGCGCCTCGTCGATCCTCGGCGCGATCAACATGATCACCACCTTCCTGAACATGCGGGCGCCGGGCATGACCCTGCACAAGGTGCCGCTGTTCTCGTGGTCGATCTTCGTCACCGCCTGGCTGATCCTTCTGGCCCTGCCGGTGCTGGCCGGCGCGATCACCATGCTGCTGATGGACCGCAACTTCGGGACCACCTTCTTCGACCCGGCGGGCGGCGGCGACCCGGTGCTCTACCAGCACATCCTGTGGTTCTTCGGGCACCCCGAGGTCTACATCATCGTCATCCCCGCCTTCGGGATCATCAGCCACGTCGTGGCGACCTTCTCGAAGAAGCCGGTCTTCGGCTACCTGCCGATGGTCTACGCCATGGTGGCGATCGGGGTGCTGGGCTTCGTCGTCTGGGCGCACCACATGTACACCGTCGGCATGTCGCTGACCCAGCAGTCCTACTTCATGCTGGCCACGATGGTCATCGCGGTTCCGACCGGGGTGAAGATCTTCTCGTGGATCGCGACGATGTGGGGCGGGTCGGTCGAGTTCAAGACGCCGATGCTCTGGGCCTTCGGCTTCCTGTTCCTGTTCACCGTGGGCGGCGTGACCGGCATCGTGCTGAGCCAGGCCGCGGTGGACCGGGCCTACCATGACACCTACTACGTCGTGGCCCACTTCCACTACGTGATGAGCCTCGGCGCGGTGTTCGGCATCTTCGCCGGGATCTACTTCTACCTGCCCAAGATGTCGGGCCGGATGATCCCGGAATGGGCCGGCAAGGTGCACTTCTGGACCATGTTCATCGGCGCCAACGTGACCTTCTTCCCGCAGCACTTCCTCGGGCGGCAGGGGATGCCCCGGCGCTACATCGACTACCCGGAGGCCTTCGCCTACTGGAACCTGATCTCGTCGATCGGCGCCTTCATCGCCTTCGCGTCGTTCCTGTTCTTCATCGTGATCCTGTTCCGGACCCTGCTGGCGCCGAAGAACGCAACCGAGCCGAATCCGTGGAACGAGTGGGCCGACACGCTGGAATGGACCCTGCCCTCGCCGCCGCCGGAGCACACCTTCGAGACGCTGCCGAAGCGCGAGGAGTGGGACAAGTCGCCGGCCCACTAGGGCGGGGACCCGCAGACACCACCAAGGCGGCCCCGGCGCGACACGCCCCGGGGCCGCTTGCATTTGCGGCCGCCGCACAGCCACAGCCGCCGCCCGCACAGCCCGTCGGAACCTCGCCCGATGCCCTACGAATGGATCACCCCCGAAGGCCCCGACGCGCCCCGCGCCGAGGTGCATCTCTGGCCCTACCGGTCCCTGCGCCGGCGCGGCATGGCGTGGTTTCTCGGCGCCACCGCCGCGCTGATCGCGCTGCCGCTGGTCGTGGTGGTGGGCTCGCCGATCCTCTGGGGGCTGCTGCCGTTCTTCGTCATCGCCGTCGGCGGGGTCTGGATCGCGCTGAACCGCAGCTACCGGGACGCCGAGATCGTCGAGGAACTGCGGCTCTGGCCGGACCGGGTGACGCTCGACCGGCACAACCCGCGCGGTCCGCGGCAGAGCTGGGAGGCGAACCCGTTCTGGGTCTCGCTCACCCTGCACGCGACCGGCGGCCCGGTGGAGAACTACCTGACGCTCAGGGGCAACGGCCGCGAGGTCGAACTGGGCGCTTTCCTCACGGAGGACGAGCGGCGCGCGCTGCACGGCGACCTGACCGAACGGCTGCGCGCGGCGCAAGAGCCGGCAAGCTGACGGACCCGGCAAGTCCACGCGCGTGCCACGGCCCCGGATCGTCCGGAGCCCCGGCTTCCCCTGGAAGGCGCGGAAACCGGCGGACCTAGGGTTCCGCCCTGGCGCCGCCGTCCTGCCGCCGACCGTGACCGCGCGGTCCCTGACCAGGCATCCGGCGAGCCGACCGCAAGCCCTAGCCCAGCCGGTCCTTCACCATCGGACCGACCTGGGCAAAGTCCATCTGGCCCTGGTATCTGGTCTTCAGCACGCCCATCACCTTGCCCATGTCGCGGATCGAGGCGGCGCCGGTCTCGGTGATGGCGCCATCGATGGCGGCCGCGGTCTCGTCATCCGAGAGCTGCCGCGGCAGGAATTCCGAGATCACGCCGACCTCGGCCTGCTCCCGCTCGGCGAGGTCGAGCCGGCCGCCCTCCTCGTAGGCGCGGGCGCTTTCCTGCCGCTGCTTGACCATCTTGGCGAGGATGCCGATGACGATCTCGTCGCTGACGCCGGCCTCGCCGCTCTCGCCTCGGGCCTCGATGTCGCGGTCCTTGATCGCGGCATTGATGAGCCGCAGGGTCGACAACCGGGCGGCATCCTTCGATTTCATCGCGTCCTTCAACGCGGCGCTGATCCGGGTGCGAATGTCCATCGCGCTTCTGCGTCCTCTCCCGCGTGGCGGTCCCGCGCCACAGGCGGCTTCTCTAGCGCAACCGGGCCGGGGCTGACAACCGGGACCGTCGGTCGCCACGCGCGGCGTGCCGGGGGGTTGCCGGGGGCGCACCGGGGCCGCACCGGCGCTTGACCGCCCCGGCCCCAGCCCCTAGAGAACAGCCGTTTGCCGCCCGCGCCCGGATTCCAGCAGGACACGACATCATGCCCGACCAGCCCCGCCCGACCGCCTGCCTCGCCCTCGCGGACGGGACGCTGTTCTACGGCAAGGGATTCGGCGCCAGCGGGCAGGCGGTGGCCGAACTGTGCTTCAACACCGCGATGACCGGCTACCAGGAGATCATGACCGATCCGTCCTATGCCGGGCAGATCGTCACTTTCACCTTCCCGCATGTCGGCAACGTCGGGATCAATCCCGAGGACGACGAGGCGGCCGAGCCCCATGCGGCGGGCATGGTGGTCAAGTGGGATCCGACCGAGCCGTCGAACTGGCGCGCCGCCGGCCGGCTGTCGGACTGGCTTGCGGGCCGGGGCCGGATCGGCATCGGCGGCGTCGACACCCGTCGGCTGACCCGGGCGATCCGCCAACAGGGCGCGCCGCACGTGGCGCTGGCGCACGACCCGGGGGGCGAGTTCGACATCGAGGCGCTGATCGACGCCGCGCGCGCCTTTCCCGGCCTCGTCGGGCTCGACCTGGCCAAGCAGGTGACCTGTGCGCAGTCCTACCGCTGGGACCAGATGCGCTGGGCCTGGCCCGAGGGCTACCGCCGCAGCGAAGCGCCGGGCCGCCGCGTGGTGGCCGTCGACTACGGCGCAAAGCGAAACATCCTGCGCTGCCTGGCGAGCGCCGGCTGCGACGTCACGGTGCTTCCCGCCACGGCGAGCGCCGAGGAGATCTTGGCCCTCGAACCGGAGGGGCTGTTTCTCTCGAACGGCCCCGGCGATCCGGCGGCGACCGGCGAATACGCCGTGCCGATGATCCGCGACGTGCTGGACAAGGCCGACATCCCGGTCTTCGGCATCTGCCTCGGCCACCAGATGCTGGCCCTGGCGCTCGGCGCGAAGACCGTCAAGATGAACCACGGCCATCACGGCGCCAACCATCCGGTGAAGGACCTTCGCGACCAGCGGGTGCTGGTCACCAGTCAGAATCACGGGTTCGCGGTGGACGCCGAGCAGTTGCCGAACTGCCTCACGGTCACCCACACTTCTCTGTTCGACGGCACGCTCCAGGGCATCCGCCGCACCGACCGGCCGGCGTTCAGCTTCCAGGGTCATCCCGAAGCGAGCCCCGGGCCCCAGGACTGCCAGTACCTGTTCGACGAGTTCATTGCGCTGATGCGCGACAGGGCGGCCAATGCC
>JBFKOW010000118.1:0-11514 GCA_041628615.1 Paracoccaceae bacterium | reverse complement strand
CTGGCGTCGCGCCTTGCGCATCTGTTCCTGACCGAGGTGGTGGCGCGCTGCGGCTTCGGGATCGACCTGCACTCGGCGGCGATCCACCGCACCAACCTGCCGCAGATCCGGGTCAGCCCGGGGTCGTCCGAACTCGTCCGGCTGGCGCGGGCCTTCGGCGCGCCGGTGGTGCTGACCTCGCCCGAGCGGCCCGGGTCGCTGCGGGCGGCGGCGCGCGACCGCGGCGTCGAGATGCTGCTCTACGAGGCCGGCGAGGGCCTGCGATTCGACGAACTGGCGGTGCGGCAGGGCGTGGCGGGCATCCTCCGGGTCCTGCACCGCAAGGAGATGATCGCCGCCCGCGGGGTGCCGCGCCGCCGCGCCACGCCGCTGATGGCCGAGACGACGCAATGGCTCCGCGCGCCGCGGGGCGGCCTGCTGCGCACTTTCCGGGGCGACGGCGACGTGGTCGCGGCGGGCGAGGTCATGGCCGCGGTCAGCGATCCCTTCGGCGAACGCGAGGACACCGTCACCGCGCCGTTCGACGGCATGGTGATCGGCCGCGCGGTGATGCCGGTGGTGAACGAGGGCGACGCAGTGTTCCACCTCGCCCGGATCGTCTCGGCGGAAGCGGCCGAGGCGGCGCTGGGCGACCTGACCGGCGCGCTGGCCCGGGACCCGCTGTTCGACGAGGACGAGATCATCTGACCGCGCGGGCGGTCGGTCACCAGGCCCCCAGCCCCCGCCGCACCGCGCCGACGCAGGCCCGGTTCAGCCCGGCCCGGTCGGTGGCGGTCTGCAGCGGCGCGGCCTCGTTGCCCGAGGGCCGGCACAGCGCCCGGAGCGCGGGCACCGTTCGCACCGGGGTGCCGGCGGCGGCCAGCAGGCCGGACAGCCAGACATCGTCCACCAGGCGCGCCTCGGGCGGCATCGGCGGCAGCGGGTCGGGCAGCATCGCGCGGCCGAACAGGACCCCGGCGAAGCCCTGCACCACCGTCCCCTCCCGCGCGCCGATCCGCGCCGCGTCGAAGCTGCTGGCGGCGATGGCGTGGCCGGGCGCGGCCCGCGCGGCGGCGGCGAACCCGGCGGCCCAGCCGGGGCCGTAGATCCAGTCGTCGTCGCAGATCAGCAGCCCGCCGCGCCCCAGCCCGGCCCCGAGCGGCCCGAGCCACTTGGCCGCCGGGCCGGGATCGGCGTCCGGCCGCAGGAGCGTCACCCCGCCGGGCAGCCGCGGCGGCGTGACCGGGCCGGGGAAACGGTCGAAGCTGCAAGGCAGGGTCAGGACCACGCGGGCCGCCCCGGCCTGCCGCGTCAGGCTGTCGAGCGTCGGACCGAGCCCGCCGAAGCGGGGCGGCACCGAGGTCAGGGCGACGTCCGGACCGTCGCTCAGAGCTGGACGCCCGGGCCGTCGCCGAAGATGTCGTTGTCGAGATTCATCGGATCGTCCAGCGTGACCTGGTAGTCGCCGCTGACCATGCGAAGGCGGCTGAAATTCTGCGACTGGACGTAGCCGGCGGGCCGCGTGATCGCCGGATCCAGCATCAGCATGGCGTCGGCGACATGATGCTGGCCGTCCACGTTGAAGATCACGAACCAGTGGGTGGAGTTGTCCGGCCGGTGCCCGCAGATGACCCGGTGGGCGCAGCGCCCGATCGCGGCGACAATCTGGCCGAGACTGGCCGGCGCGATGCCGCCGACCCGCATCTCGAAGGTCGTCAGGCCGCTCACCTGAACCGGGTGGATCTCGCCGTCACGCAGGAAATCGTCCACCGCGTCCGCCGCTTCGGGGCAGTACAGACCCGCCGCCGGGTTCGGCGTGGGGTTGAGGCGGCGCAACAGCGTCACGCCTTCCCTCAGCAGTCTCCGGTAATTCTCGCACATGCGAACCGCCCTCCTTGCTGGTCCCTCGGGCCAGCCTAGCACGATTGCCGGCGAAACGGGGGCGGCCGGCCGTCCGCCGCCCCCCTGCTTCTTCCGGTCAGGCTCAGTCGGCGGCGATCAGGCCCATGCTCTCGAGCTTCAGAAGCACCTGCTGGGCGCAGTTGTCGACCTCGACGCTTTCGGTCTCGATCCGCATTTCGGGGTTCTCGGGCACGTCGTAAGGGTCCGAAATCCCGGTGAATTCCTTGATCTTGCCCTCGCGCGCCAGCTTGTAGAGGCCCTTGCGGTCACGCCGTTCGCATTCCTCGATCGAGGTCGCGACATGGACCTCGATGAAGGCGCCGAACTGCTCGATCTCCTCGCGCACCGCGCGGCGGGTGGCCGCATAGGGCGCGATCGGCGCGCAGATCGCGATGCCGCCGTTCTTGGTGATCTCGGAGGCGACGAAGCCGATTCGGCGGATGTTGAGGTCGCGGTGCTCCTTCGAGAAGCCGAGTTCGGAACTGAGGTTCTTGCGCACGATGTCGCCGTCCAGCAGGGTCACCGGGCGGCCGCCCATCTCCATCAGCTTGACCATCAGCGCGTTGGCGATGGTCGACTTGCCGGAACCCGAGAAGCCGGTAAAGAACACGGTGAACCCCTGGCGCGACCGCGGGGGCC
This sequence comes from Paracoccaceae bacterium, assembly GCA_041628615.1. Classification (GTDB taxonomy): domain Bacteria; phylum Pseudomonadota; class Alphaproteobacteria; order Rhodobacterales; family Rhodobacteraceae; genus JAMWZF01. Next base: position 8,994 of record JBFKOW010000118.1, on the reverse strand, counting down.
GGGTGCGGCGCAGTTCGGCGACGACTTCGGGGAAGGAGAACCAGTCGGGGATCTCCAGCCCCTCGGCCAGGCGGCGGCGCAGTTCGGTGCCGGAGATGTCGAGGATCGTCGCGCCCTCTTCCACCTCGTCGCGGGGTTCGTACTGGGCGCGTTCCTGGACATAGACCATTTGCTTGAACGGCACCATTTCGAGCCCGATCTCGGACTCGTACTGCTTGAACAGGTCCTGGGCGTCGTAGGGGCCGTAGAAATCCTCGCCATGGCTGTTCTTGCCGGGCCCGGCATGATCGCGGCCGACGATGAAGTGGGTGCAGCCGTGGTTGGCGCGGATCAGCCCGTGCCAGACCGCCTCGCGCGGGCCGGCCATCCGCATGGCGAGGTTGAGCAGGCTCATGTGGGTGGTCGAGCCCGGGTACTTGTCCAGCACCGCCTCGTAGCAGCGGACGCGGGTGAAATGGTCGACGTCGCCGGGCTTGGTCATGCCGACGACCGGGTGGATCAGCAGGTTGGCCTGCGCCTCCTTGGCGGCGCGGAAGGTCAGTTCCTGGTGCGCCCGGTGCAGCGGGTTGCGGGTCTGGAACGCCACCACCCGGCGCCAGCCCAGCTTGCGGAAATAGGCGCGCAGTTCGTTCGGCGTGTCGCGGCGGGCGCGGAAATCGTAGTGCACAGGCTGCTGGATCCCGACCACCGGCCCGCCGAGATAGACCTTGCCCGCGGTGTGGTGCAGGTAGTTGACCGCCGGGTGGGCGAGATCGTCGGCGCCGAACACCTTCTCGGCCTCGCGCGCCTTGTTGGGGACCCACTTGTCGGTGACGGTCATGGTCCCGAGGATCACGCCTTCCTGGTCGCGCAGCGCGATGTCCTGGCCGATCTCGACGGTGTCGGCGAAGGTCTCGGACACGTCCAGCGTGATCGGCATCGGCCAGAGCGTGCCGTCGGCCAGCCGCATCGTCTCGACCACGCCGTCGTAGTCGGCCTGCCCGAGGAAGCCCTTGAGCGGGTTGAATCCGCCGTTCATCAGCAGTTCCAGGTCGCAGATCTGGCGCGGGGTCAGGTCCCAGCTGGTCAGGTTCGCGGCTTCCACCTTCAGCTTCTGGGCGCTGTCGTAGGAGACGTAGAGTTCCGGGATCGGGGCGAGGTTGTTCTGCATGGCGTGGGTCCTGGATGTGAAAGGCGAAAGCCCGCTGGCGGCGCCGGTGAGTTCCGCGTGAAGCGCGTCGTACTCGGCGAACTTGCGGGCAAGGAAACGGGTGGTGAGGCGGTTCATTTCCGCCGCGCCGCGGGCGGTGACCGCATAGCCGAAGCGGGCCCGCCGGTCGGGCCCGTCGCGGTCGGTGATCCGGACGAGCCCCCGGTCGGTGGCCTGCCGGAGCAGCGAATTGAGCCGCCCGAGCGACACCCCGATCGCCGCCGCCGTGACCCGCTGCGCGGCGTCGGGCGCGCGGTCGAGCTGGCGCAGCAGGCGGAACAGCTGGTCCTCCTGCTCGGTCGCGGTCTTGTCGTAGGAGGGGGGCATGGCGGGGCGGGCGGGCGTCAGGTTTTCGGGTTGCCGCGACGCCTTACCGGAAAAGTTTGTTCATGCAAGAACAAACTTTCATCGGGCGGCGAAGCGCGGCGTTGTGGCCTCACCGCCGCAGCGGGCGGCCCGGTCCGTCCGCGTCCGGCAGGTCCGGCCCGGCCCGGTGCACCGTCCCGCCGCCCGCCGCGTTCCAGCGGAACAGGGTCAGGTGGGCGCGGTCCGGTCGGGTCCGCGAGGCATGGAGCATCCCGTCAAGTCCCGGCGCCCGCACCCGGTCCCGCAGTCCCATGACCGCGCCAGCGGGCAGGAGGCGAGAGTGCGTTCCGCCCGTCCGCCGCGACCCGCCGGTGTCAGGCGGTGGCCTGTTCGCTCTCGGTCTCCGCGGCGTCTTCCTGTTCCGCCAGCCAGCGCTCGGCCTCCAGCGCCGCCATGCAGCCCATGCCGGCGCTGGTCACCGCCTGCCGGTACTTGTGGTCGGTCAGGTCGCCGGCGGCGAAGATGCCGGGGATCGAGGTTTCCGTCGAATCCGGCTTGGTCACGACGTAGCCGCCCATGTGGGTTTCCAGCACGTCCCTGACCAGTTCGTTCGCCGGCGCATGGCCGATGGCGATGAACACGCCCTTGGCGGGGATGTCGGTGACCGCGCCGGTCCTGACGTGGCGGACCTTCACGCCTTCGACGCCCAGCGGATTGTCGGCGCCGTAGACCTCGTCGAGAACGTGATCCCAGAGCGGTTCGATCTTGGGGTTCTTCATCAGCCGGTCGATCAGGATCTTCTCGGCGCGCAACTCGTCGCGGCGGTGGACCAGCGTGACCTTGGAGGCGAAGTTGGTCAGGAACAGGGCCTCCTCGACCGCGGTGTTGCCGCCGCCGATCACCACGATCTCCTGCCCGCGGTAGAAGAAACCGTCGCAGGTGGCGCAGGCCGAGACGCCGAAGCCCTTGAACCGCTCTTCCGAGGGCAGGCCCAGCCATTTCGCCCGCGCGCCGGTGGCGAGGATGATCGCGTCGGCGACGTAGACCGTGCCGCTGTCGGACTGCGCCACGAAGGGCCGGGCGTCGAAGTCGATCGAACTGATGATGTCGCCGATCACCTCGCAGCCCATCGCCCTGGCATGGGCCTCCATCCGGACCATCAGGTCGGGGCCCTGCACCTCGGTGTCGCCGGGCCAGTTCTCGACCTCGGTGGTGGTGGTGAGCTGGCCGCCGGGTTCGATGCCCTGCACGAGGATCGGGTCCAGCATGGCGCGCGCGGCATAGACGCCGGCGGTGTATCCGGCCGGGCCGGAGCCCACGATCAGAACCTTGGTGCGGCGCGTCTCGGCCATGGCGGTGCCCCCGGTGCAGCGTTTCGGTGACGCCAAGATATAGGCAAGGCGGCGCGGGGCCGAAAGGGGCGCATTGGCGCGCGGGGCCGACCCCCCGGGCCGGGCGGGATGCGAAACGATCTTGCGCAACCGCGAAACATTGTTGCGCCCGGCGGGCCGTCAGCGTAGTGTTCGCAAAACCCGCGCCACGGGTTCAGACAGGGAAGCACGGGGAACCAAAGATGCCGGGACAGCGCCTGGACGAGATCGACCGCATGATTCTGGCCGAGCTGCAGGCCGACGGGCGGATGACCAATGTCGAGCTGGCGCGCCGCGTCGGCATCTCGGCCCCGCCCTGCCTGCGCCGGGTCCGCACCCTCGAGGAGACCGGCCTGATCCAGGGCTACCACGCCAAGGTCGACGCCCGCGAGCTGGGCTTCGAGGTCCAGGTCTTCGCGATGGTCGGACTTGTCAGCCAGGCCGAGGCCGACCTCGTGAAGTTCGAGGACCGCTGCCGCGCCTGGCCGCTGGTCCGCGAGTGTCACATGCTGAACGGGGAGGTGGATTTCATCCTGAAATGCGTCGCCCCCGACCTGCGCACCTTCCAGAGCTTCCTGACCGAGCAGCTGACCGCCGCCGAGAACGTGGCCAGCGTCAAAACCTCGCTGGTGATCCGCGGCGCCAAGGACGAGCCCGGCGTGCCCTTCGACGTGCTCGAGAGCCGGCTGGCCCGCAAGGCCTGACGCCGGTCAGGCCCCTGCCGCGCTCTGCCAGAGTTCGAGATCGCTGAGCCGCAGCCGCGGATGCCGCATCGGTCCGAAGTCGGCGAAGTGGCTGACATGCGGGAACAGCGACAGGTAGAGCCGCAGGACATCGCCCCGCAGGCCCAGTTCGTGCAGCGTGCCGGGATGGTGGCTTTCGATCTCGACGCCGTTGGCGAGGATCCGTTGCTGGTCGCGGAAGCCGAGCTGGAACACCTGCACCGGGCTGGGCGGGGTCAGTTCGATCACGTTGATCCCGTCGAGATAGTCGCGCCCCGGCACGAAGGCCCCGTCCCCCCGGGCGATCGCCTGGGCCGCCCGGCTCCGGTTGTAGAGGCGGGCGCACGGCCCGAGAACCAGGTCGGGCATCGGACGGGCGATGCCGAGGGCGTCGGCCGAGAACCGCGAGAGGCGGCCCATTTCGCGGCGCTGGCCGGCGGCGTCCGGCACGACGGTGATCGCGCCGCGCCACAGAAGGGTCTGGTAGCCGTCCTCGACCGTCTTGACCCGGTCCCCGGGCAGCAGGTCCTCGACGGCGACCGGCCCCAGTTCGGTGGCGACGATGGTGCCGCGGGCCAGCACGCCGAAGGCGTTCTCGAAGGCGGCGGTGGCCGGGGCGATCCGGCGCATCTCGCCGATGTCGCCGTTGGGTTCCAGATGGGCGACCTCGTATTTGCGCATGAGAGGCTTGGCGCGCTGAGGTCGCCCGTCGGGACTTGCCGAGGAGGCGGGATGGACACGGAGGCCCGGGAGCGTCGTCACAGGCCGGGTGACCTGTTCGCGGGGGATCATTGACATGGCGTCACCTTGCGGTTCGTCACATCGTCTGCCGGCCCCCACCGACAACATCCGAGCTGACCTGAGTCTGTGCCGAAGGTGGCGGTGCGGGCCGCGATCTGTCAAATCCGCGGGGATGTCCGGGGCAGGATGCGGACCAATCCGCCGGCGGTCGGAGCGATTGTTCACGTGACGTGGACGAGTTTGCCACATTCGAGTCGGCCCATGAGTCGTTCGGGCTGCCTCCGGCCGGTTTCGTTCGGCCGGTTCCGGAAACGCCACGGGGCGCCCAAGGCGCCCCGTCGGGAGTGTCATGCGGCGGCGGGCCGTCCGGCCCGCGGTCCGATCAGGCGAAGAGCGGCGTCAGCGGCCGCGCCGGACGCACCATGCGCCGACGGGCGATCATCTCCTGCCGCCGCTTGCCGCGTTCCCACGGCATCGCCGCGCCGAGCGTGGCCGCTTCCTGCTTGATCGCGTCCATCCAGCGTGTCTTGATCGCCATCTTGCTGCCCACCTTTTCCATGTTCCGTTGCGGGGCCGCTGCGGCCCGTCACGGTCACTCTGGCCCGCCAAAGCGGCGTCAGTTGGGCCGACGGCGAAAATTCTTCGAAAACCTGTCGGGCAATTGAGGCAACTCCGCCACAATTCCGCCCCGCTGCCGTCCGCCCGTGTTTTCGGCCGTTTTGCAGCACTCCGGAAACAATCCGGACCGCGGGGCGGGGATTGTCGCGGCCAAAATGCGGCGGCGCGGGCACGGCTCCGCCAGAATTGCCCTTGCGGCAACCGGTTCGGTCAGAGCCGGATCGCCGAGATCAGCCGGCCGTAATCGGCTTCCTTGCGGTGGACGCTGCGGCGGTAGGAATAGAACCGGTCGGGATCGGAATAGGTGCAGTGCCGGGTCCAGAGCGCCGCGCGCACCCCCGCCGCGCGCAGCCGGTGCAGGCCGAATCCGGGCAGGTCGAACTGCACCCGGTCACCGTCGCCGCCGGCGAAGAATCGGGCATAGCCGGGATCGGCGTCCACGAACCGCCCGAGGAACTCGGGGCCCACCTCGTAGGCGCGCTGGCTGATCGACGGGCCGATCACCGCGACGGTCCGGTCGCGGCGGGCGCCCAGTCCCTCCATCGCGTCGAGGGTGGCCTCGAGAATCCCGTCCAGCGCCCCGCGCCAGCCGGCATGGGCGGCGCCGATCACCCCGGCCTCGTGGTCGGCGAACAGCACCGGCTGGCAATCGGCGGTCAGCACGGTCAGCGCCACGCCCGGCGTCGCGGTGACCAGCGCATCGGCCTCGGGCCTGGGACCGGATGTGCCGTCCACCGCGAGCGCCCGCGCCGAATGGACCTGGTGCACCCCGGTCAGCCGGTCGCCGGGCACCTCCAGCGCCTCGGCCACCCGCGCCCGGTTGATCCGCACCGCCTCGTGCTGGTCGGACGACCCGGTGCCGCAGTTCAGCCCGGCGAACACCCCGGACGACGCGCCGCCGGCCCGGCCGAAGAAACCGTGGCGCAGCGGGCTCAGCAGGTCCGAGGTGATGATGTCGAGCGTCATGCCTCCGTTCCCGGCGGATGCGGCGCGCCGGGCGGCGTCAGGCCCAGCACCTTGAACAGGTGACCCATCTCGTCGGGATGGGTCAAGCGGCGGTGGGCGGCGACATGATGTTCCAGCGCCGCGCCCGACAGCCGGGTGGCCAGCGCCCGCGCCCGCGCGGTGATCCCCAGCCGTTCGAGGAACGCGCCCTGCGGGGTCAGCGGGGCGGCGACGGCGGGCGCGGCGGCTTCGGCCAGCGCGGCGAAGTCCACGTGGGCGGTCAGGTCCGCGGCGCCCGGCGCGGCGAGCGGATCGACCTTGCAGTGGCCCTGCACCGCCTGGAAGGTGTCGCCCACGGGCCGCCGGTCGCCGTAGTCCACGATCAGCGCCGCGCCGCCGTGCCGGGCGATGCGGCCGCCGATCTCGGCGGCGATCGGCGCCGCGGCGGGGCAGGTCTCGACCATGTCGCCCGCGGCGGTGTCGTCCCGGCGGCCGGGCACCGCTTCGGGCGGCAACAGGTCGGACAGGCCGAAGGTCAGCGCCCCCTGCCGCAGCCCGACCAGCCGTTCGCGCCAGCCGGCGCCGTCGCGGATGAACTGGCGCACCGGCAGGGCGTCGAAGAACTCGTTCGCGACGAGGTAGAGCGGCAGGTCCGGCAGGGTCTCGACGCTGTCGTGCCAGGCCGCGCCGGGCACCCGTTCGGCCTGCGCCGCGCGCAGCACCGGCGAGCGTTCGACCAGGTGGATTTCGGCCGCCGCGGCAAAGCCCGGCACCGACCCGGCGGCGCGCAGCAGATCGGCCATCAGGGTGCCGCGGCCGGGGCCGAGTTCGGCCAGCGCGATCCGCTCGGGCGCGCCCTGCGCGTGCCAGCAGGCGGCGAGACAGAGGCCCAGCAATTCGCCGAACATCTGCGACACCTCGGGGGCGGTGACGAAATCGCCCGTCCGGCCCAGCGGGTCGCGGGTGGCGTAATAGCCGTGTTGCGGGTGCCACAGGCAGGTGGCCATGTAGTCGGCGACGCTGATCGGCCCGGCGGCGGCGATCTGCGCCTTCAGGCGGTCGGCCAGCGCGGTCATGCCGCCCGCCGCGCGCCGTCCCCGCGCCAGGCCCAGGCGACGAGCCCAAGCCCGACCAGCAGCATCGGCAGCGACAGGACCTGTCCCATGCTCAGCCCGGCCTCGCCCAGCCGGATCACGTGGCCGGCGGGGTTGCCGGCGCTGACGAACTGCGCGTCGGCCTGCCGGAACAGCTCGACGAAGATCCGCGCCGCGCCGTAGCCGGCGAAGAACAGCCCGGTGACGAGCCAGCGCCGGGCCAGCCCGCCGCGCCGGAACGCGAGCCAGAGCAGGAGCCCGCCGAGCACCAGTCCCTCCAGCGCCGCCTCGTAGAGTTGCGACGGATGCCGGGCGCAGAACCCGGCGGCGATGCCGGGGCAGTCCTGCGCCGCCGCGCCGGGAAAGATCACCCCCCAGGGCAGGTCGGTGGGCCGGCCCCAGAGCTCGGCGTTGATGAAGTTCGCGACCCGGCCGAGAAGCAGCGCCGGCGGTGTCGCCAGCGCCAGCATGTCGGCCACCGATCCCAGCGGCGCGCCGTATTTCCGCGCCACCCCCAGAACCGCCGCAACGACGCCGAGAAAGCCGCCGTGGAACGACATCCCGCCTTCCCAGATACGCAGGATGGCGAGCGGGTCGGCGAGGTAGTCGAGCGGCTTGTAGAACAGCACGAAGCCCAGCCGGCCGCCGACGATCACCCCGATCACGATCCAAGTGACGAGGTCCTCGACCTGCGCGGCGGTCAGCGGCGCCCGTCCCTTCGGCCAGAGCCCGGGCCGGCGCACCGCCGCGACGCAGATCCGCCAGCCGATCAGGATGCCCACGATATAGGCCAGCGCATACCAGCGCAGCGCGAAGTCCATGCCGAAAAGGCTGATCGTGAAGACCTCGGGGCGAAGGAAATCGGGGAACGGGATGGCGGCCTGCATGGGTCCTGTCCTGCGCGGGCGCTGCGGCACTGTCAACGGTTGAGACGGGGCCGGGCGGGGACCATATAGGGGGCAACCGTCACCGGAGGCCGACCATGCAGACCCGAAACAAGATCTTCGACGACCTGTCGCAACTGATGACCAACGCGATGGGCGTCGCGCAGGGCGCGCGGGACGAGGCCGAGACGGCGATGAAGTCGCTGTTCGACCGGTTCCTCGCCGACCGCGACCTCGTCACCCGCGAGGAGTTCGAGGCGGTCCGCGCCATGGCCCAGAAGGCCCGCGAGGAGAACGAGGCGCTGAAGGCGCGGATCGCGGCGCTCGAGGCGGCGAAATCCTAGGGACATGGCGGCGGCGGGCGGCATGACCCGCAGGCCCTTCGTCCCGGTCATCGGCCATGGCCCGATCGGGCAGCAGGTCACCGGTCGACTGGTCGCCGACGGCCACCCGGTCCGCGTCATCCAGCGCCATGCGCCGCCGGAACTGCCGGACGGCGCGGTGTTCGCGAGGGCGGACGCGACGGATGCCGGGGCGCTGTTCGATGCCATCGACGGCTGCGAGACCGCGGTTCTCGCCATCGGCCTGCCCTACGCGGGCAAGGTCTGGCGCGACGGCTGGCCCCGGGCGATGGCCGCGACGCTCGACGCCTGCGACCGGGCGGGCGCGCGGCTCGTGTTCGCCGACAACCTCTACCTCTACGGCCCGCAGGACCGGCCGCTGACCGAGGACATGCCGGCGGCGGATTACGGCGTGAAACCCGCGGTGCGCAGCGCGATCACCCGGCTCTGGCAGCGCGCGCAGGACGCCGGCCGGGTGCGGACCGCGGCGGTCCGGGCGCCGGATTTCTTCGGTCCCGGGGTCGCCAAGTCGATCCTCGGCACACCGCTGATGGGCCGTCTCGCGGCGGGCAAGCCGGCGCAGGTGCTGATCTCGGCCGACCAGCCGCACGACGTGGTCCACGTCGCCGATGTCGCCCGTGCGATCGTGTCGCTGCTGGAGGCGCCCGACGATGCCTACGGGCAGGCGTGGCACGTGCCGACGCCGCCGACCCGGACCCTGCGCGAGATCGCGGCGATCGCGGCCGGGGCGCTGGGCGTTCCGGCGCGGGTGCAGGTGCTGCCG
>JBFKOW010000117.1:0-11565 GCA_041628615.1 Paracoccaceae bacterium | reverse complement strand
CTATCGCGGTGTGCGCGACGCCATCCTCGACCTGCGCCCCGGCGCGCCCGAACTGCGACTGACCCTGTCGCCGGGGGCCGAGGCGCTGGGGCTGACCGCCGCCGACGTCGCGGCGCAGCTGCGGGCCGGGTTCCTCGGCACAAGGCTGTCGGCGATACGGCAGGACGGGCGGACGCGGGATCTCGAGGTATTGCTGGCCGAGCCCGACCGCTCCACCCGAACCGATCTCGCCGGGTTCGAGATCGCCCTGCCCCGCGGCGGCACGGTCCCGCTGTCGTCGGTCGCCGCGATCGCGGAGGCGCGGGGCTGGGGCAGCATCGCCCGGCGGGACGGACTGCGGACCCTGACGCTGTCCGCGAATGTCGACGGCCGCGAGGGCAACGCCGACGCCATCACCGCGCGGATGGCGTCGGGATTCCTTCCGGATCTCGCGGCCCGGACGCCGGGGCTCGGCTTCGAGGTCGCCGGGCAGGCCGCGAACGCCGCCGAAACCGCCGGCTCGATCCTGCGCGGGTTCCTCATCGGGCTGGTCGGGATCTACGTCGTGCTCAGCTTCCAGTTCCGCAGCTACCTGGAGCCGGTGATCGTCATGCTGTCGATCCCGCTGGCCCTCGTCGGGGTGATCTGGGGCCACGCGCTGACCGGCTACAACATATCGATGCCGTCGCTGGTGGGCGCGGCCTCGCTGGCCGGGATCGTGGTCAACAACGCGATCCTGCTGCTGGGGGTGATCCGGGTCGAACGGGCGGCAGGGCGGGCCGCGGCCGCCGCCGCCGGGATCGCCGTCCGGGCCCGGTTCCGACCGATCTTCGTCTCGGTGACGACGACGATCATGGGCATGGCGCCGCTGCTGCTCGAAACCTCGACCCAGGCCCAGACGCTCAAGCCGCTGGTGATCGCGGTGGTCTTCGGTCTGCTGGCGGCGACGCTGCTCGTGCTCGTGGTGATCCCGGCGCTCTACGCCATCCTCGACGACCTGGGCGTGCGTCGGGCGGGTGCGGCGGCGGCGGGGCCGGGCCTGCGCGGTCAGAACGATTCGGGCAGGTAGAGCTGCGGCGTCAGGATCCGCGGGGCCGAATGGGCGCCGGGGCCGGCCTCCACCGCCGCGATCATCGTCTCGACGAGCGCGCGCCCGAGTTCGGCGAGCGGCGTCGCGATCACCATCGTCACGTACCCGTCGGTCAGGGCCCGGCGGCTTTCGGCGGTCAGTTCGTTGACCACGAGGGCGATGCGTTCGGGAGGCCGCGCCTCGCGCAGGGCGGCGATCGCCCCCTCCATGCCGCCCCCGGCCACGTAGATCCCGCGCAGGTCGGGGTGCCGCGCGAGAAGGTCGATCGTCGCCTCGTAGCTGACCTGCCGGGTTTCGAGGTTGACCACGGTGTCCAGCATCCCGAATCCGGGCGCCCGCTCGCGCAGGAAACTGCGGAACCCGGTCTCGCGCAGGATGTGCCCGTGCCAGCGGTTGCCGCCCACGAAGACGCAGAGCTTGCCCGGATCCCGCACCCGGGTGGTGATCATCCACGCCGCGAGCCGGCCGACCTGCATGTTGTCGAGCCCGACATAGCCCTGCCGCAGTCCCGAGGCGACGTCGTTCAGCAGCGCGATCACCGGTCGGCCGGCGGCGTGCAGGTCGCGGATCGCGGCGGTCACCTCGGGGTGATTGATCGCGGACGTGGCCACCACGTCGGCGGTTTCGGCCATCGCCCTCAGTTCGGCCGCGAAATCCCCCGGCGCCTGGGACGGGGAATAGCGGATCTCGGTCTGGCCGCGGATGTCGGTGCGGGCGGCGACGGCGGCGGTGAGCTCGGCCGCCACGCTGCGGTAGAATTCCTGCGACGCCTTGTGCAGCACGAACCCGAAGCGCAGGCGGCGGCGCGCCGCGTCTCGTTGCCGCTCGACCAGCCGGCGGGGCGGATAGCCGATCCGCTCGGCGGCGGCGAGCACGCGCTCCACCGTCGCGGCGCGGACATGGGGCCGCCCGTTCAGCACCCGGTCCACGGTGGCGACGCCGACACCCGCGGCCTGCGCGAGGTCGTGCAGCGTGGGGCGTCGGGGCATGGTCCCTCCGGTGGCCGAATTCTGATGCATTCACATCAAGCCTGCCCCCGATCCTGATGCGAATTGAGGGGATCGGCAAGGCCGGCGCGCCGATCCCGGCGCCGGATCGGCTAGGATCAACTCGACCGACTGCCCGACGAGGACGGACCGACGCCGATGACCAGCCGCGACTATTCCCTGACCGGACCCGACGCCAGGAGGGCCGAGGAGACCGGGCTCGCCGCCGCCGAGTGGTATCACACCGACCTGCCCCGCAAGGACATGAAGGCGCTGATGAAGCGCGAGGACGGACCGGCGATCCGGGACACGATCCTGCTCGCGGTCTGCATGGTCGGCTTCGCCGGCATCGGCATCGCGCTCTGGCCGTCGTGGTGGTCGGCGCCGTTCTGGCTGGCTTACGGCGTGCTCTACGGGTCGGCGATGGATTCGCGCTGGCACGAATGCGGCCATGGCACCGCGTTCCGGACCGGCTGGATGAACGACGCGGTCTACCAGGTCGCCAGCTTCTGCATGGTCCGCAACCCGGTCGAATGGCGCTGGAGCCATGCCCGCCACCACACCGACACGATCATCGTCGGGCGCGACCCCGAGATCGTGGCGATGCGGCCGCCGGCGCTGTGGCGGATCGCCTCGAACTTCCTCGGCCTGCACGACGCGCTGCATGGCTGGGCGACGATGCTGCGCAACGCCGCCGGCCGGATCGACCCCGAGGCGGCCACCTTCATCCCGGAAAGCGAGCAGCCGAAGGTGATCCGGGTCGCCCGTATCTGGGTCGCCATCTACGCCGCCACCATCGGCCTCGCCCTCGCGATGCAGTCGATCCTGCCCCTTATGGTGATCGGCCTGCCCCGGCTCTACGGCGCCTGGCACCACGTGATGACCGGGGTCCTGCAGCACGCCGGGCTGGCCGAGAACGTGATCGACCACCGGTTGAACAGCCGCACCGTCCACATGAACCCGGTGTCGCGGTTCATCTACTGGAACATGAACTACCACGTGGAACACCACATGTTCCCGATGGTGCCCTATCACCGGCTGCCCGAGCTTCACGCCCGGATCCGGCACGACCTGCCCGCGCCGAGCCCCTCGATCCTCGCCGCCTACCGCGAGGTGATCCCGGTGCTGCTGCGCCAGTTGCGCCACGAGGACACGTTCCTGCGCCGCGACCTGCCGCCGACCGCGCGGCCCTACCGCGAGGACTTCCACGCGGCCGCCCTCGGCCAGCCCGCCGAGTGACCCGCCCCTTTCCCGAACCCCGACAACAGGAGACCCGAGAATGGCCAACTGGATCGACGCCTGCGCGACGGACGACATCGAGGCCGAGGACGTGATGCGCTTCGACCACGGCGACCGGACCTTCGCCATCTACCGCAGCCCGGACGATGGCTACTATTGCACCGACGGGCTCTGCACCCACGAACAGGTGCACCTCGCCGACGGGCTGGTGATGGACCACGTCATCGAATGTCCGAAACACAACGGCCGGTTCGACTACCGCACCGGCGCGGCGATGCGCGCGCCGGTCTGCGATGCGCTGGCCACCTATCCGGTGCGGGTCGCGGACGGGCGGGTCTATGTCGATGTCTGAGGCGGTCATGCTCCGCGCACCCGCGGGCGGGCCGGCCTGATGCCCGCCGGGCTGCGCCACACCCGGCCGACGGTGGCCGACCTCCGCGCCGCCAGGGGGCGACGGCGGCTCACCATGCTATATGTCGAGACCGAGGACGAGGCCGCCGCGGCCTCCGAGGCCGGGATCGACATCCTGTCGATCATCGACCCGGTCTGGACCCCAGCGATGCGCGCGGCGGCGGGCGACTGCTTCGTGCAGGTCGGCCTGCTCTACGGCGAACTCGTCACGCTGGAGGACTACCAGCGCGCCGCGCACCGGGCGATGCGGATCGGCGGCGACTGCGTCTATTGCGCCGCCTCGCTCGGCACGATCCGGGCGCTGGCCGACGACGGCATCCCGGTGGTCAGCCATGTCGGGCTGATCCCCTCCAAGGCGACATGGACCGGCGGGTTCCGGGCCGTGGGCAAGACCGCCGAGGGCGCGATGGAGGTCTTCCGCCACGTTCGCCGGCTGGAAGAGGCCGGCTGCTTCGGCGCCGAGATCGAGGTGGTGCCCGACCGGGTCGCCGCCGAGATCGCCCGCCGCACGTCGCTGCTGCTGTTCGGCATGGGGCGCGGGCCCGCATGCCGACGCGCAATACCTCTTCGCCGAGGACGTGCTGGGCTGCACCCGCGGGCACCGGCCCCGCCACGCCCGCAGCTACCGGGACTTCCGCGCCGAATACGGCCGGTTGCAGCGCGAACGGGTCGCCGCCTTCCGCGAGTTCCGGTCCGAGGTCGAGACCGGCGCCTACCCGGCCCCCGGCCACGTGGTGGCGATCGACGACGACGAGTTCGCGCGGTTCCGGACCCTGCTGGAGGGCTGACCGGGCTCAGCCGGTCACATCCTGGGGCTGCGCCGCCGCGGCGGCGGCGGCGCGGTCGGCCATCGCCCGGATCAGCCCGATGGCGGCCTGGGTGCCGTCGATCACCGGGATTCGCAGGAGCGGCCCGATCCGCCGGGCCAGCCCCGCGAGCGGGCCGCCGCCCAGCACGATGCAGGCCGCGCCACGGGCTTGCATGTCGCGGCAGAGGTCGGTCATCTCGGCGCCAAGCCGGTCCTGCACCGTGCCCGGGTCTCCGGGATCGCGCCCCGGCACCGCCGCCACGCCCATCAGGGACGGGCCGAGGCCGTGACGCCCGGCCATCGCGCGCAGGCCGGGCACCAGGCTGTCGCGGAAGGTGACGATCCCGACCGGCCCGCCCAGCGCGCGCGCCGCCGCGAAGGCCGCGCCGGCGATGCCGATCACCGGCAGGCCCGGACAGGCGGCGCGCACCTCCGCCGCCCCGGTGTCGCCGAAGGAGGCGAGCACGATGCCGTCCAGCGGGGCGCGCACGGCGCGGACCGTGGCCAGCACCCCGTCCACCGCCTCGGCCGCGTCCGCATCGGTCACGATCAGGTCCGGCCCGAAGGCGGCGGACCGGGTGACGAAGCTGTCGCCGGGCCCGGCCACCGCCTCGGCGGCGGCGGCGATCCGCGCGGTCACCCCGGCCGAGGTGTTCGGATTGACGATCAGCAGCCGCATCACAGGATCACCGAGGGCAGCCAGAGCGAGATCGCCGGGAACAGGTTCACGAGCACCAGCGCCACCAGCATCGCGCCGATGAACCACAGCATCGACGGGATGATGGACGCGATCGAGATCCGCGCGATGGCGCAGGTGATCAGGACCACCGAGGCGACCGGCGGCGTCTGCTGGCCGATCCCGAGGTTGATCGTCAGGATCAGACCGAAATGCACCCGGTCGATGCCCAGCTGGTCGGCCAGCGGCAGGAAGATCGGCACCAGCATCAGGATCGCCGGGGTGCCGTGGATGATCGTCCCGGCCAGCAGGAAGAACACGTTGATCGCCGCGAGCACGACCCAGTAATTGTCCGAGATGCCGAGGATCGCCTGCGCGATCTCCTGCGGGATCCGCTGGCTGGTCATGTACCAGCCGAGCAGCGTCGAAGTGGCGACGATGAACATCAGCATCGCCGACCGCTTGCCCGCGACCCGCAGCGTGTCCACCAGCGTGCCGAGCGTCACGCTGCGGTAGATCAGCGCCGCCAGCACGATGGACCAGAAGGCGGCGATGGCGCCCGCCTCGGTCGCGGTGAAGACGCCGCCGAGGATGCCCACGAGGACGAGGATCGGCAGGGTCAGCGGGATCGCCGCGTCCTTGCCGGTGCTGGCCACCCGCGCCCAGGAAAAGGCCCCCTCGGTCGGGTAGCCGCGCCGCACCGAGATCCAGTAGGCGGTGGCCATCAAGAGCCCGCAGACCATGAAGCCCGGCAGGATCCCGGCGGCGAACAGCTCGGCGATCGAGGCGTTCGCGACATAGGCGTAGAGGATCAGGTTCAGCGAGGGCGGCACGATGATCGCCATCGTCGCCGAGGTCGAGGTCACCGCGGCGGCAAAGGCGGCGGGGTAGCCGCGCTTGCGCATCTGCGGGATCATCACCGACCCGATCGCCGCGGCGTCCGAGGTGGCGGTTCCCGAGATCTCGGAAAAGAACAGCGAGGTCAGGATGTTGACATGGGCCAGCCCGCCGCGGATGTGGCCGACGAGGCTGGAGGCGAAGGCGATCAGCTTTTCCGCGATCCTGCCCTGGTTCATGATTTCGCCGGCGATCATGAACAGCAGCGCCGCGACGAGCAGGTAGTTGTTGGCGCCGCCGAAGGGGATCAGGCCGATGATCTGCGGCACGACCGCGGGATCGAGCAGGATCATGGTGGCCGCGGTGATGCCCAGCACGAAGGCGATGGGCAGGCCGGCGAGCAGCAGCACGACGAGCAGGGCGAGGATGGTCCAGCCGGGATCGAGGGGCATCAGGCGTCGCTTTCGGGCAGGAGGTCGGCGGTGTCGACCCGGCCGGTCAGCAGACCGGCGAGGCGGGCCGCGCAGAACAGGGTGATGAGCGCGCCGCCCACCGGCATCGCGCCCCGGAACAGCGCCATCGGCAGGTCGACCGAGATCAGCGGCCGGCCGCCGAAGCTCGCCGCCGCGATCCCGCCATACCAGGCGATCATCGCGCCGAACCCGCCCATCAGGACGAGATTGAGCACCGACACCGCCTTCTGCAGCCCTCGCGGCATCACCCGCAGCACGGCGTCGAAGCCCAGGTGCTCGTTGGTTCGGGTCAGGTAGGCGGCGCCGATGAAGGTCAGCGCGGCGAGGATGTGGGCCGGAAGCTCTTCGCCCCAGGACACGCTGTCGTTCAGTGCGAACCGGGCGAACACCGCCCAGTTCAGGAGCAGGAGCAGGAGGCCCGCCATCGCCACCACCATCGCGTCGAGCAGCGCGATGATCCAGCGGTCGATCCGGCCGGTGAGGGCGGCGAGGCGGTCCATGTCGCGGGGCCCCGTCGCCTACTCGATCCCCAGCGCGGCCTTGGTCGCCGCGATCATGTCGGCGCCGATCACGTCGACAAAGGTCGGGCTTTCGTAGAGCGGCAGCGCGGCGGCCTGGAAGGCGGCGAAGTCGATCTCGTTGACCGCGATCTTCTCGGACAGCGCGGCGATAGTCTCGCGGTCGGTGGTCTCGCCCCACTCGAAGGTCCAGGGCGCGACCTCCTGCGCCACGGCGACCACCGTGTCGCGCAGGTCGGGGTCGAGGCTTGCCAGGAACGGCTCACCGATCACCAGGAAGGTCGGCAGGTAGACGTGGTTCGACAGGGACATGTAGCCCTGCACCTCGTAGAGCTTGGCGGTATCGACGACGTTGGCGGGGTTCTCCTGCCCGTCGATGGTGCCCTGGTCGAGGGCGGAATAGACCTCGCCGAAGGACAGCGGCGTGGCGTTGGCCCCCAGCGTGTTGAACATCTCGACCCGCTGGCGGCTGGTGGGCGTCCGGATCTTCAGCCCCTCGAGGTCGGCGGGCACCACGATCGGGCGAACGTTGTTGGTGATCTGCCGGAAGCCGTTGTCCCACATCGCGGCGAGGATCATGCCGGTCCCGTCGAAGCCCTCGGCCAGCATCTCCCCGGCGGGGCTGGCGGCGAAGGTCTGCACCGCGGCGCGGTCCTCGAACAGGTAGGGCAGGTCGAAGATCGCGGTGCGGGTGTTGAGCTGCGACACCGCCGAGGCCGAGAGCGAGGCGTGGTGGGTGCCGAAGCCGAGGCCCTGCAGCACGTCCTCTTCCTTGCCCAGCGTGTTGGACATGAAGATCTGGACGTCGATCCGGCCCGGCGCGGCGGCTTCCAGCCGGGATTCGTATTCCTGCAGGAAGACGTGGGCGAAGGAGCCCTCGGGCAGCGAGGAGTTGATCTGCATCACCGCCTGCGCCGAGGCGGCCAGCGGCAGGGCGAGGCTGATGGCGGTTGCGTGGAGGGTCGTCCGTACCAGGCTCATGGCGGGTTCCTTTCGGATCGGGGCGCGGGCGGCGCGCCCGGTTTGCGTGTGCAGACGAGTTTTCACCAACATCGCCTCCATGAAAACTCTCTTTCTTCTGGGGTCGCGCCGGAATGGCCAATTTTCACCGGCTGACGCCGCCCCTGCCCGCCACCGGGTCCGGTTTGGTCAATCCTTGGGCGGTCTGCGGACGCCGTGCGGACGAATCACAGCTCGTCCAGCTTGCCGTGGGCCTCTTCCACCGCCAGCATCCGCGCCCGCCCCGCCGCGCCCGACAGGTCGATCACCCGGCCGGCGATCAGGTTGCACAGCGCCATCGCCCCGACATGGTTGAGCAGCGGGCCCGGCGACGAGGTGGCGCAGGCGAACCGCCAGCGCGCCGGCCGGCGGTCGAGATCGGGCACGTCGCCGATGATCGCGAGCCGGCGCTCCGGCGCCGCGACGGCCTCGGCCAGCCGGAGGGCGATCCTCGGCGCCCGCCGCAGCGCCACGAGGATAACCACGTCGCCCTCGCCGATCGCCGCGACGCTCTCGGCAAGGGTCTCTCCGGCCTTCGGCAGCAGGGAAACCCGCGGCAGGACCTGCCTGACCTGCCAGCCGAGATACTGCGCCAGCGGATGCGCCGCCCGGAAGCCCGCCAGCCACAGGTGCGGCGCGGTGAGCATCGCCGCGGCGAGCCCGTCGAGCTCGGTCGGGTCGATGCCCTCGTAGCTGCGCTGGAGGTTCACCTGCGATTGCTCGAAATGCGCGGCGACGGGCGAAGGTCTCCCCTCCCCCTGCCCGCCGGCCTGCGACCCGAACCGCAACAGCGCCGCGCCTTCCTGCTGTTCGTCGCGCACCGCCCGGCGGGCCTCGTCGTAGGAGGCGTAGCCGATCTTGCGGACGAACCGGGACACCGTGGCATTGGACACCTCCGCGAGGCCCGACAATTCGGTCGCGGTATAGCCCGCGATGTCGCCCGGGAAATCGAGAACGAGGTCCGCCAGCCGCCGCTCGCTGGGATGGAATTCCGGCAGCGCGGCACGCACGCGCGCCATGAAGGGCGGTTTCTTGGGGGTGTCCATCCTTGCAAAATGCTTTTCATGGCGCCGACAGGCAAGTCCGAAACGCGGGTCACCGGTGTCCGTGCCCGACAAGCAGAGCCCGATGTCCCAGCGGACGGCGGGACTGTGCTATAGGTGGTCAGGCACCGGCGCAGAACGGGGGACGGGGATGGAAACGATCGAACTGACCTACCCGATGATGGTGGTCCTCGGGCTCCTGCTGTTCACGGTTGCCCTGTTCGTCTCCGAGGTGCTGCGGATCGACCTCGCGGCGATCCTCGTGATGGTCCTTCTCGGCCTGCTGAGCCAGCTTCCCGGCCTCGGTTCGCTGGCCGACGTGAGCCAGCTTTTCGACGGGCTTGCCTCCAACGCTGTGGTCTCGATCATCGCGGTGATGATCATCGGCGCCGGGCTCGACAAGACCGGGCTGATGAGCAAGGTCGCGGCGGTGATCCTGAAGCGCGGCGGCAAGACCGAGGCGCGGATCGTGCCGATCATCTCGGGCACCGTGGGGGTGATCTCGTCGTTCATGCAGAATGTCGGCGCCGCGGCGCTGTTCCTGCCCGTGGTGAGCCGGATCGCGGTGCGGACCGAACTGCCGCTCAGCCGCCTGCTGATGCCGATGGGGTTCTGCGCGATCCTCGGCGGCACCATGACCATGGTCGGGTCGTCGCCGCTGATCCTGCTCAACGACCTGATCCTGACCGCCAACCGGTCGCTGCCCGCAGACCGGCAGATGGAGACCTTCGGCCTATTCTCGGTCACCC
Source organism: Paracoccaceae bacterium (assembly GCA_041628615.1). Taxonomy (GTDB): domain Bacteria; phylum Pseudomonadota; class Alphaproteobacteria; order Rhodobacterales; family Rhodobacteraceae; genus JAMWZF01. The sequence continues at coordinate 1,757 of JBFKOW010000117.1, read as the reverse complement.
CGATCGGGGTGTCGCTGGTGGCGACCGGGATCCTCTACTTCGTGATCTTCGGACGCTGGGTGCTGCCCGGCCGGCAGAAGGACGGCGATGCCACGTCCGGCCAGTCGATGAAGGAATACCTCAAGAAGATCTACGGCCTGAAGACCGACATCTTCGAGATTTCGATCCCCGCCGGGCACGAGGTCGAGGGCCTGACCTTCGACGACGTGATCCAGCGCTACCACGTCTACATCATCGGCAGCGCCTACCAGGGCCGGACTTTCTTCGCCCCGCTCATCACCACGAAGATCACCACGCCCTGCCGGCTGGCGGTGCTCGGCCGGGCCAAGGAGGTGCGCTTCATGGCCGAGGACGCGGGCTTCGTGCTGCACGACAAGCTCGATGTCTTCGCCGAGGACTACGCCCCCACCCGGTCCGGCGTCGCCGAAGTGGTGATCCCGCCGAATTCCTCGCTGATCGGCAAGTGCGCCCACGACGTGCTGTTCCGCAAGACCTACGGCGCGAGCATGCTGGCGATCCACCGCGGCGAGGAGACCCTGAGCCTCGTCGCCACCGAGGACCACGAACCGACCCAGATCGCCGAGGTGCCGTTCCGCGCCGGCGACACGCTGGTGATCCTCAGCACCTGGGAGGCGCTGACCCGGCTCAGCCGCAACCGAGACTTCGTGGTGGTCACCACCGACTTCCCGCACGAGGACCTGCGCCCGACCAAGGTCGGCTGGGCGCTGGCCTTCTTCGCGATCTCACTGTCGCTGATCCTGTTCACCGACCTGCGGCTGTCGCTGTGCCTGCTGACCGGCGCGGTGGGGATGATCCTGACCGGGGTGCTCGACATCGACGACGCCTACGAGGCGGTAAGCTGGAGCACGGTGTTCCTGCTGGCGAGCCTGATCCCGCTGGGACAGGCGGTGCAGACGACCGGCACGGCGGGCTGGATCGCCGAACAGATTCTCACCCTGCTCGACGGCTGGCCGATCTGGTCGCTGCAGGCCGGGCTGGCGGTGCTGGCGACCGTCTTCACCCTCATCATGTCGAATGTCGGGGCGACGGTGCTGCTTGTGCCGCTCGCGGTCTCGATCGCGGTGGCGGCGGGCGGCGATCCGGCGATCTTCGCGATGACGGTGGCGATCTCGACCTCGAACTCGTTCCTGATCCCCACCCACCAGGTCAACGCACTCATCATGGGGCCCGCGGGCTACAAGGTGACCGATTTCGTCAAGAGCGGCGGCATCATGACCCTGCTCTTCCTCGTCGTGTCGCTGACGGTGATGAACGCCGTCTTCTGACCGCGGGAAACCGTCAGCCGAGGGTTTCACTGACCCGGTCGTAGGCCGTCACGATGTGGCGCTGCATCGCCGCGGCGGCCCCCTCCTCGTCGCCGTCGAACAGCGCCGCGATGATCTCGCGGTGCTCGTCCCAGCTTTTCTCGGCCGAGCCGGGACGGATCAGCACCCGGGCCATCGCCCGGCGAATATGGTGCCAGTTCATCTGCATCGAGGTCGAGATCACCTCGTTGCGGCTCCAGCGGTAGAGCATCCTGTGGAAGGCCATATCCGCCGAGACAAGCTGGCCGACCTCGCCCGACTTCAGCGCCGTGTCGCCGAGGCGCAAGGTTTCTTCGGCCTCGGATCGCGCCGTCCCGTCGATCCGCCGGATCGACAGCCGGACGACGAAGGGTTCGATCGCGCTGCGGGATTCGTAGATCGCCGCGAACAGGGCCGGGTCGAGTTCCGAGACGACCACCCCGCGGCGGCCCG
>JBFKOW010000116.1:0-11593 GCA_041628615.1 Paracoccaceae bacterium | reverse complement strand
CCCCGCATCCTGCGGGCCGAAACCGCCGCCGTCGCCGCCCTTGCGCTCTGGCAGGCGCGCTGCGGGGACTGGCGCTGATGCGCCGGGCGGCCGGAGCCGACCTGCCGGCGATCCGCGGCTGTCTCGGGGCGCGGCCGGAACTGGCGCTGTTCCCGCTGTCGAACCTCGCGCGATTCGGTTTCGAAGGGACGGACCCCCATGCCCCGGCCTTCTGGGTGAATCCGGACGGGCCGGTGACCGACGTGCTCACCGTCACCCGCAACGGCACCGTCCTGCCCTTCCTGCCGGGTGGCGATTCGGACGCCGCTCGGCAGGTCCTTTCGGGTCGCCGGATCACCGCGCTGATCGGTCCCGCGGCCCACACCCGGCCGCTCGTGGCGGCGCTGGGCCTGGCGGGCGCGGCGGTCCGGCTGGACCGGGACGAGCCGCACTACGCGCTGGACCTCGACCGGCTCGCCGTTCCGGACGGCCCGGGCAGGCTGGTGCCGCTGGCCGCCGTCGACCGCGCCACGCTCGTCGACTGGCGGCGGCAGGCGCAGGTCGAGGCGCTGGGCGCCGCGCCCGACGCCGCCGGCGCGCTCGCCGAGGCCGATATCGCCCGGTTCGCGGCGACCGACGACTACCGCGTGCTGGTGGACGGCGAAACGCCGCTGGCGATGACCGGCTTCAATGCCCGCCTGCCCGGAATCGTGCAGATCGGCGCGGTGTTCACGCCGCCGGCGCTGCGCCGCCGGGGCCACGCGCGGCGGGCGGTGGCGCTGCACCTCGCCGAGGTGCGCCGCGCCGGGGTCCGCCGCGCCGCCCTGTTCGCGGCCACGCCCGGGGCCGCCCGCGCCTACGAGGCGATCGGCTTCCGCCGGATCGGCGACTGGACGCTGATCCTGCTGGCGGGGGAGGGCCGGGATGGCTGACCTGATCCGCCCCGAACTCGCCGCCGCGCTGGGCCGCTGGCGCGAGGTGCTGTCCGGCGGCGCGGTGGCCGGGGCCGGGCTGTGGCTCGGGCTGGCCTTCGGCGGCTTCCTGTCGTGGATCGGCTGGCTCATGGTCCCGCTTGGCGCGGCGCTGGCCTATACCGGCGTCCAGCACCTGCGGTTCCGCAGCGGCGGCGGCGGCCCCGGGGTCGTGGAAGTCACCGAGCGCCGGGTGATCTACTACGGCCCGCTCACCGGCGGGATGGCGGACATGGACCTGCTGGCGCGGCTGGATCTCGACCCGACCGCGCATCCCGCGCACTGGCTTCTGACCGCCGAGACCGGCGCGGTGCTGTCGATCCCGGTCAACGCCGCCGGGTCCGAGGCGCTGTTCGACCTGTTCGCCGCGCTGCCGGGGATCCGGACCGAGGCGATGCTGACCGCGCTGCAGGACGGGACGCGGGGCGCGGGGCCGGGCGGCCGCCGCGCCGCCGGGCCGATCACCCTGTGGGAGGCCGGGCCGGCGCGCCTGACCTGACGCACAGGCCGGGACCCGCGTCCGCACATTGACACGCCCGGCGGTTCCCGGCACCCCTGACCTCCGATGCACTGAACGAGGGGCGCCCCCATGTCCATTCCGCAGGCCGGCGGCGGCCCGATCGAGCGTCCCGAGCAGATGGCCGAATACCTCGAGGCCGGCTGCAAGCCGAAGGACCAGTGGCGGATCGGCACCGAGCACGAGAAGTTCGGCTATTGCCGCGACACCCTGCGCCCGCTGCCCTACGAGGGCGAGCGGTCGATCCTCGCCGTGCTGTCCGCGCTGCGCGACCGCCACGGCTGGGCCGAGGTGCGCGAGGCGGACAAGCTCATCGGGCTCGAGAAGGCCGGCGCCAACATCAGTCTCGAACCCGGCGGCCAGCTGGAACTGTCCGGCGCGCCGCTCGAAACCATCCACCAGACCTGCGACGAGGTGAATTCCCACCTGCGCGAGGTGAAGGACATCTCGGACGAGATCGGCGTCGGCTTCATCGGCCTCGGCGCGGCGCCGATCTGGACCCATGACGAGATGCCGCTGATGCCCAAGGGCCGCTACCGGCTGATGGACGGCTACATGCGCACGGTGGGCGAGACCGGGACCACGATGATGCGGCGGACCTGCACGGTGCAGGTGAACCTCGACTTCTCGTCCGAGGCCGACATGGTGCAGAAACTGCGGGTCGCGCTGGCGCTGCAACCGGTGGCCACCGCGCTGTTCGCCAACTCGCCGTTCTTCGAGGGCCGGGTGAACGGCTACAAGAGCTGGCGCGGCCGGGTCTGGCAGCACCTCGACCCGGCGCGGACCGGGATGCTGCCCTTCGCCTTCGAGGACGGCTTCGGCTTCGAGCGATGGGTGGACTACGCGCTCGACGTGCCGATGTACTTCGTCTACCGCGACGGCCGCTACATCGACGCGCTGGGCCAGTCGTTCCGGGATTTCCTGCAGGGACGGCTTCCCGCCCTGCCGGGCGAGACGCCCACCCTGTCGGACTGGGCCGATCACCTGACCACGATCTTCCCCGAGGCCCGGATCAAGAAGTTCATCGAGATGCGCGGCGCCGACGGCGGGCCGTGGCGGCGGCTCTGCGCGCTGCCGGCGCTCTGGGTCGGACTGCTCTACGACCAGAGCGCGCTCGACGCCGCCTGGGACCTGGTCCGGGACTGGGACGCCGAGACCCGCGAGGCATGGCGCGTGGGCGCCGCGCGCGACGGGCTGCAGGCCGAGGTCGGCGGCCGGGTGATGCGCGACCTCGCCGCCGAGGTGGTGGCGCTGGCCCGCGCCGGGCTGAAGGCCCGCGCCCGGCCCGGCCTCGGCGGAATGGTCGCGGACGAGCGGCATTTCCTGCACGCGCTGGAGGACAGCATCGAGACCGGCCACGCCCCGGCGGACGAACTGCTCGCCCATTACCACGGCGACTGGAACGGCGACCTGACCCGGATCTACCGCGAGTTCAGCTACTAGGCAGCGGCCGCAGGGGAGCCGGGGCAACACTGGGACCGGCTTTCGCGGCGGCGGACCTCTGCGGCCTTGCGCGGCGGCCCGGCCGGATGGACCCTGCCGCCACCGGCAGCGCAGCGGGAGGGGCTATCGCCATGCGGGACTTCTTCATCATCGGGATGGAATACATCATCCACGTGGCCGTGATCCTGATGATCCTGGCCCTGTTCCTCGGCACCGCGATGGTGGCGCTGTCGATCTGGACCCTGCCCGTCGCCCTGCCCGGCGGGGTCGGCGCGACCGGGATCATGGCGTCGATCGTGTTCTTCTTCTTCGGCGGCGTGCAGCTCTTCCTGGTGGCCGGGGTGCTCTACCTGTTTCTCGGGATCTACCAGAACACCCGGCGCATGGCGCAGGCGCTGGAACACCGGATGCTCGGCTAGGCTCAGCCCTTGCGGCCGATCCGCGGCTCGGTGCCGGCGCGCAGCCGGCCGATGTTCGCGGCGTGCCGGGCATAGACCAGGAGCGCCAGCACCACGCCAAGGGCGAAGCCCTGGCCGTGGCCCAGCAGCGCCATCCAGATCGGCGTCATCCCCGCCGCCATCAGCGCGGCGAGCGAAGAGAAGCGCCAGATCGCGGCGGTGACCAGCCAGGTGGCGCAGGCGGCGAGCCCCACCGGCCAGGCCCAGGCCAGCAGCAGGCCCAGCAGCGTCGCCACCCCCTTGCCGCCCCGGAACCGCAGCCAGACCGGGAACAGGTGTCCGAGGAAGGCCGCCAGCGCCGCGACCTGCACCGCGTCCTCGGCGGCGAAGGCCCGCGCCAGCAGCACCGCCGCCGCCCCCTTGCCGCCGTCGAGGATCAGCGTGCCCGCCGCCGCCGCCTTGTTTCCGGTCCGCAAGACATTCGTCGCGCCGACATTGCCCGACCCGATCCTGCGCAGGTCGCCCAGCCCCATCAGCCGCGCCAGCAGCACCCCGAACATCACCGACCCGAGGCCGTAGCCGATCGCCGCCCAGAGCAGCAGGACACCCGGATCGGACACGAATGCAGGCATCAGTCGCCCCCCCAGACCCGGTGGCCGCCGACCCAGGTGCCGATCACCCGGCCCTGCATCCGCGCGCCGTCGAACGGCGTGTTCCTCGATTTCGACTGCAGCGCGAAGCGGTCGAGCACGAAGGGCGCGTCCGGGTCGAACAGCACGAGATCGGCCGGCGCGCCCGGCGTCAGCCGCCCGGCATCGAGCCCGAGCAGCCGGGCCGGGTTCAGCGCCAGCGCCCGGAACAGCCCCGGCAGCCCGAGATGCCCCGCATGGACCAGCCGCAGCGCCGCCGGCAGCAGGGTTTCGAGCCCCACCGCGCCCGAGGCCGCCTCCTCGAAGGGCAGCCGCTTGGATTCCTCGTCCTGCGGCGTGTGGAACGACCCGATCACGTCGATCAGGCCCTCGGCCACCGCCTCGACGACCGCCAGCCGGTCGTCCTCGTCCCGCAGCGGCGGCTTCAGCTTGAAGAAGGTCCGGTAGTCCGCGACGTCGAGCGCGTTGAGCGTCAGGTGGTGGATGCTCGTCCCGGCTGTGATCGGCAGGCCGTTCGCCTTGGCCCGGCGCAGCGCGGGCAGGGCCCGGGCGGTGGTGATCGCGTCGACATGGTAGCGGCAGCCGGTCATCTCGATCAGCCCGATGTCGCGGTCGAGCCCGATCCGCTCGGCCATCGGCGACACCGCCGGCAGGCCGCGGAGCGAGGCGAACTTGCCGCTGGTGGCGGCGGCCCCGGCGCTCAGACCGGGCTCCTGCACGTGGCCGATCACCAGCGCGCCCAGCGACCGGGCATAGGTCAGGGCGCGGGTCAGGACCTTGGTGTCGGTGACCACCGCGTCGCAATCGGTGAAGGCCACCGCCCCGGCGTCGAGCAGGAAGCCGATCTCGGTCATCTCGCGGCCCTGCCGGCCCTTGGTCAGCGCCGCCATCGGCCGCACGTGGACCGGCGCGTCGGCGCTGGCCCGGCGCTCGACGAATTCGAGGATCTCGGGCGTGTCGATCGCGGGCAGGGTGTCGGGCCTCGTGACGATGGTGGTGACCCCGCCCGCCGCCGCCGCCCGCCCGGCGCTGGCGAAGCTCTCCTTGTGCCGCTCCCCCGGCTCCGAGACCTTGACCCCGACATCGACGATGCCGGGGGCGAGGCAGAGGCCGCGCGCGTCGATCACCAGCGGGTCGGACAGCGCGCCGGGCTCGGCGATCCGGCCGCCGGACACCGCGAGGTCGCCGCTGCGTTCGTCGTCGGCTTCCGGGTCGATCAGCCGGGCGTTGCGGAACAGGATGTCGGTCACCGGACGGCCCCCCGGCCTGCCCGGCGGCGCGTCGCCGCGCCCGTCCCCACTTGTCCGTCCGTCCGGCTCACCGCGCCTCCGTCCCTGTCGCGGCTCCCTTCTGGACCCCGCGGCGCGGGCTGTAAACCGGCGAACCCCGCGGCGCTCATCCGGCGACCCAGATCATCAGCCCGACCAGTGCGAACAGCACCAGCAGCGCCACCGTGGCGACGCGTCCGGACTGCGCGGCGGCGGAGGGCGCCTTGCGCGGGGCGGGAATCGTCGGCCCGGCCGCGGCGGCGCTTGTCGGGGCGGCCCGCAACGAGAAGTCCAGCGATTCGGTGTAGCGGCCGATCAGGTCCAGCGGCGGCCGGGGATCGAGCCGGCCGATCTCTGCCGGCAGGGCCGAGGCATGGAGCAGCAGAATCGGCCCGGTCAGGGCGTCGAGCATCGCGGCGTCGGGGCCGACGCTGCCGGCATCCATGCCGTTGGCCTCGATCAGGTAGCGGCTCAGGGCATAATCCCCGAGGGCGGCGGGCTTGAAGACCTCGACCCGGTCGGGGTCGAGATCGAGCACCCCGAGCGCGTCCCGCAGCGGCCAGGCGGGCGCGGCGCCGTTCGCTGCGGCGGGGTCGGGCCGGGCCTCGAACGCGGGCAGCGCGGCGTCGGGCAGGCCGACCCGGAACAGCCAGACGGTGCGCAGGGCCCCGGCGGGAATGGCGAGCGGGTCGGCGGCGGCGGCTTCGGGCCGGTCGGTCATGTCGCGGCGGCCTCCCGCGCGTCGAGGATCGCCCGGGCCAGCGCCTCCGGGTCGGCGGCATAGTGCAGCCGGACGCCCCGCGCATTGTGGCTCAGGCGGACCCGGACCCCGCGGCTCGACACCGCCCCGACGCCGGTCACGTCCCAGAGCGGGATGTCGCGGCCGCGTTGCAGGACGATCCGGCGGTTGGTGATCCAGGCCCGGTGGCGGCCCAGGGTGACCCGTTCCTGCAACAGCATCACGCAGGTGACGAAGAGCGGCAGGGCGGGCCAGATCGTGCCGGGCAGGACGGCGGCGAAGACCACGGTCGGCAGCAGGGTCACGCCGAGCAGGATCAGCGCGGTGCGCCGAAACGCGGCATGGCTGGGGATGTGGTCGAACAGGATCGCCTCGCCCTCCTCCAGCGGCGGCGCGCCACCGCTCATGCCATCACGCCTGCGGCCTTCGCGCCGCGGGCCGCGCGCAGGTTGCGGGCCAGCAGGTCCATCGCCGCCATCCGCACCGCGACGCCCATCTCGACCTGCTGCTGGATCACCGACCGGTTGATGTCGTCGGCGATGGTGCCGTCGATCTCGACGCCGCGGTTCATTGGGCCCGGATGCATCACGATGGCGTCGGTTTTCGCCCGCGACAGTTTCTCGGCGTCGAGCCCGTAGCGGTGGAAATACTCGCGTTCCGAGGGGATGAAGCCGCCATCCATCCGCTCCTTCTGCAGCCGCAGCATCATCACCACGTCCACGTCGGCAAGTCCCTCGGCCATGTCGTGGAATACCTCCACGCCCCAGTCGGCCACCCCGGCGGGCAGCAGGGTGGGCGGGCCGACCAGCCGGACCCGGTTCTCCATCTTGCCCAGCAGCAGGATGTTGGACCGCGCGACGCGGGAATGGGCGATGTCGCCGCAGATCGCGATCGACAGCCGGTGCAGGCGGCCCTTCGCCCGCCGGATCGTCAGCGCGTCGAGCAGCGCCTGGGTCGGGTGCTCGTGGCGGCCGTCGCCGGCGTTCAGCACCGCGCAGTTCACCTTCTGCGCCAGCAGGTCCACCGCCCCCGAGGCGGGATGCCGCACCACCAGCAGGTCGGGGTGCATGGCGTTGAGCGTCAGCGCCGTGTCGATCAGGGTCTCGCCCTTCTTCAGCGACGAGGACTGCATCGCCATCGACATCACGTCCGCGCCCAGCCGCTTGCCCGCCAGTTCGAAGCTGGACTGGGTCCGGGTCGACGCCTCGAAGAACATGTTGATCTGGGTCATCCCGGCCAGCACGTCGTGATTGCGCCGTCCCTGCCGGTTCAGGTCGGCATAGCGGTCGGCGAGGTCGAGAAGGGTGGTGATCTCCACCGGGTGGAGAGGCTCGATCCCCAGAAGATGCGCGGCGCGGAACGTCATGCCTCCTTCTAGCGGCGGTGCCTGCGGGTTGAAACCCGTCTTGCGGGGGCGGAAAGTGTCGCGCGATGGAATCGGTTCTCGACGACTACCCGGCGGCTCTGGCCGCCCTGGCCTGGCAGATCGAGCTGGGCGCGGACGAGGCCATCGGCGAAGTCCCGGTGAACTGCTACGACCTGCCCGAGCGGATGCCGAAACCGGACCATCAAGGCGCGGCCCCGCCGGCCCCGCCGGTCCCGCCGGCCCCCTCCGGCGCGGCGCGCACGCCGGCCCCGGCAACGCCGCCGGCAGATGCCGGGGAGGACCCGGTCGCCGCGGCGCGGACGGCCGCCGCCGCCGCCGAGACGCTCGAGGCGCTGAACGCGGCGGTCGCGGCCTATCCCCATTGCCCGCTGAAGCGCGGCGCGCGCAGCACCGTCTTCGCCGACGGCCTGCCCGCCGCCCGGGTGATGATCGTGGGCGAGGCGCCAGGCCGCGACGAGGACCGCGAGGGGCGGCCCTTCGTCGGCCGGGCAGGGCAGCTTCTCGACCGGATGTATGCCGCCATCGGGCTGTCCCGCGACGCGCCGGACCCGGCGGCGGCGTTCTACATCACCAACGTGCTGCCCTGGCGGCCGCCGCAGAACCGGACCCCGGACGCCGCCGAGATCGCGATGTGCCTGCCGTTCCTCGAACGGCACGTGGCGCTGGCCGGTCCTGACATCCTCGTGCTGATGGGCAACACGCCCTGCCAGGCGCTGCTTGGCCGCTCCGGGATCACCCGGATGCGGGGGCAATGGACCGAGGTGCTGGGCCGGCCCGCCCTGCCGATGTTCCACCCGGCCTACCTGCTGCGCAATCCCGGCGCCAAGCGCGAGGCCTGGGCCGATCTTCTGTCCCTGCAGGCCCGTCTGGAGGAAGGCCGATGAAACTCGACGAGACCAGCCCCTTCATCCCGGTCCGGATCGCGGTGCTGACGGTGAGCGATACCCGCGAGGCCACCGACGACCGCTCGGGCGACACGCTCGTCGCCCGGCTGACCGAGGCCGGGCACCGGCTCGCCGCCCGCGCCATCGTCCGCGACGAACGGGACGCGATCGCGGCCCAGCTGCGCGCCTGGGTGGCCGATCCCGAGATCGACGCGGTGATCTCGACCGGCGGCACCGGGCTGACCGGGCGCGACGTGACGGTCGAGGCGCACCGCGACGTCTACGAGAAGGAGATCGAGGCCTTCGGCACCCTGTTCACGATGATCTCGGTGCAGAAGATCGGCACCTCGGCGGTGCAGTCGCGGGCCTGCGGCGGGGTCGCCGGCGGCACCTACCTCTTCGCGCTGCCCGGCTCGCCCTCGGCCTGCCGCGACGGCTGGGACGAGATCCTCGGCCCGCAGCTCGATTACCGGCACCGGCCCTGCAACTTCGTCGAGATCATGCCGCGGCTGGACGAGCACCTGCGCCGCAAGTGATCCGCCGTCTCACGAAGTTTTTTTGACCGGAAAGCCGGGTTCGTCCGTTCAACCACCGGAACTATGTTAATCAGGTGACGCCGATCACCCGGCTCCGTGTGAGGCAAGGACCATGCGATTTCTGAGACGCTCGCTCGTCGGGATCTTCCTGCTGTCGGTCACGCTGGCGCTTCTGGCGCTGGCCGGACGGACGGTGTTCGACGCGGTGGACGAACGGCTCAACGCCGAACCGCGCGGGTTTCCCGAACGCGAGCGGGTGATCGCCGCGAACGTCATCGAGGTGGTGCCCGAGACAATCGCGCCGGTGCTGACCGTGTTCGGCGAGCTGCGTTCGCAGCGCACGCTGGAGCTGCGGTCCGGCGTGACCGGCAACGTGACCTGGGTGGCGCCGGACTTCGTCGACGGCGGCACCGTGGCGGCGGGCCAGACCCTGCTGCGGATCGATCCCGCCTCGGCGCAGGCCGCGCTGGACCGGGCCGGGGCCGACCGTCAGGACGCCGTGTCCGAACTTCGCGACGCCGAGCGGGCGCTGGCGCTGGCCAACGACGAACGCGCCGCCGCCGAGGAGCAGGCGGGGCTGCGGGCGCAGGCCCTGGCGCGCCAGCAGGACCTCGCGACGCGCGGCGTCGGCACCGCCGCCAACGTGGAAGCCGCCGAACTGGCGCTGTCGAGCGCCCGGCAGGCGGTCCTGTCCCGGCGGCAGGCTGTGGCCCAGGCCGAGGCCCGCATCGACCAGGCCCGGACCCGGCTGGCCCGGGTCGACATCTCGCTGGCCGAGGCGCAGCGCGCGCTCGACGACACCGAGATCGCCGCCCGCTTCGCCGGCAGCCTCGCCGACGTGTCGGTGATCGAGGGCGGCCGGGTGACGGCCAACGAACAGCTCGCCCGGCTGATCGATCCCGACCGGCTCGAGGTGCAGTTCCGGGTCTCGACGTCGCAATACGCGCGGCTGCTGGACGACGGCGGCCGGCTGCGCGACGCGCCGGTCACCGTGACGCTGGACGTGAGCGGCGTCGACATCGCCGCCTCGGGCACCATCACGCGCGAGGGCGCGGCGGTTGCGGCGGGACAGACCGGCCGCGTGCTGTTCGCGACGCTGGACGCGGCGCCGGGCTTCCGGCCCGGGGATTTCGTCGTCGTCTCGGTCGAGGAGCCGCCGCTGCCGTTCGTCGCCCGCCTGCCCGCCAGTGCGCTCGGCTCGGACAAGACGGTGCTGGCGCTGGGTGAGGAGGACCGGCTTGAGCCCGTGCCGGTGACCCTCCTGCGGCGGCAGGGCGACGACGTGCTGATCCGCTCGGGCGACCTGCCCGGGCGGCTGATCGTGGCCGAACGCTCGCCGCTGCTGGGGGCCGGGATCAAGGTCCGGCCGATCCGTCCCGGCGCCGGGGAGATGGCCGCCGACGCGCCGCCGGCGATGCTGCGGCTCGACCCCGAGCGCAAGGCCCGGCTGATCGCCTTCGTCGAGGGCAGCCGGATGCCGGACGAGGCCAAGAACCGCATCCTCAGCCAGCTCGAACAGGACGAGGTGCCGGCCGCGATGGTCGACCGGATCGAAAGCCGGATGGGGAGCTGAGCATGGCGCAGGCCCCCGGCGCCACCGGCGTCCTGTCCTACTTCACACGGCACCGCACGCTGGCCAACCTGCTGCTGGTGCTGATGATCGTGTCCGGTCTCTGGGCCGCGCCCAAGATGCGGGCGCAGTTCTTTCCCGATGTCATCATCGACAGCGTCACCGTCTCGGTGAACTGGGACGGCGCCGGGGCCGAGGACGTGGACCGGGTGATCGTGCAGCCGATGGAGCCGGTGCTCGCCGCCGTGCCCGGCGTGGTCGAGACCAGCGCCCGGTCGAGCGAAGGCCGCGGCGCGATCATCCTCGAATTCGAACCCGGCTGGGACATGGCGCGGGCCGAGACCGACCTGCAAGACGCGGTGGACACCTTCACCGGCCTGCCCGACGACGCCGAGGATCCCGAGGTCGCGCGCCGGGAATGGACCGACCGGGTCACCGATCTTGTCATCACCGGCCCGGTGGCGCCGTCGCAGCTTGCCCGCTTCGCCGACGAGATCGTGCTGCGGCTGCGCGAGGCGGGCGTCACCCAGACCACCATCCGCGGCGTCGCCGCGCCCGAGATCGTGGTCGAGGTCACCTCGCTGTCGCTGATCGAGCACGACATCAGCCTGGCCGAGATCGCCGACGCCATCGCCGCCGGGGCCGAGGCCAACCCGGCGGGCGACGTGGCCGGCTCCGCCCGGGTCCGCGCCGGGGTCGAGAAACGCAGCGCCGAGGCGATCGGCGGCATCGTCCTGCGCACCAATCCCGACGGATCGAAGCTGGCGCTGGCCGACGTGGCGGGGATCGTCGAGGGCGCAGTGGACCGCGACCGGGCCTATTTCGTCGGCGGCGACCCGGCGATGTCGATCCAGGTCGACCGGTCGGACCGGGGCGACGCGATCGAACTGCAGGCCAGGGTCGAGGAGGTCGCCGCCGAGATGGAGTCGGTGCTCCCCGCCGGCGTGTCGGTCGACATGATCCGGGGCCGGGCGGAACTCATCACCGGACGGCTCAACATCCTCCTCGACAACGGGCTGCTCGGGCTCGGGCTGGTGGTCGGGCTGCTGTTCCTGTTCCTGAACGCCCGCACCGCGTTCTGGGTCGCGCTGGGCATCCCGGTGGCGATGTCGGCGGCGGTGTTCCTGATGTACATGGCCGGGTTGACGCTCAACATGATCTCGCTCTTCGCGCTGATCATCACGCTGGGGATCGTGGTCGACGACGCCATCGTGGTGGGCGAACACGCGGATTTCCGGGCCCGGCGGCTGG
>JBFKOW010000115.1:0-11712 GCA_041628615.1 Paracoccaceae bacterium | reverse complement strand
ATCACCCTGTTCATGCGCGACTGGCGCAACGGCAAGCAGATCCAGATCGACAACCGCACGATCGACATCATGGCCGCGACCCACAACCTTCTGGACGTGACCGAGCCCTACATGCTGCTGTCCGGCTACCGGTCGCCCGAGACCAACGCGATGCTGCGCAGCCGGTCTTCCGGCGTGGCGCGCAATTCGCTGCACATGCGCGGCCAAGCCGCCGACCTGCGGCTGTCGTCCCGGTCGGTCTCGCAGATGGCGCGGGCCGCGGCCTCGTGCCGGGCGGGCGGCGTCGGCCGCTACTCGGGGTCGAACTTCGTGCACATGGACTGCGGGCCGGTCCGCAGCTGGGGCCGCTAGGGACCGCCCGGCGGCGCAGGATCGGCAAGGATCACGGGGGGCCAAGGCCCCCTTTTTCATTGCGCCGCGCAGCCGGGCCTTCGAAACACCCGCGCTCTCGCGGCCGACCGATCGGCGGGTCCGCGCGGTATCTTCCAGAGCTGTCGGGACTCAGTCGGTCTGACCGCGCGCCGCGGCGGCGGCGAACAGCGCCCCGAGCAGGCCGACATTGCCGCCGGCCGAGTAGGTGGCGAGGATCCACCCCCAACCCGCGCCCAGAGACCACGCCAGCAGCGCCGAAAGGGCGCCGGTCAGGATTGCCGTCAGAAGGGCGAAAACGATGCTGCTCGAACCGATCATGCCTGGGACGGTAGTACCCCAAAACCTAACGCAACGTTAATGCGAACGCCGGGCTGAGCGGTATCTTGCCTAACATCGGGTTAACGGCAGTCGGGCGCGCCGCGCGGTGCGGCGCAGGAGACACGGTCCGCGGCGCCCTGCGCCCCCGTCAGTGCCGCGCGGATGCCGCCCAGATCGCCCCGCGCCGGATCATCTCGGTCACCTGGGGCACCTTCAGATCGGCCAGTTCGTGGCCGATCGAGCAGTAGAACACCCGGCCCTTGTCCCAGCGCCGGATCCAGGTCACCGGCATCACCGTCCCCTCGATCCACCAGAGGTGATCGCCCGAGAAGGTGGTGGTCGCCAGCACCGTGTTCGACGGATCGGTCAGCATGTAATACTGCTCGGAGCGCAGCCGGAAACTGCGGATCCCCTCGACCAGAGGGTGATCGGGTCGGCAGATCGTCACGTCATAGTCGATGTAGTCCTCGGCCGGCTGCAGGTTGTCGGGCCAGCCCGGCGGATGGGCCACGAACTGGCCGCCGATCAGGAAATGGTAGGTCGGCCGGTCGCGGAACGCGTCGCCCATGTGGCCGTGCCAGCCGGCGATGCCGCAGCCGGCGCCGACGAGGGCCAGCAGCCCGTCCTCCTGCGCCTTGGTCATGTTGCCGAATTCCTCGCGGTGGCCGGACCGGGCGGAGGACCAGATCGGGGTGATCAGGTCGACATCGGCCATCTCGCCCGGCCGCTCCAGCGGTTCGAGCGTGTCGTGGACCTCGACGGTGAACCCGTTGTCCTCGAGCAGGGCCCGGTACCAGTCGGCAAAGGCGGTGGGGGTGTGCCCCTCCCATCCGCCGACGAACAGTGCAGCCTTCATCTCCGGCCCTCCCGCATGAAGTTCAGCATCGCGGCCATGTCACGGCCGCCGTATCCCGCGTCCTCGGCCCGGGCCAGCAGGTCGCGGGTCACCCGGCCCTGCGGCATCGCCACGCCCAGCCGGTCGGCCAGCGCGGCGGTCACCTCCATGTCCTTGCGCGCCAGCGCGACGGTGAAGGTCACGGCGTGGGCCGCCTCGTCGAGGTAGAGCGGCCGCCGGTAGGCCAGCATCGGCGCGGCGGCGGCGCTGTTGCCGATCACGTCGAAGGCGGTCGCGGCGTCGATCCCGGCCGCCTCGGCCAGGGTGACCGCCTCGGCGACGGTCTGGTTCAGGCCGTGGATCAGGGCATTGACCGCGAGCTTCATCACCGCCCCGGCGCCCCGCCGGCCGAGAAAGATCGTGGCCCGCCCCATCGCGTCGAACAGCGGGCGCAGCGGCGCGGCCTCCGTCTCGGTGCAGCCGGCCATGATGAGAAGCTGCGCCGCCTCCGCCGCCTGCGTCGCCCCCGACACCGGCGCGTCGATCACGCTGCGGCCCGGCGGCGCGGCGGCGGCCAGCGCCGCGACATGGTCGGGCGACAGGGTGCCCATCTCGACGAAGACCCGCGCCCCCTGCCCGGCGAAGAGCCCGTCCGGGCCGAGATGCACCGCCTCGGACGACGGGTCGTCCGCCAGCATGGTGACGACCACCTCGGTCGCGTCGGCAAGCGCCTTCGGGGTCGCCGCGACGGCGCAGCCGGTCCGGTCGCGGAACGCCGCCGCCTTGCCGGGGGAACGGTTCCAGACGGTCACCGCGTGGCCAGCGGCCGCGAGGTTCGCCGCCATCGGCGCCCCCATCCGGCCCAGCCCCGCGAAACCGACCTTCACGTCATGCGACCTTGTCGCCGGTGATCCCGGAAATGGCCTGGATCAGGCTGTCCTCGGTCACTTCCTCGGAGGTGAATTCCCGCATCACCCGGCCCGAGAACATCGCCACGATCCGGTCCGAGACGTGCAGCACCTCGGGCATCTCGGAACTGATCACGATCACCGCATAGCCCTGGGCCGCCAGCGACCGGATCAGGTTGTGGATCTCGGACTTGGAGCCCACGTCGATGCCCCGCGTGGGTTCGTCGACGATCAGCACCTCGGGATGCATCGACAGCCACTTGCCTATGACGATCTTCTGCTGGTTGCCGCCGGACAGGTTGCCGACCAGTTGCCGCCAGCCCGGGGTGCGGATGTCGAGCTTGTCGCGGTACTGGTCGAAGATCGCCACCTCCGAGCCTTCCGCCACGAAGGGCCCGGCGGTCAGGTCGTCGACCTGCGGCAGGGTCATGTTGTCCCGGCAGTTCATGCCGAGCACGAGGCCCTGCCCCTTGCGGTCCTCGGGCACCAGCGAGATGCCCCGGCGGATCGCGTCGGCGGGCGACTGGATGCGCACCTCCTCGCCGTTGAGCAGGATCTGGCCGCCGGTCGGCTCGCGCAGGCCGAAGATGGTCTCGGCGATCTCGGTGCGGCCGGCGCCGACCAGGCCGTAGAAGCCCACGACCTCGCCGCGGCGGACGCTGAAGCTCACGTCCCGGAACAGGTCGCCGCAGCTCAGGTTGCGGACCTCGAGCGCCACGTCGCCCATCTCGTGATGGCTTTCGTTGCGCGACAGGTCGAGCTTGCGGCCGATCATCAGCTGGGTGATCTCGTCCTCGCTGGTGTCGGCGGTGTTCAGGGTGCCGCGATACTGGCCGTCGCGCAGGACGCTGATCCGGTCGGTGATCTTGAAGATCTCCTCCATCCGGTGGGAGATGTAGATCACCCCCACGCCGCGCGACTGCAGATCCTCGATCACCTCGAACAGCACCACCTTCTCGGCATCGGTGAGCGAGGCGGTCGGCTCGTCGAAGATCACCGCGCGCGGGTCCACGGTCAGGGCGCGGGCGATCTCGACCATCTGCTGGTTGGCGATCGACAGGTCCCCCACCCGGGTCCGGGCGTTGAAGCCGACGTTGAGGGTCTTCAGGATCGCGTCGGTCTCGTCGTAGAGCTTCTGCCAGTCCACCCGGCCAAAGCCCTTGCGGGGCAGTTCGCCGAGAAAGATGTTCTCGGCCACCGACAATTCGTCCGCGAGGCTGAGTTCCTGGTGGATGAAGACCACGCCCTTGGCCTTGGCCTCGATCGGCGAGGTCATCACCACCGGCTGCTCGGCGATGTAGATGGTCCCCTCGTCGGGCTGGTGGATGCCGCCCAGCACCTTCATCAGGGTCGACTTGCCGGCGCCGTTCTCGCCCATCAGGGCATGGACCTCGCCGGGCATCACGGTGAAGGACACGCCGTCGAGGGCGCGCACGCCGGGAAAGGTCTTGACGATCCCTTCGAGACGCAGGGCGGGGGTCGCGTCGGTCATATCTTCAGTTCCTCCTTGCCCTTGCGGTTCAGCTGCCGGTCGAGGAACAGCACCGCGATCAGGATCAGGCCGATGACGAGGTTCACCGTCTCGGTATCGGCGCCGATATGGCCCAGTCCCTTGCGCAGGAGCTGGATCGCGATGACGCCGCCGAGGGTCGACACGATGGAGCCGTAACCGCCGGTCAGCTTGGTCCCGCCCAGCACCACCGCGGTGATCGCCCAAAGCTCGTAGAGCATCCCGTCGTTGGGGTTCACCGAGCCGCTCTCGGAGTAGAACACCACCGCCGACAGCGCGGCGAGAAAGCCGATCAGGACGAAGTTCCACAGGAAGTGCGGCCCGACCCGGATCCCGGCGTTCACCGCCGCCTCGCGGTTGTTGCCGATGGCATAGGCGTTGCGGCCATGCACCGTGCGGGTCATCAGCAGCCACAGCAGCAGCGCGACGCCCAGCAGGAACCAGGTCGCGGTGTGCAGCCCGAGGAACTGCGCCTCGGCGAAGTCCACCAGCGTCCAGTTCAGGTGGCTGGTCGGCTGCTCGCCGTTGTACATGAAGACCAGGCCGCGGTAGCCCAGCATCGAGCCCAGCGTGACGATGAAGGCGTCGACGCCGGTCTTCCAGACGATGAGCCCGTTGATCGCCCCGAGCACCGCGCCGGTCAGCAGCGCCAGCCCCCAGGCCAGCGGGATCGCCCAGTCGCCGAGCCCCTGCATGAACGGCCAGGTCATGCTGTCGAGCAGGACGATCGCGGCCAGCGCGAAGGTCGCCCCCACCGACAGGTCGATGTTGCCGTTGATCATCACCACCGTCATGCCCAGCGCGATGATCCCGATCGGCGCCGACTGCTTGAGCAGCAGCAGCATGTTGTCGAAGTCCATGAACGCCTTGTCCGAGACCGAGAGGAACTCGCCGGCGACGGAGAAGAAGATCAGCTCCACCACGATGAAGGCCCAGATGGCGCCCTGCTTGATGATGTTCGCGCGCGACTCTTTGGTCATGTTCCCTCTCCCCTAGGCGATCGGCGACCAGAGCCGGCCGCGCTTGGCGGCGATGTCGAGCCAGACCGCGAGGATGATGATGATCCAGGTCACGACGAACTGGGCGTAGAAGGCGAGCCCCATGAGCAGCAGGCCGTTCTGGATGAAGCCGAGGATCAGCACCCCGATCACCGTCTTGAACACGGTGCCGGACCCGCCGAGCAGGGAGGCGCCGCCAAGGATCACCGCCGCGAGGACCTCGAGTTCGAGCCCCTGTCCCACGGTGTTCTGGCTGCCGAGGCTGCGGCTGGCCTGCATCAGCCCGGCGGTGGCGACGCAGAAGGACGACATCAGGTAGGTCATGAAGACGATGCGCGCCCGCGGGATCCCCGAGAAGGTGGCCGCCGTGCCGTTGCCGCCGACGGCATAGACCTTGCGGCCGAAGGGCGTCCGCGACAGCACGATGCTCAGCACCACGGCGAGCAGCGCGAAGATCAGGATCGGCACCGGGATGCCGGCGATGTTGCCCTGTCCGAAGATGCCGAACCAGGTCCCCTGCTTGTCGGCGATGTCCATGTTCTTGCCGCCCGAATAGGTCAGCGTCAGGCCGTGGATCGCCGACAGCATGCCGAGCGTGACGATCAGCGAGTTGAGCCGCAGGTAGCCCACGAGGAAGCCGATGAAGGCGCCCAGCGCCATGGTCATCGCGAACATCGCCGGGATCGCCATGGTCGGCCCGAGCTTGTCGTGCAGGTCCAGCACCACGATCGTCGAGAACGACATCATCGAGCCCACCGACAGGTCGAGGTTGCCGCCGATCACCACGAAGGTGACCCCGAGCGCCATCACCCCGAGGATCGCCGAGGACCGGATCACGCCGGCGATGTTGTCGATGTCGATGAACCGCGGATTCGCCACCGCGAACGCGATCATGAACAGGGCGAAGGCGACCAGAATGCCCTGCCGGGCGAGGAAGCCCCCCAGTCCCTTCCGCGTCAGTTCCGCCATGGTCGTCTCCTCCTCGACGCCGCCGACCGTCCGGTCAGACCAGCGTCATGCCTCCATCAATCATGACGATCTGTCCCGTCATGTAATCGCTGTCCTTCGCGGCCAGGAACGTCGTCGTCCCGGTGATGTCGGACGGCGCCGCGACGCGGCCCTTGAGGATCTCGGACGAGAATTCCTCCATGGCCTGCCCCGGCCGTTCCGCGGCACCGATCTCGAGCAGGTCCTTGTCGACCTGCTCCCACATTTCCGTCGCCACCACGCCGGGCGCGAAGCCGGTCACCGTGATGCCGTGCTTGGCAAGGTCGCGGGCCCCCGACTGGGTGAGCGAGACCACGGCCCACTTGCTCGCGCAATAGGGCGCGACGTTGTCGAAGCCCTGCCGGCTGGCGATCGAGGCGGTGTTCACGATCTTCCCCGCGAGCCCGTCCCCGTCGCGGCCCTGCGCGATCATCTGGCGGGCCGCCTCCTGCATGCCGATCATGCAGCCCAGGCCGTTGACGCCCATGATGAAGTTCCAGTTCGCCTCGGTCACGTCGAGGAAGTTCATCGGCTTGTTGACGCCGGCATTGTTGAATTTCACGTCGAGCCGGCCGAACCGGTCGACCACCGCGGCGATCATCTCGCGGACCTGCGCGCGGTCGGTGACATCTACGGTGGCGTGGCACACGGCGCCCCCGCCGGCCCTGGCCCGCTCGGCGTTGCGCTCGGCCACCTCGGCGACGAGGTCGCCGTTGAGATCGGCGAAACAGACATTCGCGCCCTCGTCCAGGAGCGCCTCGCCGATGGCCCGCCCGATGCCGCGCGCGGCGCCGGTGACGATGCAGCTCCGTCCCGATACCCGTCCCATCACGATCCTCCCAGACGCCTTGGACTAGACAAGAAGCGGCGCGGGGCGGTGGCGAACCACGCGCCCCGCGCACCAGGGAGAAATCAGAAGACGGGCTTGGTGAACTCGCCCATGTTGTCCTGGGTGATCTTCGGCGTGTCGAAGTAGTTCAGGAACGGGACTTCCTTGCCGCTCAGCACGTCGATCGCGGTCTGCAGCGCGGCTTCGGCGTCATCGACCGGCGACTGGTAGATCGAGCCCCAGTATTCGCCGGCGGCCATCGCCTCGTAGCCCACCGCGAAGTTGGTGGCGCCGACGAACACGATATCCCCGGCGCGGCCGGCGGCCTTGGCGGCGTTCAGCGCGCCGACGCCCATGTTGTCATCCCCCGAATAGACGCCGTCGATGTCGTCGTACTTCACGAGGAAGGCTTCCATCACCTGCTGCGACTTCTCGCGGTTCCAGTCGCCCGGCTGGGTCTCGACCAGGGTGACGTTCGGGCAGACCTCGGGCAGACGGTCCTCGAAGCCCCTGGCCCGCTCGATGGCCGTGGTGTAGCCGGGCTGGCCGGAGATCTGCACCACCCGCGCCTCGTTCTCGATGCCCAGCTCCTTGAAGCGGTCGCACATGATCTCGGCCGACCGGGCGCCCTGGGTGATGTTGTCGGGACCCGAGAAGGAAGCGACGAAATCGAAGCCCTGCTCGGCGATGTTCGAGTTGGTGACGATCACCGGGATGTCGGCCTGAGCCGCCTTGCGGACGGCCGGGATCACCGCTTCGCCGTTGGTCGGCCAGATGATGATGGCATCGACTTCCTGCTGGATCAGGTCCTCCATCTGGGCGATCTGACGGGCCACGTCGCCGCCGGCGTCGAGCACCACGACCTCGACGTCCGCGTTTGCCTCGGCGGCGGCGATGAATGCCTGTTCATAGGTGGTCTGGTAGCTGTCCACGCCCACGTTGTTCTGGGTGATGCCGATCTTCATCGTTTCGGCAAGCGCGGCGGAGCCGACGAGTGCGGTCGAGCAGGCCAGCGCGAGCTTGATGGTGGTCTTCATAGGTCAGGTCCTCCCAAGGGTTGCGTTCGATTGCGGCCGTCCTCACGGCCCGGAGCACGACGCCCCGCAACAATCTGCGGTCATGGGGCGCGATTCTCATTCCGAATGCCTGCGCGCTCTTATCCATTTTGAGAATCTTCATGTTCAGAATGGATTTTTTCCTGATACACCTTCCTCATCAATCTGAACAATTTGCAAGGTGCCGTCATGTCCGACCCGCGTCGCGACGATCGAAACCCGAAACCCCGAGACGAGATGCAACTCCAGGTGGCCCGAACCATCCAGAATGGACAAGTCGACGCGAAGGCGGCCGAGGCCCCCGGCGCCGTCTTCGGGCCCGAGGTTCCGCGCGTGGTCACCTTCCTGCGGGACATCTGCACCGAAATCGAGAGCAGCATCGAGCCGAACACCGTCAACCCGCATCTCAACATGCTGCTGTATCTCCTGCACAGCCATTTCGAGGGGCGGTCGGTGTCGCCCTCGGCAATCGTCTCGGCCTCGGGCGTTCCCTACGCGACGGGCACGCGCAAGCTGAACGGCATCGTCGAGGCCGGGCTGGTCGAACAGCGGCCGCGCACGAAGTCCGGCAAGACCTTCTCGCTGCATCCCAGCGGCCGCCTGCTCCAGCTGTTCAACCAGGTCGCCGACCGGATCGAGCGGATCGCGCAGGCGAACTACGGCGGCACCGACAACACGGCCGAAGCGGCGGACTATTACTTCGGCGGGTCCTACCTGCCGGGTCAGGCGATGATCCCGCCGCCCCGCGCCCTGTCGCAGCCGCTGAAACTGGCCGGCGGCCTGCGCATCCTCGTTCACGGCGATCCCACCTTCATGGTGATGGAGAATCTCAAGCGCCAGTTCGAGCAGATCGTCGGAACCGGGATCAACCAGCGCGCCTTCTCCATCGACCGGCTGCGCGAGGAGGCGCTGCGCAACGCGGCCCGGCCCAAGAGCCGCTACGACCTGATCGCGGTCGACCTGCCGTGGCTCGGGGAGTTCGTGAAGGCCGGCGTGATCCGGTCGCTGCCCGAGGTGATGGACATCGAGCAGCTGGAGCCGAGCGACTTCCACACCGCCGGCTGGCAGGCGGCCCACTGGAACGGCGTGCCCTACGGCGTGCCCAGCCAGACGACGCCGGAACTGCTGTTCTACCGCAAGGACTGGTTCGCCGCCGACGGCATCGAACCGCCGTCAACCACGGACGACCTGCTCGCCGCGGCCCGCCATTTCCACACCCCCCGCCGGGGCCGCTACGGCGTGGCGTGGAATGCCGCCCGCGGCACCGCGCTGGGCCATACCTTCATGATGACCTGCGCCGATTTCGGCCAGCCGATCATCGACCTGCCGAAGATCGCCGGGGGGTACGACGCCAACCATCTGGAAGGCGGCGACTACCGGCCGATGCTCGACACCGACAGGGCCCATGCCGCCGCCGACTACCTGATGCAGCTGATGGACTACTCGCCGCCCGACATCCTGTCGATGTCGTGGTACGAGCGGGTCCGCCCCTACGCCTCGGGCAGCGTCGCGATGGCCTACGGCTACACGCTCATCGCGCCGTATTTCGAGCTCGACAGCTCCTGCCCGGCCCACGGCAACACCGGCTACATCCCGCACCCGCACGGGCCCGAGGGCGTGCCCATCGCGCCGGTCGGCGGCTACGTGCTCTGCATTCCGGCCAACCTGTCGGAGGAACGGATCGCCGACACGGTGGACGCGCTGGTCACCTTCACCTCGCCCGCGGCGCAGAAGCTCTACGCGCTGGAAGGCAGCCGGACCGCGCCGCGCTACTCGGTGGGCTCGGACCCCGAGGTGCGCCGCCTGTCGCCGATCTTCGGGGTGGTCGACCAGATGTCGTGGCGCGACGAGCTGCAGTTCTGGCCGCGCCCCCCGATCCCGCAGATCTCCGAGATCATATCGGCCTGCGGCACCATCCTGCACGACATGCTCCGGGGCATCACCACGCCCCGCGAGGCGCTCGCGACCGCTCAGGCGCGGGCCGAGGAAATCCTGACGAAACAAGTGACCTAGGGAGGAAACCATGGACCCCAACCGCCTCAAGGGAAAGAACATCCTGATCACCGGCGCCGCCCGCGGCATGGGTGCGGCCAATGCCGAGAGCTTCGCCGCGCAGGGTGCGAACGTCTGCATCGGCGATCTCGACGGCGCGGAGGCGGCGAAGGTCGCCGACCGGATCAACGCCGCCGGCAACGGCAAGGCGGTGTCGGTCAGGATGGACGTGACCAAGCGCGCCGACAACGCCGCCGCCGTCGCCGCCACCGTCGAGGCCTTCGGGTCGATCAATGTCGGCCTGTTCAATGCCGGCCTGAACAAGCCCCGGTTCTTCATGGATATCGATGAGGACAACTGGGACATGATCATGAACGTCAACACCAAGGCGATGTGGCTCGGCATGCAGGAGACCGCCCGGCAGATGATCGCCCAGGGACCGATGGAGGATCATCCCTACAAGCTGATCAACGTGGGCTCGATCGCGTCGCGCAAGCCGCTGGTCGACGTGACCGTCTACTGCACCTCGAAATACGGCTGTCTGGCGCTGACCCATTGCGGCGCCGTGGCGCTGGCCGAGCACAACATCACCGTGAACGGCTACGCCCCCGGCGTGGTGGTCACGCCGCTCTGGGAACAGCTCGACAAGGATCTCGTGGACATCGGCTTCAAGAAGAAGGAAGGCCAGGCCTACGAGGACATCGTCCGCGACGCGCTGCAGATCAAGCGGGTGTCCTATCCCGACGACATCACCGGCACCGCGTCGTTCCTCGCCAGCGACGACAGCGACTACATGACCGGCCAGATGATCCACATCGATGGCGGCTGGTGCATCCAGTAACGCCGGTCCCCCGTCCATTCCAACCGAAACAACGGGTGGCGCCGCCGCCCGGAGGAGCCCTTCATGTCACGCGCCCTGTTGCCGAACCTTCTCACCCCCCAGGACCTGGAGCCGAACTGGGAATGGCGGGACCGCCTTCCCGCCTGGGGCCATACCTCGGTCGATTTCGAACGCCGGATCGACCATGACCGGCTGCGCCGCTACCGGCTGGCCCGGACCCGGCAGGCGCTGCAGGCGTCGAACGCCGGCACCCTGCTGCTGTTCGACGTCAACAACATCCGCTACGTCTCGGCGACCAAGATCGGCGAATGGGAGCGGGACAAGATGTGCCGCTTCTGCCTGCTGACCGGCGACGACAGCCCCTATGTCTGGGACTTCGGCTCGGCGGCGATGCACCACAAGCGCTATTCCGACTGGCTGGAGCCCGAGCACTGCCTCGCCGGCGTCGTCGGGATGCGCGGGACGATCCCGCCGGAATTCGGCCTGATGAAGAAGTATGCCAAGCAGATCGCCGGGCTGATCCGCGACGCCGGCATGGCCGACATGCCGGTGGGCGTCGACTACGCCGAAACCGCGATGTTCCACGCGCTGCAGGAAGAGGGCCTGCACGTGGTCGACGGCCAGCAGATCATGCTGGCGGCGCGCGAGATCAAGAACTGGGACGAAATCCAGCTTCTGACCCAGGCGGCCAGCATGGTCGACGGCGTCTACCACATGATCTACGAAGAGCTGAAGCCGGGCATTCGCGAGAACGACATCGTCGCGCTGTCCAACAAGATGCTCTACGAGATGGGCTCGGACGACGTCGAGGCGATCAACGCGATTTCGGGCGAGCGCTGCAACCCGCACCCGCACAACTTCACCGACCGCTACTTCCGCCCCGGCGACCAGGCGTTCTTCGACATCCTGCAGTCCTACCAGGGCTACCGGACCTGCTACTACCGGACCTTCAACATCGGCCGCGCCACGCCGGCGCAGAACGATGCCTACGTCAAGGCCCGCGAGTGGATCGACGCCTCGATCCAGGCGATCAAGCCGGGGGTGACCACCGACACCGTCGCCAAGCT
>JBFKOW010000114.1:0-11755 GCA_041628615.1 Paracoccaceae bacterium | reverse complement strand
GGCAGCGGCGACGACATCGTCGTCGCCGGGGCGGGGGCGGACGGCGTGACCTCGGCGGGCGGGGCGAACATCCTGATCGGCGATCACGGGCTGGTGGACTGGGTGGTGTCGGACGCCGACCCGGCCTCCATCGACCTGATCGAGGCGCTGGGCGACCCGTCGGGCAGCAACGACACGCTGACCACCGCGGGCAGCGGCGCCGACATCCTGATCGGCGGCGAGGGGTCGGACAGCCTCACCGGCGGCGACGGCGACAACCTCGTGATCGGCGACGTGGCGCGGGTCACCGGCTTCACCGGCGGCGACGGGCTGGGCGTGCTGCGCTTCGAACTGGCGACGGTCGAGGCGACCGACCCGACCGACGGCGGCACCGACACCATCGCGACCGGGTCGGGCGACGACGTGATCGTCGGCGGCGCGGGCGGCGACGGCATCGGCGCCGGGCAGGGCGCGAACCTGGTGCTCGGCGACTTCGGGCGGATCGCCTGGATCGACGGGGCCGGGGCGGCGAACCCGCTGATGCTGGTCGAGGGCGTGGCGGTGGCCGCGGGCGGGGCCGACACGGTCACCGCGGGCGACGGCAACGACGTGGTGATCGGCGGCGAGGGCGGCGACGCGATCACCGCCGGGTCCGGCGACAACGTGGTGCTCGGCGACCAGGGCCGGATCACCGGCGATGTCTCGGGGGCGGGCTTCGGCACGCTGAACCTGACGCTGGCGCGGGTCGAGAGTACCGACCCCGACATCGGCGCGGGCGACACGATCAGCCTCGGCAGCGGCAACGACATCGTCGTCGCCGGCAGCGGCGGCGACACCGTGACCATCGCCGGCGGGGCCAACATCGTCCTCGGCGATCACGGCATGGTCGACTGGGTCGGCAGCGACGGCGACACCGCTTCGATCGACCGCATCGCCACCCTGGCCGAGACTGTCGGCGCCGCCGACACCATCACCACCGGGGCCGGGACCGACATCATCCTCGGCGGCATCGGCGGCGACCTGATCGACGCGGGCGACGGCACCAACGTGGTGATCGGCGACGCCGGCTTCGTCACCGGGCGGGCCTCGGGCGCCGGGCTCGGCGGGCTGGCGCTGACGCTGGCGCGGGTCGAGACCGGCCTGCGCGACGTGACCGGCGACGACAGCGTCACCGGCGGCACCGGCTCGGACATCGTGCTGGGCGGCTCCGGCGCGGACACCCTCGACCTCGACCAGGCCGGATCGGCCTCGGACGTGGCCTTCGGCGACCACGGGCGGATCATCTTCCGGATGGCGGTGGCGGGCGACACCGGCCCGGCTATCCTGCAGGCGCGGTCCACCCTCGCCGATACCGGCGACGGCGACGTGATCGCCACCTCGGCCAGCGGGTCCGACATCGTGATCGGCGGCAGCGGCGACGACAGCGTCACCGGCGGCGGCGGCAACGACATCCTGCTGGGCGACCACGGGCTGCTGCTCGGCCATGCCGCCGCCCCGATGGGCGCGGCGCTGATCAGCCTGATGCGGGTCCAGACCAGCCATGCCGGGACCGGCGGGCGCGACAGCCTGCGCACCGGGGCCGGGGCGGCCATCGTCTTCGGCGGCGCCGGGGACGACAGCATCGACACCACCGCCGGCGGCGGGCTCGACGCCGCCGACATCCTGTTCGGCGACCACGGCCGGGCGATCTTCGACGTTCCGGGGGCGGCGACGCCGCAGCCGATCGCGCTGAGCCTCGAAAGCACCGACCTCGAGGACGGCGGCGACGACAGCCTGACCACCGGCGACGGCGGTGCGATCCTGCTCGGCGGCTTCGGCAGCGACACCATCGTCGCCGGCGACGGCGCCAACATCGTGTTCGGCGATCACGGCCGGCTCACCGGCACCGCCGACGCGGCGCTGGCCGAGGACGGCCTGCCGATCAGCCTCGCCGAGCTGGCGACGCTGGCCCCGGCGATCGGCGCGGCGGACGACATCCTCACCGGGCTCGGCCGCGACATCGTGCTGGGCGGCGCCGGCGGCGACACGATCAAGGCCAATGCCGGGGAAGGCCCGGCGGTGTTCGACGCGGGCAACATCCTGCTCGGCGACCACGGCGAGATCCGCTTCCTCAACCCGCTGAACGGGGTGAACCTGCCGACGCTGGTGCGCAGCACCGACCCGACCGAGGGCGGCGACGACCTGATCCAGTCCGGCGCGGGCTACGACCTGATCGTCGGCGGTACCGGGTCGGACCACATCTTCGGGCTTGGCGGCAACGACGTGATCGCCGGCGACCACCTGTCGGCGGAGGGGCTGGTGCGGCTGTCGACGCTGCCGCTGTTCTGGCCCGGTGACGCCGATTTCACCGTCACCTCGATCCACACTGGCGCCGCCGATGGCGGGGCGGCGGACGTGATCGACGGCGGGGCGGGCGACGACCTGATCCTCGGCCAGCAGGGCGCCGACATCATCTTCGGAAAGTCCGGCGACGACGACATCATCGGCGGCCACAACGTCGCCGGCGGGCACGACACCGGCGACTTCCTCGACGGCGGCGCCGGCGACGATGTGATCCTCGGCGACAACGGGCTGCTCTGGCGCAAGACCGACGGGTCCGGCGATCCGACGCTGCTCGACCCGCGGATGCGAGCGCTGCAGGGCACCGCGCTCTACGGCACCAACCTGCACTCGTCCGCCGGCCCGGTGAACGACGGCGCTGCGCTGGTCACCGATAGCGAGCAGCGCAACGTCGACGGCACCCAGCAGCGCTGGATCATGCTGCTCGATCATGCCGAGGGCACCGACGCGGCGCTGTTCGGCGCCGACCACATCGCCGGCGGGTCCGAGGACGACCAGATCTTCGGCCAGCTCGGCGACGACACGATCCAGGGCGACGGCGGCCTCGATCTCGACCGCAACGGCATCGTCGACGCGGCCGAGGACCGGGCGGTCAGCGCCGGGCGCGGCACCGACGGGCTGCTGTCGATCCACGCCTCGGTCGAGGACTGGAACGGCGCCGGGCGCGACGGCGACGACTACATCGAGGGCAACGGCGGCAACGACGTGATCTTCGGCAACCTCGGCCGGGACGACATCATCGGCGGCTCCTCGGCGCTCTACGGCCTGACCGGCCGCGAGATGCGCATCGACGGGTCCGACCTGATCTTCGGCGGCGCGGGCACCGATACCGGGCGCAACGATCTCGGCGACGAGGACAGCACCGCCCATGCCCGCGACAACGACGTGATCGCCGGGGACAACGCCAACATCTTCCGGCTCGTCGGCACCAACGGGCGCGGCGGCGACGGCTACCTGACCTTCAACTACGACGTCTACGACGCCGGGCTGCGGATCGTGCCGCGGGCAGTCGAGCTTCTCGACTACACCGAGGGCGGGGCCGACGTGGACCCGGTGGCGGCGGCGCTCGACCGCGGCGCCGCGGACGAGATCCACGGCGAGGACGGCGACGACGTGATCTACGGCCAGCTCGGCGGCGACGCGCTGTTCGGCGACGCCAAGAGCGACGATATCATCGGCGGCACCGGCCACGACTGGATCTCGGGCGGCACCGGGGTGGACGGGGTGATCGGCGACGACGGCCGGATCATGACCAGTCGCAACTCGACCGCCTTCGGCGAGGCGATCTACGGCATCGCCGCGCTGCCGGCGGTGGACCAGCTGCTGATCGCGCAGGACCAGGACGCGGTCCGCACCGTGATCCACCGCGACCAGATGCTGGTGAAGTCGGTCAACCTGACGCCGTTCTCGACCAACCCGGCGAACCCGGACGACCAGTACTGGCGGGCGACCCACTCGAACGACATCATCTTCGGCGGCTGGGGGTCGGACTTCCTGCACGGCGGGGTCGGGTCCGACGCGATCTCGGGGGCCGAGGCGCTGCCGCTTTCGGCGCGGCCGCAGGACCATCTCGGCAATCTGATCAGCTTCGACACCCCGATCAACCCGGGCACCACCACAGCGGTGAACGAGACCCGGTTCCGCAACGCCACCTCGCCGGCGGTGCACGTGGTGTTCCTGCCGCTGCTCGAGGCCGGGCTCGGCCGGGCGCGGATCACCTTCGACGCCGCCGGCCGGGTCAGCCCGGACAACGGCGACCGGCCGTTCTTCCTCAACTTCGACCACACCGAGGGGCAGGTCGACTCGCGGTCGGTGGCGCTCCTGCCGTCGGACGGCGATGACCGGATCTTCGGCGGCATCGGCCACGACATCCTGTTCGGCGGCACCGGGCGGGACATGATCTACGGCGGCTACGGCAACGACCTGATCGGCGCCGACGACAAGCTCGACTCCGCCGGGGTCGACGACCCGACCACGACCGGGGTGGACGAAAGCCTGCGCATCGGCGTGAACGACGTGCCCGACGAAGACATCAGCTACGAGGACTTCGCCTATGGCGGCGCGGGCCGGGACTTCCTGATCGCCAACACCTCGGGCGACCGGCTGGTGGACTGGGTCGGCGACTTCAACGAATACTTCCTGCCCTACCGCAGCGCCGGCGCGCCGACGATCATCACCGCCTACTCGATCGAGATGGAGGACTACATCATCGCCCAGGCGCTGGCCGACGGGCTCGACCCGACGCGGGCGGCGGATGTCGATCCGGTGCTGTTGGCGGGCGGCATCCCGCTGTCGCGGGTGGGCGAGCCCTACGGCGAACTGGGCCTGGTGAACAACGACAACACCAACCCGGTCAACCTCAGCGAGTTCCGCAAGCAGTCGGGCAACGACATCCTGACCGGGCGGGGCACGGTGGATGACGGCGCGGTGCTCGGGCCGCCGGTGATCCCGGCAGGCGCCCGGCTGGCCGACGGCCCGCTGGACGACTTCGGGCTCAACGTCGCGGTGCCCGGCACCGTCGGCGCCTTCGCCGGCGACGCCACCACCGTCACCGTGCCGATCCGCGGCGACACCGGGGCCGACAGGCCGACTGGGCACGAGATCACCAGCTTCGTGCAGACCGTGGGCATCGTCGTCGACCAGTCCGGGGCGGGGACCATCGGCGGGGTCAACCCGGCGGACGCGACCCGGGCCTATGTCTACGACGAGGTCAACGACGTCTTCGTGCTGGCCGACGCCGCGGCGCTGCCGCGGGTCACCGGGACCAACAGCCTGCTTGAATTCTTCGACAGCGATGGCGCATTGTTCGCCTACGTGGATCAGGGCGGCGCGGTCTGGATCGTCGACGACATCGACGACGCCCCGGACGGCCAGCGCGACCGGCTCGATCCGATTGGAAGCGAAGACCTGATCGAGGACGACTGGCTGCTCGAAGGCACCGTCGCGGCCAACGGCGTCGCCGCCGTGGCCCAGCCCTACCGGAGCCTGCGCGGCCGCGAACTCGACTGACACGAACGGGGTCCCATGACCGATGACACCGGCCGCGCCGACGGCCCGCGACTCACGCTCGACCCGGCCCGCAGCCGGGCCGCGATCGACTGGGACGACAGCCGGATGGAGACCGGCTTCGCTAACGTGGTCAACATCCAGGGCACCCGGGAACAGGTCGAACTGTTCTTCGGCACCCACGCGACGTGGAACGCGCTGTCGGACGGCAAGGTGAAGGTGCAGCTCACCAACCGGATGATCCTGACGCCCTACGCGGCCAAGCGGCTGAACACGATCCTGACCCGGGTGATGCGGGAATACGAGGCGCGGCACGGCGTGCTGACGATGGACGAAGACAGCTGATGCAGCCGGACCCGACCCCGTCCGCCGAACAGATCCCCTTCCCGCGGCAGGCGGCGCTGTGGAAGGCGCTGTCGGACGGGGCGGACCTGCGGGCGCGGGCGCAGGGCTGGGCCGAGCTGATGGCGGCGCAGTTGCAGGAGGAGCCGGGGCTCGCCGTGCTCGGGGTCTGCGGCTTCCGCTTCGACGGCGCGGCGCAGCGGATGGTGCCGCTGGGCCTGTCCCCGGCGAACCGGACCGCGACGCCGCTGATGGTGCAGACCGCCCAGACCGCCGCCGAACAGGGCCGGCCCACCGCCCGCGGCGACCTGCCGGCGGCCGAGACCGGCCGCGCCGAGGGGCCGATGTGCGCCGCTGTGCCGCTTGCCGTCGCCGACCGGGTCGTCGGCGTGGCCTGCGCCGAACTGCACCCCGAAGACGAGGCGGCGATGCGCCGGGCGATGCGGCGGCTGCAATGGGGCGCGGCCTGGCTGCGCGACCAGCTGCGCGCCGAATGGGCCGAGGACCGCGAGGTCCAGCACCGCGCCGCCGTCGAGGCGCTCAACACCGTCGTCGCGGTGGCCGAGCGCGAGGATTTCGACACCGCCGCCCGCGCCGCGGTGACCGACCTCGCCACCCGCTTCGACTGCGACCGGGTGGCGCTGGGGATGCGCCGGCTGCGCAGCACGCGGGTGCGGGCGATCTCGCATTCGGCGCAGTTCTCGCGGCGGATGAAGCTGGTGCGCAAGCTCGCCGCCGCGATGGACGAGGCGATCGACCAGCGCGCCGCGGTGCTCTGGCCCGAGCCCGAGGGCGAGGACGGCGCGCTGGCGACGATGATGGCCGAGGATCTCGCCCGCGACGACACCGCCGGGCAGGTCTTCACCGTGCCGCTCTACGCCGCCGGCCGCTTCGTCGGCGCGCTGACCTTCGAACGGCCCGCCGACCGGGCCTTCTCGCAATCCGACGTGGAGATCCTCGAGGCGGTGGGCACCGTGCTGGCCCCGATCCTCGAGGAGAAGCGGCGCAACGATCGCTGGCTGGCGACCAAGGCCGCCGAGGTGGCGGGCAACCAGTTGCGCCGTCTGCTCGGTCCCTCGCACCTCTTGCGCAAGCTGGTGGCGGCGGCGCTGATCGGGCTCGGGGTGTTCTTCTGGTACGCCACCGGCCCGTTCCAGATCGGCGCCGAGGCGCAGGTGGTCGGCACCGAGGAACGCGCCATCGTGCCGAGCTTCGACGGCTTCGTCGCCGCCGCGCCGGTGCGGGCCGGGGCCACGGTGGCGGCGGGCGACCTGCTGGTGCTGCTCGACGACCGTGACCTGGTGCTCGAACGGCAGCGGCTCGTCACCCTGCGGCAGCGCCAGCAGATCGAGTACGACCGCGCCGTCGCCGCCCGCGACCGGGCCGAGATCAGCATCCGCCTGACGATGATCGAACAGGCCGACGCCGAGATCGGCCTGATCGACGAACAGCTCGCCCGGACCCGGCTCGTCGCGCCGTTCGACGGGCTGGTGCTGTCGGGCGACCTCAGCCAGTCGATCGGCTCCTCGGTGTCGCGCGGCGAGACGCTGATGGTGGTGGCCCCCGCCGACGCCTACCGGGTCAAGCTGCAGGTCGACGAACGCCAGATCGCCGAGGTCGCGCCGGGCCAGACCGCCTCGCTGCGGGTCACCGCGCTGCCCTCCGAGACGTTCCGGCTGCGGATCGACAAGATCACCCCGGTCGCCACCTACGCCGAGGGCCGCACCACCTTCGAGGTCGAGGCGACGTTCCTCGGCTCCGCCGCCGCGCTGCGCCCCGGCATGGAGGGGGCGGCGCGGATCGAGGTGGACGAGCGCCGCCTGATCGAGATCTGGACCCGGCCGCTGATCGACTGGGCACGGGTCACGCTCTGGCGCTGGTCGCCGGTCTGAGCGGCGGACCGGCCCCGCGATGAGCGTCCGCGCCTTCCTCTCCGCCGACTGGTACCGGGTCGCGCCATTGAAGCCCCGGCTGCGCGGCCATGTCGAGGTGCACCGGCAGGTGTTCCGCGGCGACACCTGGTTCGTGCTGCAGGACCAGCATTCGGGCAAGTATCACCGGATCACCCCGGCGGCGAACTACATGCTGGCGCTGATGAACGGCCGCCGCACCATGCACCGGATCTGGGAGGCCGCCTGCGAGCGCTTCGCCGACGAGCCGCCGACCCAGTCCGAGACGATCCGGCTGCTCGCGCAGCTGCACGGCGCCGACCTGATCGCCAGCGACCTGCCGCCCGACATCGCCGAGATCGGCCAGCGCCACGCCCGGCAGGAACGGCAGACGATGCTGGCGCGGATCCGCAACCCGCTGGCGCTGCGGCTGCCGCTGTTCGACCCGGACGGCTTTCTCACCGCCACCGCCGGGCTGGTGCGCTGGCTGTTCACCCCGGCCGGGTTCCTGCTCTGGCTGGCGCTGGTGGGGACCGGGCTGGTGCTGCTGGCGCTCAACTTCGGCGCGCTGACCGACGGCTTCCGCGACCAGGTGCTGGCGGCCGAGAACCTGATCGTCATCGCGCTGGCCTACCCGGTGGTGAAGGCGCTGCACGAACTCGGGCACGGCTACGCCACCAAGGTCTGGGGCGGCGAGGTGCACGAGATCGGGGTGATGTTTCTTGTCTTCATCCCGGTGCCCTATGTCGACGCCTCCTCCTCGGTGGCCTTCGACAGCAAGTGGCGGCGGGCGGTGGTCGGCGGCGCCGGGATCATGGTGGAGCTGGCGCTCGCCGCGCTGGCGCTGATCTTCTGGCTCAACGCCGAGCCGGGGCTGGCGCGGGCCTTCGCCTTCAACGTCATGCTGATCGGCGGGATCTCGACGCTGCTGTTCAACGGCAACCCGCTCCTGCGCTTCGACGGCTACTTCGTGCTCGCCGACCTGCTGGAGATTCCCAACCTCGGGCAGCGGGCGAACAAGTATTTCTTCTACCTCGTGCGGCGTTACCTGTTCCGGCTGAAGGAGGCCGACAGCCCGGTCACCGCCCGGGGCGAGCGGGGCTGGCTGTTCGGCTACGCGGTGGCGGCCTTCGTCTACCGGCTGTTCATCAGCTTCGCGATCGCGCTCTTCGTGGCGTCGAAGTTCTTCTTCATCGGCATCGTGCTGGCCTGCTGGGCGCTGTTCAACACCTTCGTCGCGCCGCTGGCCAAGGGGGTGCGCTACCTCTTTGCCGGGACCGAACTGCGCGGCCGGCGGCGCTGGCCGCTGGCGGCGACGGCGCTGATCGCGGGGGCGGTCGCGGCGGTGCTGCTCTGGCTGCCCAGCCCCTACGTCACCGTCGCCCACGGGGTGGTCTGGCTCGACAGTTCCGAGATCGTCCGCGCCGGCACCGACGGCACCGTGCGCGAGATCGCCCGGCCCGACGGCGCGGCGGTGGCGGCGGGCGAGGTGGTGGTGCGGATGGAGGACCCCAACCTCGCCGGGCGGCTGGCGATCCTCGACGCCCGGCTGCGCGAGAACGAGCTGCGGCTGCGCGCCACCGCCTTCGGCGACCAGGTCGAGGCGCAGGTGCTGCGCGACCGGATCGCGCTGTTGCAGGACCAGATCGCGGGCCTCGGCGAACGGCAGGCGGCGCTGGCGGTGGCGGCGCCGGGGGACGGGCGGCTGGTGCTGCCCGGGGAACGCAGCCTGCCGGGGCGGATGCTGCGGCAGGGCGAACTGATCGGCTACGTCGTCGGGCGCGAACCGCTGGCGCTGCGGGTGGCGGTGCCGCAGGCGCAGGCCGAACTGGTGCGCGGCCGGACCGAGGCGGTGGAGGTGCTGTTCCTCGACGCCCCCGGCGCGGCGCTGCCCGCCCGGCTGGTGGCCGAGGTGCCGCGCTCCGAGAACACCGTGCCGTCCCGCGCGCTGTCCACCGAGGGCGGCGGCTCGATCGTGCTCAACCCGGCCGGGCCGACCGAATTGTCCACCCTTGACAGCGTGTTCCAGTTCGAGGTCGCGCCCGAGACGCCGCTTACCGTGGACCTCGTGGGGGCGCGGGCGCTGGTCAAGTTCGACCACGGCCGCGAGCCGGTGGGCACCCGGCTCTACCGCGGCCTGCGGCAACTGTTCCTGCGGCAGTTCCGTGTCTGACTTCGGCCTGACTTCCGGCCGCCGCGACCCGGCGCTCCGGCTGCCGGCGCTGCAGGACTACCCGGAACGGCCGGCGCGGGACGAAACCGACCTCGACCGCTGGTGGGCCTGGGCGCAGGGGGCGGTGCTGTCGCGCGGGCTGCGGCTGCGGGCGTGGCGGCTGCGGCCGATCGTGCGCCACGCCGCCCGCCACGCCGACCGGATGGCGGCGCTCGACGATGCCGGGCTGCGGGCGGAGGCGCGGGCGCTGCGCCCGGTGCTGCGCCGGGCGGTGCGCGACGATCACCGGATGCCGGTGGCCGAGGGCGGGCGCGCCTTCGCGCTGATCCGCGAGGCCGCCGGTCGGGTGTTGGGGATGCGGCCCTACGACGTGCAACTCCTGGGCGCCTGGGCGATGATGAACGGCCAGATCGCCGAGATGCGGACCGGCGAGGGCAAGACGCTCTGCGCCACCCTCGCGGTGGCCGCCACCGCGCTGTCGGGGCGGCAGGTCCACCTGATGACGGTGAACGACTACCTTGCCGAACGGGACGCGCGGACCACCGGCCCGCTCTACGATTTCCTCGGGCTCAGCCGCGGGCTGGTGCTCGAAGGCCAGGACACCGCGGCGCGGCAGGCCGCCTACGGGCAGGACATCGTCTACGGCACCAACAAGGAATTCGCCTTCGACTACCTGCGCGACCGGGCGGTGCTGCGCCGCGCGCCGGGCAACCTGCGGCGCAAGGTCGACCGGCTGACCGGCGGCGGGGTGGCGGCGGGGCTGCGGCTGCGCGGGCTGCCGGTGGGTTTCGTCGACGAGGCGGATTCGGTTCTGATCGACGAGGCGCGGACCCCGCTCATCATCTCCGGCGCGGGCGAACTGGCCGGGTCGATCCCGCCCGGGGTCTACCGCGCCGCGATGGAAGCGGCGCGCGGGATGCAGGAGGGGCTGCATTTCCGGCTGCCCCGCGGCATCCGGCGGGTCGAGATCCTCGATGCCGGCTACGACTGGCTCGACCGGCTCACCGAGGGGCGCGGCGATGCGCTCGGGATCGAGGTGATCCGCGACCACACGGTGATGCAGGCGCTGAACGCGCTGCACGTGTTCCACGCCGGCGACGCCTACATCGTGCGCGACGGCAAGGTGCTGATCGTGGACGAGAACACCGGCCGGGTGATGCCGGACCGGACGTGGTCGGACGGGCTGCACCAGATGGTCGAGCTGAAGGAAGGGCTGGAGATGACCGAGAGCCGCGAGACCCTGTCGCGGATGACCTACCAGCGGTTCTTCCGCCGCTACGCCCATCTCGGCGGCATGACCGGCACCGCGCAGGACGCCGCCTGGGAGATGTGGGCGGTCTACCGGCTGCCGGTGGCCAGGATCCCGTCGAACCGGCCCGACATCCGCCGCCGGCGCCGCGACCGGGTCTTCGTCTCCGCCGACCGCAAGTGGGCCGCCATCGTCGCGCGGGTCCGGGCGCTGCACGCCACCGGGCGGCCGGTGCTGATCGGCACCCGCACCGTGACCGCGAGCCAGCGCGCCAGCGCACTGCTGACCGAGGCCGGGCTGCCCCATGCCGTGCTTTCCGCCGATCAGGACGCCGACGAGGCGGCGCTGGTGGCCCGCGCCGGGCAGCGGGGGGCGATCATGGTGGCGACGAACATGGCCGGGCGGGGCACCGACATCAAGCTGGGGGCCGGGGTGGCCGAACTCGGCGGGCTGGTGGTGCTGCTCAGCGAACGCCACGACAGCCGCCGGGTCGACCGCCAGCTCGAGGGCCGCTGCGGCCGGCAGGGCGAGCCGGGCCAGATGGAGGCCTGGCTCAGTCTCGAGGACGACCTGATGACCGGGCCGGACGCCGCGCTGCTGCGCCGCATCGGGCTGGCCATCGCCGCGACGCTGGGACCGCGCGCCGCCGGCTGGTGCATCCGCGCCCGGCAGCGCCGGACCGAACGGCTGCACGCCCGCAGCCGCCGCGACCTGATGCGGCAGGACCGCGAACTCGGCAACGTGATGGCCTTCTCGGGCGAGCTCGAATAGGCTCGG
>JBFKOW010000113.1:0-12082 GCA_041628615.1 Paracoccaceae bacterium | reverse complement strand
GCGGCGCGGATCGGGCTGGTGCTGTCGATGCTGGCCGGGTCGGTGGCGATCATCGCGATGTCGTCCTGGCTCAATGCCGCCGCGCTGGCCGGGGCGGCGGCGGTGGAACAGCACATGGCCCGCACCGTGCAGGACTACCAGGGCGCGCTGGAACAGGCCAACGCCATCGCGCTGGCGGCGCAGGGGCTGGAGCGGGACGTGGCCCGCACCCGGCAGAGTTTTGCCAACCTGTCGGAACAGGAGGCGACGGGGCAGTTGTCGGGCTTTGCCGGCCAGGGCGCGGTGTTCCGGCTGCTGGTGCAGAAGGTCGACGAACTGGCCGCCCTGGAAGAACAGATCCGCAGCCAGCAGGCCGCCATCGACGCCGCCTTCGCCGAGGGCAACGCGGTGCTGAGCCGGATGCGCGCGCTGACCGTGGAGCGCGGCTCGGTCGAGGCCCGGTCGGTGCTGTTCTCCGAGGAGGCGGTCCGGCTCGCCAACATCATCACCCGGCTGCGCCAGCTTTCGGTGGCGCCGCTCGTGGTGCGGGCCGCCAACGACCTGAGCCAGTCCGTGGTGCTGCCGCAGCTCGACGGCGCAACCGCCGACACCCGGCAGGGCCAGCAGGCCACCATCGACAGCGTGCTGACCGTGCTGGGCCAGCGCGCCGCGACGCTGAAGTCCGCCGCCGAGACGGTGATCGCGCTGCCGCCCCCCGCCGACACCACCTACACCCCGATCTCCACCGCCGACGCGGTGATCCTCTATGCCGGCAACCTCGTGCCGTCCTGGGCTGGGGCGATCGCCATCGACCTGCTGCCCGCCGTGCTCGTCTTCATCGTCGCGATCACCCAGGGCGCGATCCGGGCCGGCCGCGACGGCGCGGCAACCGAGGACACGCTGAGCCTTGCCGAATTGCGCGCCGCGGTGCGGGCGCTGCGCGAGGTGGAGGCCGATCTCGACCCGCCGCGCGGCCACGCGCCGCCGGTCCGCGACAGCTTCGCCCCGTCGCGGGACGCCGCCGAATGACAGCCGCCGCCGAGACCCCCGCCGCGCGGCGGACCGGCCCCGGCATCCGCTCGACGATCCGCTGGATCCTCTGGCTGCAGGTCGGGCTGGCGGCGATCCTGTTCTCGGCCGACCTCGCGCGGGTGCTGCCGCAGATCGCCTGGGGCAGCGACGCCCCGGCCCTGACCACCCCCGCCGCCCCCGGCGACCAGACCCGGCGTTACCGCCCGGCCGAGATCGCCCCGCGCGAGGCCCCGCCGGGCAGCCGCCCGCTGCCGGTCCCGGCGGACATGCCGTCCCGGCTGCTGTTCGAGCCGACGACATGGCAGGACGCGCCGGCGCTGGTCCTGACCGGGGCCATCGCGCCCGGCGACGCCGCCCGCTTCGCCGAGTTCATGGCCGGCCGCGACGCGCCGGCGACGGTGTTCCTCAACTCCCCCGGCGGGTCGGTGGGCGATGCGCTCGACATCGGCCGCGCCCTGCGCGGGATGGACGCGGCGACAAGGATGACCGCCGCCGACATCTGCCTTTCGGCCTGTCCCTACCTGCTGGCGGCCGGGACCGCCCGGACCGTGGCCGAGGGCGCGATGGTCGGGGTCCACCAGCACTATTTCGGCGAGAACGCCGCCCTGCCCGCCTTCCTTGCCGTCGAGGACATCCAGCGCGGGCAGGCCGAGGTGATGGCCTACCTGGTCGAGATGGGGGTCGATCCGCGGCTGATGCAGCCGGCGCTGTCGACCCCGCCGGACGAGATCTACCTGCTCACCGCCGCGGAGATGGCCGATGTCCGGCTGGTCACCGGGGACGCGGCGGAATGACCCTTTCCCGCCGCGCCGCTCTCTGACAGAAGCGCGGCCATGGGCACCGGAACGCTGCACATCGACCTTGACGCGCTGGCCGCCAACTGGCGGGCGCTGGCGGCGCTGGCGCCGGGGGCCGAGACCGCCGCGGTGGTGAAGGCCGACGGCTACGGGCTCGGCGCGGGCAGGGTCGCGCGGCGGCTGGCCGAAGCCGGGGCGCGCAGCTTCTTCGTCGCCGTGGCCGAGGAAGGCGTGATCCTGCGCCGGGCGCTGGGCCCCGGCCCGGTGATCGCGGTGTTCTCCGGCCACATGGCGGGCGACGCCGGGGCGATCCGCGAGGCCGACCTGACCCCGATGCTGAACAGCCCCGACCAGTGGGCCCGGCACCGCGCCGCCCTGCCCGGACATGGCTACGGCGTGCAGCTCGACAGCGGCATGAACCGGCTGGGCATGGAGCCTGCGGACTGGGCCGCGCTGCGGGCCGAGATGGACGCGCCCTGGCTGGTGATGAGCCACCTCGCTTGTGCCGACGAACCCGACCACCCGATGAACGCCCGGCAACTGGCCGCGTTCCGGACCATGACCGAGGGGCTGACGGCGCGGCGGTCGCTTTCGGCCACCGGCGGGGTGCTGCTGGGCCCGGACTACCGCTTCGACCTCACCCGCCCGGGAATCGGGCTCTACGGCGGGCTGCCCTTCGACGCGGCGCGGCCGGTGGTCCGGCTCGACCTGCCGGTGGTGCAGGTCCGCGACCTCGCCGTGGGCGAGACGGTGGGCTACGGCAATTCCTGGACCGCGGCGCGGCCGACCCGGCTGGCCACCGTCTCGGGCGGCTATGCCGACGGGATCATCCGGGCGATGTCGGACCGGGTGACGCTCTGGGCCGGGGACGCGCCCTGCCCGCTGGTCGGCCGGGTGTCGATGGACCTCCTGACGATCGACGTGACCGACCTCGCCGAGGTGCCCGAGGCGCTCACCCTGATCGGACCGCGGCAGGGGGTGGACGCGGTGGCCGAGGCCGCCGGGACCATCGGCTACGAGATCCTGACTTCGCTGGGCCAGCGCTACCGGAGACCGGGATGAACGCCGCCGGACGCCGCGCCCGGCGCATCGGCCGCGATGCCGCGGGGCCGGCCGGGGCGCCGCGCTGATGCCGTCCTTCCTGAACCCGGACCCGGTGATTCTCGCGTTTCTCGGGCTGAAGCAGGTGGTCTACCTCGAGGTGCTGGTGCTGTTCGGCCTCTTGCGCGCGGCGCTTTGCCGGGGGCCGGCGCGGCGGGCGGCGCTGGCCGGGCTCGTGCTGGCCATCGTCTTCGTCGCGGCCAAGCTCCTGCCGCCGGTCTACGGCATCGCCGAGGGGCCGCTGTTCCGCCTCGGCGGCTGGGTGCGGGTCGCGGTCGGGGGCATGGCCGCGCCGCTGATCTGCTCCGGGCTCTACCTCGCCGCCGCGGTCCTGCCGGGGCGGCGCTGCTGGGGGCTCGACCTGCTGCACGGCGCGTGGTTCGCCGCGCTCCTGGGGCTCTGGGGCTACACGGTCTGGAGCTGACCGTGCCCCACCGCTTGCCATGCCGGTCCCCGGACCCCATCTGCCGGCGATGATCCGGGCCCTGAAATACGCCAACCTCCTGCTGCTGGTGCTGTTCCCGGTGGCGTGGTTCGCGCCGCTGATGCGGGCGGGCCTGCTGCCGATCTTCGGGCTGAGCGAGATCAGCGTCATCAGCGGGCTGCAGGCGCTGTGGGACAGCGACGTGTTCCTCGCCCTGCTGGTGACCGCGCTTGCCCTCTTCGCGCCCTATCTCAAGACCATCGGGCTTGCGCTGATCCATTTCCGGCTGCTGCACCGCAAGGCGCTGCCGGCGCTGGCCTGGCTGGGCAAGCTGGCGATGGCCGACGTGTTCCTGATCGCGCTCTACATCGTCGCCGCCAAGGGCGTCGGCGTGGGCCGGGTCGAGACCGCCTGGGGCCTCTACCTGTTCACCGCCTGCATCCTCGCCTCGATCGCCATCTCCGCCCTGACCGCGCGGCGGAGCTGACCGGCGCGGGCGGGACTGGACCCGCCCCGCGCCAGCGGGCACAAGGCGGCATGGGCAAGACCGCGACCTTCACCTGCCGCGCCTGCGGCGCCACGGCCAGCAAGTGGGCCGGGCAATGCGAGGGCTGCGGCGGCTGGAACACGCTCGAGGAGGTGCAGCCGCTGTCCGAGGGGCCGTCGGGCCGGGCGCTGGGCAAGGGCCGCGGCCGGACGATGACCCTGACGGACCTGTCCGCCGACGACCCGGCGCCGCCACGGGTCGCCGCCGGGGTCGAGGAACTGGACCGGGTGCTGGGCGGCGGGCTGGTCGCCGCCTCGGCGCTGCTGCTCGGCGGCGATCCGGGGATCGGCAAGTCGACCCTGCTGCTGCAGGCGGCGGCCCGCTTCGCCCGGGGCGGGCTCAGGGTGCTTTACGTCTCGGGCGAGGAATCGGCCTCGCAGATCCAGATGCGGGCGCGGCGGCTGGGGCTGACCGAGAGCCCGGTCCGGCTCGCCGCCGAGACCAACCTGCGCGACATCCTGACGACGCTCGACGCCGACCCGCCCGACCTCGTGGTGATCGATTCGATCCAGACCATGTGGCTCGACACGGTGGAGGCCGCCCCCGGCTCGGTGAGCCAGGTCCGCGCCGCCGCCCATGAACTGACCGCCTTCGCCAAGCGCCGCGGCATCGCCTGCATCATGGTCGGGCACGTCACCAAGGACGGCCAGATCGCCGGCCCCCGGGTGGTCGAGCACATGGTCGACACGGTGCTCTATTTCGAGGGCGAGCGCGGCCACCAGTTCCGCATCCTGCGCGCGGTCAAGAACCGCTTCGGCCCGGCCGGCGAGATCGGCGTCTTCGAGATGACCGGCAAGGGGCTGGTGGAGGTGCGCAACCCCTCGGCCCTGTTCCTGTCCGAACGCGGCGCGCCGGCCCCCGGCTCGGCGGTCTTCGCCGGGATCGAGGGCACCCGGCCGGTGCTCTGCGAGATCCAGGCGCTGGTCGCCCCCGCCCCCTCGGGACAGGCCCGGCGCAGCGTGGTGGGCTGGGACGGCGGCCGGCTGGCGATGATCCTCGCGGTGCTCGAAAGCCGCTGCGGCGTGGCCTTCGCAGGCCTCGACGTCTACCTCAACGTGGCGGGCGGGATGCGGATCGGCGAACCGGCGGCAGACCTCGCCGTCGCCGCCGCGCTGGTATCGGCCCGCGAGGACACCGCCCTACCCGCCACCTGTGTCATATTTGGCGAGATCAGCCTGTCCGGCGCCCTGCGGCCGGTGAGCCAGACCGAAAATCGGTTGAAAGAAGCCCAGAAACTTGGTTTCACCTCGGCCATCACGGCGGACGCCAAGAAGCGCGGCGCCGTTCCGGGCGTCGAGGTCCGGCCGATGATCGACCTGCCCGGTTTCGTGGCAGAGGTCTTCGGCCCGCGCTAGGCGGACCGGCCGGTCGGACGAACAAGGGCGAAGGACATGGAAGGCTTCACCATCATCGACGGGATCGTGGCGGTGGTCATCATCCTGTCCGCGCTCCTCGCCTACAGCCGCGGCTTCGTCCGCGAGGCGATGGCCATCGCCGGCTGGATCGGCGCGACGATCCTCGCCTTCATCTTCGCCGACCAGGCCAAGCCGCTGGTGCAGCAGATCCCGGTGGTGGGCGATTTCATCGGCGACAGCTGCGAATTGTCGATCATCGCCGCCTTCGCCTCGGTCTTTGCCGTGACCCTCGTGGTGTTCTCGATCTTCACGCCGCTGTTCTCGTCCGTGGTGCAGCGCTCGGCGCTGGGCGGTCTCGACCAGGGCCTCGGCTTTCTTTTCGGGGTGGCGCGCGGCATCCTGCTCGTGGCGGTGGCGTTCTTCGTCTACGACACGGTGCTGGCGGCGCAGGACCTCGCGATGGTCGAGGACAGCCGGTCGGCGGCGGTTTTCTCGCGGTTCACCGGCCAGCTCGAGAACCAGGACCCCGAGGCGGCGCTGGGCTGGATCACCACCCAGTACGAACAGCTTGTCGGACCCTGCGCCGCGCCGCAGGAAACCGTGACCCCGGCGACCCCCGCGACCCCGGCCCCCGCGAACCAGTAACGCCCGCAACGGCGGCTGTCCTGCCCGTCCGAAGTCCGTCCCTGTGGCCTCGGCCCCTCGCCGCGCGAACTTGACGCGCTATACCATGTTAGGCTGGTGACACCGCCCCGGCGTGACGCTAAGGAGTGGGCGCTGCCAGAGGACGGAAACGGAGCTGCCCCGCCGTGCCCCACCAGATGCCACCGGCCCATCCCTTCGACGATGACAAGCTGAGGGAGGAATGCGGTGTCTTCGGCGTCATCGGCGTCGCCGACGCGGCCAGTTTCGTGGCCCTCGGGCTGCACGCGCTGCAGCACCGCGGCCAGGAGGCCGGCGGCATCGTCACCCACGACCCCGAGACCGGGTTCCAGTCCGCCCGCCGCTTCGGCTATGTCCGCGACAACTTCACCGACGCCGAAACCATCGCCAAGCTGCCCGGCCCGATCGGCATCGGCCACGTGCGCTATTCCACCGCCGGGTCGAAGGGCCAGACCGCGATCCGCGACGTGCAGCCCTTCTTCGGCGAATTCGCGATGGGCGGCGCGGCGATCGCCCATAACGGCAACATCACCAATGCCGAGGCGCTGCGCCGCGAACTGATCGAGCGGGGCTCGATCTTCCAGTCCTCGTCAGACAGCGAATGCATCATCCACCTGATGGCCCGGAGCCTTCAGCGCGACATCCCGGCCCGGATGGAGGACGCGCTGCGCCGGGTCGAGGGGGCGTTCTCGGTGGTGGCGATGACCCGGACCAAGCTGATCGGGGTGCGCGACCCGCTGGGCGTGCGGCCGCTGGTGCTCGGCAAGGTCGGCGACGGCTGGTGCATCGCATCCGAGACCTGCGCGCTCGACATCATCGGCGCCGAGGTGGTGCGCGAGATCGAGCCCGGCGAGATGGTGGTCATCACCGACGACGGGATCGAGAGCCATCACCCGTTCCGCCGCCGGCGGTCGCGGTTCTGCATCTTCGAACACGTGTATTTCTCGCGGCCCGACAGCATCGTCGGCGGCCGCTCGGTCTACGAGACCCGCGAGGCGATCGGCCGGGAACTGGCCAAGGAAGCGCCGGTCGAGGCCGACCTCGTCTGCCCGGTCCCCGACAGCGGCACCCCGGCGGCGATCGGCTACGCGGCGCAATCCGGCATCCCGTTCGGCATGGGGATCATCCGCAACCAGTATGTCGGGCGCACCTTCATCGAACCGACCGAGCAGATCCGCAACATGGGGGTCCGGCTCAAGCTGAACGTCAACCGGGCGCTGATCGCGGGCAAGCGCGTGGTGCTGGTGGACGACTCGGTCGTGCGCGGCACCACCAGCCGCAAGATCAAGGAGATGATCCTCGACGCCGGCGCCGCCGAGGTGCATTTCCGCATCGCCAGCCCGCCCACCGCCTGGCCCTGCTTCTATGGCGTCGACACCCCGCAGCGCGAGAAGCTGCTCGCCGCGACGATGTCCGAGGAGGAGATGCAGCGCCATCTCGGGGTCGATTCGCTGCGCTTCATCTCG
Organism: Paracoccaceae bacterium; assembly: GCA_041628615.1. Classification (GTDB taxonomy): domain Bacteria; phylum Pseudomonadota; class Alphaproteobacteria; order Rhodobacterales; family Rhodobacteraceae; genus JAMWZF01. The sequence continues at coordinate 4,718 of JBFKOW010000113.1, read as the reverse complement.
CTCGACGGGCTCTACCGCGCGGTGGGCGAGGCCGGCGGGCGGGATCCGAAATCGCCGCAATACTGCGACGCCTGCTTCTCGGGCGACTACCCGGTCGCGCCCAGCGACATGATCGACAGGGGCTTCACCCTCAAGGCCGCGGAGTAGCCGGGCAGCCGCGTCCGGCGCGGCGGCGGGCCCACGCCGATGTGACCGCGACGCGGCGGCGCGGCGCGCATTTGGGGTTTTCTGCACCGCAGCATCGTGGCATGAGCGCGCGGTCCAGAGGCAAAGCCCGAATCCCACAGGCACTCCATGTCCGAAACCCAGACGCCCCCCGAGGTCGCCGCCGCGGCCTCCGTCCCCGCTGCGCTCGACCTGTCCGACCTGACCCTGATCGGCGTCTTCCGCGGCCCCGAGAGCGCCCGCGTGCTGTTGCGCCTGCCCTCGGGCCAGATCGCGGAACACGCGCTCGGCGACCAACTCTCCGAGGGCCGGATCGTGAGCATCGGCGAGGACTGGATCACCCTCGCGCGCAACGGCCGGGAAACCGTCCTGCGCATGCCCGGGGCCTGAGCCGCCCCCCGGCGTCCCGGCTCGGCGCTTGCGCGGCCCGCCGGTTCCCGGCAAGAGGGGCGCCATGACCGGGGTTCCGCGCACCATCATCGTTCTCAATACCGGGCGCTGCGGCTCGACCACGCTGGCACGGGCCTGCGCCCATTTCGACAACTACACCGCCGGGCACGAGACCCGCTGCCACATGACCGGGAGCGGCCGCTTCGAGTTCGGCGAGAACCACATCGAGATCGACAACCGGCTGAGCTGGCTCCTGGGCCGGCTCGACCGGCACTGGGGCGACCGTGCGGCCTATGTCCACCTCACCCGCGATCCCGACGCGGTGGCGCGCAGCTTTCTCAAGCGGTCGGGCCAGGGCATCCTTCGGGCCTACCGCACCGATATCCTGATGCACGCCCCCAGCCGCGACCCCGACGCCCCCCGTTTCCGCTACTGCAAGGACTACGTCGACACCGTGACCGAAAACATCCGCCACTTCCTGCGTGACAAGACCCACGTGATGGCCATGCAGCTCGAAACCATCGCCGCCGACTTCGACCGTTTCATCGACTGGATCGGCGCGACCGGCGACCTGCCTGCCGCCCGCGCCGCGCTGGCCGAGCACCACAACGCGAGCGGCGAGTCATGAGCGTCGCGCTGGTCACCGGGGCCTCCCGCGGGCTCGGCGCGGCGCTGGCCGAGGCGCTGGCCGCCACCCATCACGTCGTCGCCGTGGCAAGGACGGTCGGCGCGCTAGAGGAACTCGACGACCGGATCCGCGCGGCGGGCGGCGAGGCGACGCTGGCGCCGATGGACATCTGCGTCGACGCCGCGATGCAGCAGCTCTGCCGGTCGGTCCACGACCGCTGGGGCGGGATCTCGCTCTGGGTCCACACCGCGATCCACCCCGCGCCGCTGGCCCCGGCAGGCCATATCGGCCCGAAGGACCTCGCGAAGTCGATCGAGGTGAACGTCACCGCGACCCAGCGGCTGATCGCCTATGTCGGGCCGCTGCTCGGCGCGCGGGGCCGGGCGGTGTTCTTCGACGACCCGCGCGGCGGCGAGCCCTTCTTCGGCTCCTACGGCGCGACCAAGGCGGCGCAGATGGCGCTGGTGCGGTCCTGGGCCGCCGAGACCGCCCGCACCGGCCCGACGGTGACGATCCTGGCACCGCGGCCGATGCCTACCGGGGTCCGCGCCCGGTTCCATCCCGGCGAAGACCGCGCCCCCCTCGCCCCGCCCCGGGACGAGGCGGCGCGGCTGCTCCCCGAGATCCTCTGAGCCGCGCCCGGGCGCGGCGGCAACAGGCCGTGGGGGCCGGCGCCGCGCCCCGGCCCGCAGCTTGCCGCCCGGCGGATCTGCGCCTAAACCGGCCCGCAGGCGACACCGGGAAGCGGCACAAGGGCGGTCCATGCGCATCCTCATCACCAACGACGACGGGATCAACGCGCCCGGGCTCGCGGTGCTGCACGAGATCGCGGCCCGTATCGCCGGTCCCGACGGCGAGGTCTGGACCGTGGCCCCCGCGTTCGAGCAGTCGGGGGTCGGCCACTGCATCTCCTACGCCCATCCTACGATGATCGCCGAACTCGGGCCGCGGCGCTTTGCCGCCGAGGGCTCGCCGGCCGACTGCGTGCTGGCCGGGCTCTACGACGTGATGGCCGAGGCGCTGCCGGACCTCGTGCTGTCCGGGGTGAACCGGGGCAACAACGCGGCCGAGAACGTGCTCTATTCCGGCACCATCGGCGGCGCGCTTGAGGCCGCGCTGCAGCGCCTGCCGGCGGTGGCGCTGTCGCAGTTCTACGGCCCGGCCAACCGCGACCTCGACGACCCCTTCGACGCGGCCCGGCAGCACGGCGCCGCCGTGGTCCGGGCGCTGCTCGACGCCGATCTCTGGAGCGGCGAGGGCTACCGGACCTTCTACAACGTCAACTTCCCGCCGGTCGCGGCCGCCGACGTGCGCGGCACGCTGGCGGTGCCGCAGGGCCTGCGGCCCACCACCCGGTTCACGGTCGAGCCGCAGATCGCCCCGAACCAGCGCCGGTTCCTCTGGGTCCGGGGCGGGCCGCAGGACGAACCCAGCGCGCCGGGCACCGATGCCCGGGCCAATCTCGACGGCTACATCTCGGTGACGCCGATGCGGGCGGACCTCACGGCCCATGACCTGCTCGGTCCCCTGGCGGAGGCGCTGAGATGACGGCCGGACCCGGCGCCGAACAGCAGATGCAGTTCCTCTACGCGCTGCGGTCCAAGGGCGTGACAGACAAGGCGGTGCTGAGCGCGATGGAGGCGACGGACCGGTCGCTCTTCGTCACCGGGCTGTTCTCGGACCAGGCCTATGGCGACATGCCGCTGCCGATCGCCTGCGGACAGACCATCTCGCAGCCCTCGGTGGTCGGGCTGATGACCCAGGCGCTGAAACTGTCGGACCGGGACAAGGTTCTGGAGGTGGGCACCGGCTCGGGCTACCAGGCGGCGATCCTGTCCCGGCTGGTGCGCCGGGTCTACACCGTGGACCGGCACCGCCGGCTGGTGCAGGAAGCCCGCGCCCGCTTCGAGGCGCTGGGGTTGACCAACATCACCGCGCTGGTCTCGGACGGCTGCTTCGGACTGGCCGAACAGGCCCCCTTCGACCGTATCCTGGTCACCGCAGCGGCCGAGGACCCGCCCGGCCCGCTCTTGGCGCAATTGCGGATCGGCGGTATCATGGTGCTGCCGGTGGGCCAGTCCGACGCGGTGCAACGGCTGATCCGGGTGCACCGGACCGAGACGGGCTACGACTACGAAGAGCTCCTGAAGGTGCGCTTCGTGCCCCTCGTGGAGGGGCTGGCACAGGACGGGTGAGCGAAGGACCGGGCGGGCAACCTGCACCGGGACGCGAGGCAAGTGGCGGAAGGTCCGGCGAACGGGACCCCGGCGGAGTGAGGGCAGAATGATGATACCGAGACTTTGGATGACCGGAGTGGCTCTTGCGGCGTTGACCGCCTGCACCGAGCCGCTGGACTTCGACCTGCGCGACCTGGGCCAGGGCTTCGACACGACGCAGGCGTCGCGGAGCATCGCGCCGCGGCCTGCGCCCGACGACCGGGGCATCATCTCCTATCCGAACTACCAGGTCGTGGTGGCCCGGCGCGGCGACACCGTGGCCAGCATCGCCGGACGGCTTGGCATCGATGCCGGCGCGCTGGCCCGCTACAACGGCCTGACCCCGGAAACCGCCCTCCGGCGGGACGAGATCATCGCCCTTCCGGGCCGCGTCGCGGAGCCCTCTCTGGCGACCGGGGCGCCCGGCGCGGGGCCGCTCCAGCCCCCCGGCGTGAACGTCACGGATCTCGCCTCGAGCGCCATCGACCGGGCCGAGGCGGGCGCCCCGGCGGCGGTCCCGGCGGCGGCTTCCGCGCCGGCGGCGCAGACCGGGTTCGAGCCGGTCCGCCACCGGGTGCAGCGCGGCGAGACGGTCTATTCCATCGCCCGCAACTACGACGTGCCGGTGCGGTCGATCGCCGACTGGAACGGCCTCGGTCCGGATTTCGACATCCGCGAAGGCCAGTTCCTGCTGATCCCGATCACCCTGCCGGGCGGTGCTGGCGTCACCCCCGCGGCGGCGGTCCCGGTCCCGGGCGCCGGCAGCCCGACCCCGGTGCCGCCCTCGGCCGCCCAGCCCCTGCCCCGCGACGACACCGCGCCCGGCGCTACTCCGGCGGCCGCCGCGCCGCCGCGCCCGGACCTCGGCGGCGCGCCCGCGGCGGGCGCCTCGGATGCCCGCTTCCAGTACCCGGTGCGCGGGTCGATCATCCGCGACTACGCCCGCGGCCGGAACGAGGGGATCGACATCGCGGTGCCGGCCGGGACCCCGGTCAAGGCCGCCGGCGACGGCACCGTGGCGGCGATCACCCAGAACACCGACGGGGCCTCGATCGTGGTGCTCCGGCACAGCGACAACCTGCTGACCGTCTACGTCAACCTCGAGGGGCTCGCGGTGGCCAAGGGCGACAGCGTGCGGGCCGGCCAGACGCTGGCGCGGGTGCCCGCCGGCGACCCGTCCTTCCTGCATTTCGAGGTCCGCGAAGGGCTCGAGAGCGTCGATCCGAACGATTACCTGCCCTGATCCCGGCGCGTCGGGTGCGGTGGGTCGAGACCCACCTCACTCTGCCGGACCGGCCGATCGCCGGGCGTGAGGTGGG
>JBFKOW010000112.1:0-12107 GCA_041628615.1 Paracoccaceae bacterium | reverse complement strand
CATCCATCACCGTCACCCCGGTCGGCGCCACGATCGCCGCGCCCGCCGAGGCCGTCGCCGGATCGACCATCGAGGTCGGCTGGACCGGCCCCGACAACCGCAACGACTACATCGGGATCGGCCGGGCGGACGCCGAATCCTCCGAGCGGTGGGAGAACTTCACCTACACCCGCGAGGGCTCGCCACTGAAGCTGCTCATCCCGACGCAGCCCGGCGACTACGTGATCCGCTACATCCTCGACCAGGACCGGGTCACCATCGTCGAGACGCCGATCAGGGTGACGGCGGCCACCGCGTCGATCACCGCGCCGGCCGAGGCAGCGGCGGGGGCGACCATCGAAGTGGGCTGGACCGGCCCCGATTACCGCAGCGACTACATCGGCATCGGCCGGGCGGACGCGGAGTCGTCGGAACGCTGGGAAAACTTCACCTATACCGAGACCGGTTCGCCGCTCTCCCTCCTCGTGCCGACCCGGCCCGGGGCCTACGTGATCCGCTACTTCATGGACCAGGACCGGGTCGCGCTGGCCGAAGCGCCGCTGACCGTGACCGAGGTGACCGCAACCCTGACCGCGCCCGAGACCGCCGCGGCGGGCGGGACCATCGAGGTGGGATGGACCGGGCCGGATTACCGGAACGACTACATCGGCATCGGCCGCGCCGGCGCGGAACGGTCGGAGCAGTGGGAGAGGTTCAGCTATACCAGCGGCGGGAGCCCGGTCTCGCTGCAACTGCCCGAGACGCCGGGGGCCTACGTGATCCGGTACTTCATGGATCAGGACCGGGCGGCGATCGGCGAGGTGCCGATCACCCTCGAATGAGCGGGCGCGGCCGCCGGGTCCGCCCGGCGGCCGCGCGGTGGCGCGTCAGATGTGGATCACCCGGTCGAAGGCGTCGAGCACGCTTTCGTGCATCATTTCCGACAGGGTCGGGTGCGGGAACACCGTCTCCATCAGGTCGGCCTCGGTGGTCTCGAGTTTCTGGCCGACCACGTAGCCCTGGATCAGCTCGGTGACCTCGGCGCCGATCATGTGGGCGCCCAGCAGTTCGCCGGTCTTGGCGTCGAACACGGTCTTGACCATGCCCTCGGGTTCACCCAGCGCGATGGCCTTGCCGTTGCCGATGAACGGGAAGCGGCCGACCTTGACCTGGTGGCCCTTCTCCTTGGCCTTCGCCTCGGTCAGGCCGACGCTGGCGACCTGCGGGTGGCAGTAGGTGCAGCCGGCGATGGATTCGGGCTTCACCGGGTGGACGTCGTTCTTGCCGGCGACCAGTTCGGCCACCATGACCCCCTCGTGGCTGGCCTTGTGGGCGAGCCAGGGCGCGCCCGCGACATCGCCGATGGCATAGAGCCCCTCGACGCCGGTCCGGCAGTAGGCGTCGGTGACGACGTGGGTGCGGTCGATCTTCACGCCAAGCGCCTCGAGCCCGAGGTTCTCCACGTTGCCGACGATGCCCACGGCGGAAATCACCGTGTCGAAGTCCTTCTTCTCGACCTTGCCGCCGGTCTCGATATGGGCGGTCACCTTGTCCTTGGCGCGGTCGAGCTGCTTGACGGTGGCCTTCTCGAGGATGGTCATGCCCTGCTTCTGGAACGCCTTCTTGGCGAAGGCGCTGATCTCGGCGTCCTCGACCGGCAGGATGCGCTCCATCACCTCGACCACGGTCGTCTCGGCGCCCAGCGTGTTGTAGAAGCTGGCGAACTCGATGCCGATGGCGCCCGACCCGATGACCAGCAGCTTCTTGGGCATGTGCGGCGGGACGAGGGCGTGCTTGTAGGACCAGACCCGCTCGCCGTCGGCCTCGAGCCCCGGCAGGTTGCGGGCGCGGGCGCCGGTGGCCAGCACGATGGCCTTGGCGGTCAGCTCCTCGGTGCCCTTGTCGGTCTTGACGCTGACCTTGCCCTTGGCCGGCAGGGTCGCCTCGCCCATGAAGACGGTGACCTTGTTCTTCTTCATCAGGTGGCCGACGCCGCCGTTGAGCTGCTTGGCCACGGCGCGGGACCGCTTCACCACGGCGTCGAGATCGTAGCCGATACCCTCGGCCTTGAGCCCGAACTCCTTGGCGCGGTGCATCAGGTGGAACACCTCGGAGGACCGCAGCATCGCCTTGGTCGGGATGCAGCCCCAGTTGAGACAGATGCCGCCCATGTGCTCGCGTTCGACGATGGCGACCTTGAGGCCCAGCTGGGCGCCCCGGATGGCGGCGACGTAGCCTCCCGGTCCGGCCCCGATCACGATCATGTCAAAGCTCTGTGCGGCCATTCGGCGTTCCTCCTAAGCGTATTGCCCTCGGCCGGGCGGCGCGGTTCCTGCGCTCCGGCAAATTAGTTTGACCTTAAACAATCTCGGGGGTCGGGGCCATCCATGGTGCGACAATGCGGCTATTTGCCCGGCGCATGGCCGCCGGTCCGCCACGCGGGCCGGACCGGCGCGATCAGGCGGGCCGGCAGACCCTGTTGCGCCCGGCTTCCTTGGCCCGGTAGAGCGCCCCGTCGGCCAGCCGCATCAGCGATTCGACCGTCCCGGCGCTCTCGGGGTAGGCCGCCACGCCGCAGGACACCGTCACCCGCGGCAGCCGGGAACCGAGATACGGCACCTCCACCTCCTCGATGGCGACGCGCAGCCGGTCGGCCAGGATCTCGGTCGAGTCGAGATCGGATTCCGGCACCAGCACCGCGAATTCCTCGCCGCCGACCCGGCAGGCCACCTCGTCGTTGACCATCACCTCGCGCAGCCGTTCGCCGATATGGCGCAACACCGCATCCCCGGCATCGTGGCCGTGGTTGTCGTTGAACAGCTTGAACTTGTCGGCGTCGAAGGAAATCAGTCCGAAACCGATCCCCTTGCGGTCCGCGAGGCTGATCTCGCGGTTCAAGGCGTCGATGAAGTAGCGGCGGTTGAAAAGCCCGGTGAGCGGGTCGCGGATCGACTGGTCGCGCAGTTCGTCGCGCAGCTTCACGTTGGCGATCGCCATCGAGATGTGCTCGCCGCAGCGCCGGGCAAAGACGCCGTCGAGTTCCAGCGTGGCGATGCGCTGGTCGTCGCTGGGGGCGGCGAAGGTCACGTGCATCATGCCGACCGTGTCCCCGTGGGCGACGATGGGCACGCAGATGTAGTCTTGTTCCGAGGTGTTGGTGTGGTCGCAGGGAAAGCACAGCCCCTCGGGGGTGTATTCGTAGGCCCTGCCCCGCCGCAGCGACCAGCAGCTGTCGGCGAGGATGTGGTGGTGCATCTGGGTCTCGCCCCAGGAGCAGACGCCGTCGAGCACGTCGCGGGAATTCGAGTAGGTGTAGAGTTCGCCGCTGGAGCCGGGAAGCATCCGGGCCATGAAGGTCTGCACGATCATGAACAGCTCGTGCAGGGATTTGCACGATTGCAGCCACTCGTCGAGGTTGGCGAGCCGGTGCGCCTCGTCCTGCCGGGCGCGTTCGCTCTGAAGGATCTCGCGGGCGCGCGCCTCGGCCTCCTCCGAGCGCGCCTTGGCCTTTTCCAGTTCCCGCTGGGCGCTGCGGGCTTCGGTCACGTCGGTATAGGTCACGACATAGGCGCCGTTGCGGGCGGGCCGTCCCGACGTGAAGACCACCCGCCCGGAGGGCAGGTGGCGGTCGAAGGCATAGGGCAGGTTGGCGGCGATGCGTTCGCTGGAGCGGCGGTTGTCCTCCTCCGACATCTCGCCGCGCTGGATCGCCCGGGCGCGGAAATCGCCCCGTTCGGTGCCGATCATCAGGTCGCCGGGCCTGAGCTCGAGGACCTCGAAGACGCGGGTATTGTGGAGCTCGCAGATACCGTCGGCATCCCACACGAGGATGCCCTGCTCCATGATGTTCATGATTTCGGTCGCGAGTTCCTCGCCCCAGGATGATGCGGGCGCACCGGTATCCCAGGTCTCGCGACCGTGTCCCGCCTCGTCCTTCACATATCGCCTCCGCATTCCCAGCGGCGGAAGGATCGCAGCCCGCCATTGAGCAACCCTTAACCGTGCTCTGCTGGATTACAGCGGATTGTTCGCATTTCCGCGCCGCCGCGGCCGGGCGGCGGCGCGTGCGGCGGTCCCGGCGGAAAGGCGATTCGGCTCAGGCGGCGATCGCCTCGGCCTGGATGCCCTTTAGCACCGTCGCATAGCCGCCGTCATTGAAGAACGCGGCTTCGGCCTCGGTCGTCTCGCGGCCGAGCGCGGCGTTGCGGTACGGGAAGCGGCCGAAGCTGCGGATGATCTCGCGATGGACCTTGGCGTGCAGCAGCGTGCCTGCGCCGGTCTGCGGCATCCGGGTGCAGACCAGCCGGACGCATCGGTCCTGGTCGATCAGGTTCTCGGAATGCATCAGCGGCATGTAGCAGAACTGCCGGGCCGGTTCGCTGATCCGCATGTCCCAGTTGCGGGTGATCGCGATCTTCGCGGCGGCGCGGGCGCTCTTGTCGGTGGCGAAGGCGCGCGGGTCGTTGCGGAACATGTTGCGCGGGAACTGGTCGGTGAGGATCACGTAGGCCAGGGTCCCGGTCGGCGAGGTGAGCCAGAGCCCGCAGGCGCCTTCCGCGGCCTCCTCCCAGGTTCTCTGGAACCGGTCCCGGATCGTCCGGTCGAGCGCGTCGTCCTGCGCATACCAGCCCTTCGGGCCGACCTCGTCGATCCAGAAGCTCAGAATCGTCTCCGGATTCATGTCCTTATCCTCCACACACCGACCATTGCACGGCACGCTGGCCCGAATGTGGCCATTGCATGGTCGCCGTGCAAGTCACGGGATGTGTCGAGTATTTCATTCATGTTGTGGTCCGGCCTCCTGGTCGGCCTCGATATAGACCTCCTGGGCCCATTCGACCGCCCGCGGCGAGGCCCCCAGCGTGACCGGGGCATAGGGAACCGGCCCGGTGTGATCGGTCCCGCTCGGCCGGACCGTCATCCGGTAGAGGCCGTAGAGCGTCAGCACCGCCATCAGGATCGCGACGATAAGCCAGAAGCCACGCGGGCCGAGGGCGTCCATCATCCAGCCGATCGCCAGCGGACCCGCCACTGCGCCGACCCCGTTGATGAACACGAAACCGGCCGAGGCCGCCGCCATGTCCTCGTGCGCGAGGTAGTCGTTCGCGTAGGCGATGAGCAGCGGGTAGAGCGGGTTCGAGGTGCCGCCGACCATCGCGGCGGCGACCAGCAGCAGCCAGAACTCGCCACCGGCGAGAAAGCCGAGAATCGCGCCGCAGGTGCAGACGAAGGCCAGCACGATGATCAGGTGCCGCCGGTCCATCCGGTCCGACAGCCAGCCGATCGGGTACTGCGAGATCAGCGCCGCGATGTAGGTCGTGGAGATGAAGACCGAGATCTTGCCGACATCGAAGCCGATCCGCGACGCGTAGACCGCCGCCATGCCGAACTGCGCCGCGTAGACGCCGCCGAGCAGCACCATCCCGGCACTGGCGAGCGGAGAGGCGGCGATCAGCCCGCGCAGCCGCATCGGGCGGGTCGCCTCGAAGGACGGAGTCGGCGTCACCGAGAGCAGGATCGGCGCGAAGGCGAGGCTGACCAGGATCGAGGGGATGATGAACAGCAGGAACCCCGTCGGGTCCTTGATCAGGATGAAGTACTGCGCCATCACGATCCCGGCCATCTGCACGATCATGTAGAGCGACAGCGCCTTGCCCCGGTTCTCGTTGCTGGCGGCGTTGTTGAGCCAGCTTTCCGCGGTGACGTAGACCCCGGAGAAGGCGAAGCCGATCAGCACCCGGCCCAGGGTCCAGACCCAGGGGTCCTGCACCGCCGGGTAGAGGATCAGCACCGCCGAGATCAGCGACCCGAGCGCCGCGAAGACCCGGACATGGCCGACGCGCCGGATCATTTCCGGGGCCATCCTGCTGCCGAACAGGAAGCCCGCGAAATAGGCCGACATCACCAGCGACAATTCCCAGGTCGCGAACTGCGCCGCCTCGCCCCGGACACCCAGAAGCGTGCCCTGGATCCCGTTGCCGATCATCAGCAGGAACATGCCGAACAGGAGCGCCCATGAGCCTCTCAGAACCTGAATCATCGCCGTGCCTGTGTCCGCTGTCCGCGCCGAGACTCGGCCTGTCGCAGCCTATCGTCTGAGAGTCTAGCGACAGTTAATGTCGCGCCTGCGGCCCGGGGGCTCAACCGCCGGGCAGCAGCAGCGAAGCGTCGCCGTAGGAGAAGAACCGGTACCGCTCGGCGATCGCGTGGGCGTAGATCTGCCGGATCCGGTCGGCGCCCATGAGGGCGGAGACCAGCATCATCAGCGTCGACTTCGGCAGGTGGAAGTTGGTCATGAGACCGTCTGCGACGCGGAACCGGAAGCCCGGCGTGATGAAGATGTCGGTGTCGCCGCGGAACGGCTGGACCGCGCCGCTGCGGCCGGCGGTCTCGATCAGGCGCAGGGCGGTGGTGCCGACGGCGATGACGCGCCCGCCGGCGGCGCGGGTCCCCGCGATCTCCGCGGCGGCCTCGGGCGATACCTCGCCCCACTCGGCATGCATCCTGTGGTCGCGCACGTCGTCGACCGTCACCGGCAGGAACGTGCCGGCCCCGACATGGAGCGTCACGCGGGTCATCGCCACGCCGCGCGCGTGAAGCGCGGCAAGCAGCGCGTCGTCGAAATGCAGCGACGCGGTCGGGGCGGCGACCGCGCCGGGCTTCTCGGCCCAGACCGTCTGGTAATCGGCGCGGTCGCGGTCGTCGGCGGGGCGGCGCGAGGCGATGTAGGGCGGCAGCGGCATCTGCCCGGCGGCCTCCAGCGCGGCGTCGAAATCCGGTCCCGACAGGTTGAAGCGCAGGACCGCGCGGCCCTCCGGCTTGGCGATCACGGTGGCCGACAGATCGGCGGTGAAGACGATCTCCTCTTCCACCGCCACCTTGCGCAGCGGCTTGAGCAGGGCGCCCCAGCTGCCGTCCGGGCGGGGATCGACCAGCGTCACCTCGATGCCGGCGACGGCGGTGCCCCGCTGCCGGGTGCCGAACAGGCGGGCGGGGATCACCCTGGTGTCGTTGATCACCAGCCGGTCCCCCGGGTTCAGGAACTCCGGCAGGTCGATCGCGCGCGCGTCGCGGATCGTGGCCGGTCCGGCCACCAGCATCCGCGCCGAGGACCGTGGCGAGGCCGGACGCAGCGCGATCAGGTCCTCGGGGAGGTCGAAATCGAATTCGGACAGCTTCACTGGTCGATCCTGGGCGGCGGGCGGCGGAAGATCTCGCGGAACATGCCGGGCGTGAACACCGACAGCGGATTGACCCCGACGCGCACGTCGCCGACGGCCCCCGTGAGGGTGAAGTTGAACCCGATCAGCCCTTCGCCGGGACGGGTCAGCACCGCGCCGATCCCGTTGATGAGGTAAAGGGGAGACACCACGCCTTGGAAATCCATCTGTTTCGAGCCGGGCAGATAGATCCCGTCGAGCGAAATGCCAAGGCTGGCCCCGACCGCGCTGGCCCGGGTCACGGCGATCCGCTCGGGGGCGAGTCGGAACTCGGCCTCCACCTCGCTGAAGGCGAGCCCCTGCCCGTCCAGCTGCTGCAACAGCCCGACCACGCTGATCGCGTCGAGCAGCGACGCCAGCGCCGGGGCGTCGCGGACCCGGATGTCCCGGACCGTCAGCCGCCCGTCGTAGGTGCCCTCGCCCCCGGTCGGCACCAGCGTCAGGTCGAGCGCGCCGCCTACCGCGTTGCGCAGGAATCCCGCCGACGAGATCACCGCGCCGGCGTCGTCGCTCGTCAGCCGCACGGCGACCCGCCCGGCCTCGCGCGGCACCGTCGCGCCGCGCACCGCGCCGCCGCCGTTCACGCGTGCGGTGAACTCCCCGGACAGTCCGGACTCGCTGCCGCCGAATTCGCCCCGGAAATCCGTCAGGGCGAGCGACTCGGCCACGGTGAGCCGGTCGAGCGAGAGGCTGAGCGGCGGCAGCGGCCGGTCCGTTCCGCCGCCGGTTCGCGGCCGGCCCCGCAGGTCGAGGCTGCCGTCGCTCAGGCGCACCGCCATCGGCACCCCGGCGCCGCGGTCGCGCAGTTCCGCCGCCGCGCGCAGCCAGCCGCCGACCTCGAGGCGATCGAACAGGGCCCGGCTCAGGCGGCCGTCCGGGGCCAGCTCCAGCCGGCCCTCGGCCACAAGCCCCGCGGCATCAAGCGCGATCCGGTCGACCTCGGGCGCGGGCCCGAGGCGTCCGGCGATGCTCAGCCGGCCCGGCGTTTCGGCGGGCTTGGCCCAGCCGAGCGCGGGGATCGCCAGCCGCAATCCCTCGAGCCGGCTCTCGAGCGCGAATTCCGGCGGCCGGCCCCGGGCGAGCAGCAGTTCCAGCCGGCCCGACCCGTCGCCGCGCAGGCTGCCGGGGGGCAGCCCGATGCGGAACTCGTCGAGGAAGCGCTCGGACAGTTCGACTTCGGCCGACACCGTGGCGACGCGCTCGGGATTGTCGCGCAGGACCTGCCGGAACTCCGCCGTCAGCGGCACCTGCCCGATCCGCATCGGGCCGCGCACCGACAGCGCCTCGCGGTCGATCTCCACCCGCAGTTCCCGCGCCGCCAGGCTGCGCCCGGGGATCAGCACCTCGCTGCGCAGGTCGGACAGCGTCGCCGCGGCGGAGAAGTCGATCGCGTCGCGCGGCACCCTCGGCATGATCGGCAGGCTTATCGTGACGCGGGCGCTGGCGCGGGCATCGGCCAGCGTGACCGGCAGGTTGGCCTTGGTCAGGAACTCGAAGGGCGGCAGGTCCAGCAGCGACAGCGCGCCGGTCAGGGTGCCGCCGATGGCCAGCGACACCACCGAGGGCGCGTTGCGGATGCGGGTGTCGGGAATCGTGAAGACGGTGCCGGGCAAGGTGACCGCCCCGCCCTGCGGCGCCCGCACCAGCCCGTCGTCGAGCATCACGGTGAAGCGGCCATGCTCCCATGTGCCCTGCCCGTCTCCGCCCTCGATCGGCGGCAGGCTGCGCAGCACCCGCAGGGTGAGGTCGGTGAACTCGAAGCTGGCGGCGATCGCCGGTGCCGCCGCCGGGTCGAACCGCAGCGCGGCGCGCAGCCGGTCGATCCGCCCGGCGGTCATGTTCTCGGCGAACCAGCGGCGCATGTTCGGCCGGAACGTCGCGGGCCAGACCTCCATGAACCTTCCCACGCCGATCCGGTCGAGGCCGATATCGGCGCTGACCGACCAGCCCTCCGGCGCCGCCACCACCCGACCGCTGCCGGACAGCCGACCGTCGCCGTCGATCACGCCGAAGTCGGACACTTCGACGACGAAGGGTTGCAGGGTCATCCGGAAGCCGATGTCGCCCCGCCCCAGGGTGACCGGTTCGGGATACAGGTCGGCGGGGTTCAGGTCGAACCCGTCGAAGGTGAACTGCCCGAGGATGCGGCGCGGCACGCCGTCCGCGATGTCGCGCAGCCAGGCCCGGCCGCTGCCGCCCAGATCGCCCCACGGACTGTGGAGCGAGACCCGGTCGAAGGTCAGCAACGACGACACCGGATCGAAGGTCAGGTAGGCCTCGGCCCCGTCGAAGGGGATCGGCCGCGTCGCCTCGGTCGGGCGGAGCGCGCCGGCGCCGAGGTCCAGCGCCGCGCTCACCGGCCCAAGGCCGCCGCTGCCGCCGATCTCGGCCCGGATCGTGGCGTCGAGCGGCGCGTCGAGCACCTGCAGCCAGCTCAGCGCCGCCGATTGCGAGGCGAGGTCGCGCGCGACCCCGTTGGTGATGCCGATGGCGACCTCGGCGGCGCGGGTGCCGTTGGGGCTCTCGTAGCGCAGGCCCAGTTCGGTGAGGTAAGCCCGGCCCGACAGCAGCGACAGGTCGCCGCGCAGCGCGACCCGGTCCCGCCGGAGGTCCAGCGCCAGCGTCCCGCCGTCCACCGTCCAGCTCCGCCCGGCCCGGGCATCGTCGTAGTTCACGATCATGCCGGTGATCCGGACCTGTTCCAGCGCCGCCAGCCGGGGCGCCTCGAGGGCCGCGTCGATGCCGTCGAGCAGCCCGACGAGACCGCGATCCGCCGCGCCCGCGCCGCCCGCCGCGCCCGAGGCGCCGATCTGGAACGCCACCGAGCCGTCGGCCGCCCGGCGCAGCGCGATCTGCAGCGCGCTCAGGTCGACCTCCTGGACCAGCACCTCGCCCTGGGCGAGGCCGCGCGGCGACAGCAGCGCGGTCAGCCGCGGCACGACCGCGATGATGCCCCCGGCGGCGTCCCGCAACTCGGCATTGCGCAGGACCACCCGCGGATGCAGGTCGGCCCCGAGGGTCAGGCGCATCGCCCCGAACCGCAGCGCCCCGCCGCCGAGAAGCTCCGTGGCGCGGGCCTCGACATCGGCCTTGAGCCAGCCCGGCGCGGTCACCTCGCGGCCGAGCAGCAGCAGGGCGAAGGCGATGCCGAACAGCAGCGGCACGGTCAGCGCGATGCCGATCGCTCGATAGAGCAGGCCCCGGAACCAGCGCCGGCGCGGCCGTGCCGGCGGCGGCGGGGGAGGCGGTGGTGATGGCTGTGGTGGTGCCGGCGGCGGCTCCGGCGGACGCGCGGTTCCGGCCGGCGGCAAGGGCTGCCCCGGCACGGTCCGGTCCCGCTCTGGCGCGTCGTTGGGCAACCGCTTCTCCTGCCGGGCTTTATCTTCGCCGCCCCCGGTCTAAAACGAAACCGGAATCAGCGACCCCGACAGGAGAGACCGATGACCACGACCACCGAAGGCCCCGCCGTGGGCGATGCCGCCCCCGACGTCACCCTGCCCCGCGACGGCGGCGACACCGTCTCGCTCGCCGCGCTGAAGGGCGGGCCGGTGATCCTCTACTTCTACCCGCGCGACGACACCCCGGGCTGCACCAAGGAGGCGATCGCCTTTACCGGTCTCCTGGAGGACTTCGCCGCCTCCGGCGCGACGGTGCTGGGCGTGTCCAAGGATACCGTCGCCAAGCACGAGAAGTTCGCCGCCAAGCACGACCTGAAGAACGCGCTGCTGTCCGACGCCGAGGGCGATGTCTGCGAACGCTACGGGGTCTGGGTCGAGAAGAGCATGTACGGCCGGACATCCATGGGCATCGAGCGGGCGACCTACCTGATCGACGCCGAGGGCAAGGTGGCCCGGATCTGGCGCAAGGTGAAGGTGCCCGGCCACGCCGAAGAAGTGCTGGAGGCGGTCCGCGCGCTCTGAACCCGTCCGTCCCGGGGCGGCCCGGTCAGGCCGCCTTGGGCTTCTTGACGTGCTCGGCGAGGTCGCGGGCGATGGCGAAGGCGCCCTTGATCCGGTCGGCCTCGCCCTTCCAGTCGCGGCGCACCACGATCTTGTTGTCCTTGACCTTCGCCAGCCCGTCCTGCGCCCGGATGAAGTCCACCAGACCGGCCGGGTTGGCGAACTTGTCGTTGTGGAAGCGGATCGTCGCGCCCTTCGGGCCGCCGTCGAGGTGGCTGATCCCGGCGCGCTTGCACATCGCCTTGATCCGCACCACCAGCATCAGCGTGTTCACCTCCCGCGGCAGCTTGCCGAACCGGTCGATCAGTTCGGCGGCGAAGCCTTCCAGTTCGACCTTGGTGGTCAGGTCGCTCAGCCGGCGATAGAGGCCCAGCCGCACGTCGAGGTCGGGGACGTAGGTGTCGGGGATCAGCACCGGCACCCCGAGGTTGATCTGCGGCGCCCACTGGCCGTCGTCGACGATGCCCTCGGCCTCGCCCGACCGGATCCGGGCGATCTGGTCCTCCAGCATCTGCTGGTAGAGCTCGTAGCCCACCTCGCGCATCTGGCCGGATTGCTCCTCGCCCAGCAGGTTGCCCGCACCGCGGATGTCGAGATCCTGGCTGGCCAGCGTGAAGCCGGCGCCGAGGCTGTCGAGGCTGCCCAGCACCCGCAGCCGCTTTTCCGCCTGCGGGGTCAGCGGCGCGCGCGGCTTGGTGGTCAGGTAGGCATAGGCGCGGGTCTTGGCCCGGCCGACCCGGCCGCGGATCTGGTAGAGCTGGGCAAGGCCGAACATGTCGGCCCGGTGCACCACCATCGTGTTCGCGGTCGGGATGTCGAGGCCGCTCTCGATGATGGTGGTCGCCAGCAGCACGTCGTAGCGGCCGTCGTAGAAGGCGTTCATCCGGTCGTCGAGTTCGCCCGCCGCCAACTGGCCGTGGGCGACGACATAGCTGACCTCCGGCACGTT
>JBFKOW010000111.1:0-12213 GCA_041628615.1 Paracoccaceae bacterium | reverse complement strand
GAAGGCGCGGGAATGGCCGACCGTTCCCATCAGGCGCGGCGCCCACCAGCAGCCGGCGAAGAACCCGGCGAAATGCGCCGATCCGAGAAGCCCGATCTCGCCCGCCGAGAAGCCCAGCGCCAACCCGGCCAGCGCGTCGAGAGGGCCGACCCCGCCCGAGGAGAGCTGGAGCAGCGCGACGGACAGGAACAGCGCGGCGAAGGACAGGAGGGTCCGCATGGAGGCGCTCTGGCACGGCGGGCCGGCGTCGTCCAGCCGGGCTGCGGCGGGCGGCGTCGCAAACGGAACCGGGCCGGCCCTCGCGGTGGGCGTCGGTCCGGGGTGGACTTGCCCTTTCCGGGTCAGGGCCCTAGGTCCGGCGCAACGAGGGACAGGAGCCGCATCCGCATGAAGACCCTACCGCTTGGCCGCACCGGCATCGAGGTCACCGACTGGTGCCTCGGGACGATGACATTCGGCACCCATACCCCGGAGGCCGACGCCCACGCCCAGATCGACGCCGCGCTCGATGCCGGGATCAACTTCCTCGACACCGCCGAGATGTATCCGGTGAACCCGGTGGCGGCCGAGACGGTCGGGATGACCGAGGAGGCGATCGGCAACTGGGTGGCGAAGGCCGGGTCGCGCCGGGACGACTGGGTGATCGCGACCAAGGTGTCGGGCGCCAACGGCGGCTTCATCCGCGAGGGCCGAGGCTATGACGGCCGGATCATCGCCGAGGCGGTGGAGGGCTCCCTGCGGCGGCTGCGGACCGACCGGATCGACCTCTACCAGACCCACTGGCCCAACCGGGGCTCCTACATGTTCCGGCAGAACTGGACCTTCGACCCGCGCAGGCAACCGTCGAGGGCCGAAGTCGAGGACCACATGAACGAGGTGCTCGAGGCGATGGACGCGCAGGTGAAGGCCGGCAAGGTCCGCGCCTTCGGCCTGTCCAACGAGAGCGCCTGGGGCACCGCCGCTTGGCTGCGGCTCGCCGAGGCGCGGGGCCTGCCGCGGGTGGCCTCGATCCAGAACGAGTATTCCTTGCTGTGCCGGTTCTTCGACACCGACCTCGCCGAACTGGCGCACCACGAGGACGTGCTGCTGCTCGCCTTCTCGCCGCTGGGGGCGGGGTTCCTGACCGGCAAGTACCAGGACGGGGCGGTGCCGAAGGGAAGCCGGATGGATATCGGCCCGGAGATGGGGGGGCGGCGGACCGACCGGGTATTGCCGGCGGTGCAGGCCTATCTCGACATCGCCGGTCGGCACGGGATCGACCCGGTGCACCTCGCCCTGGCATGGTGCCGGACCCGGCCGTTCCCGGTCTCGGCGATCTTCGGGGCGACGACGCTGAACCAGCTGCACCGGATCCTTGCCGGGGACGGGGTGACCCTGTCGGACGACATCCTCGCCGAGATCGACGCGGCGCACCGGGCCCACCCGATGCCCTACTGAGCCGGAGCCCGGGTTTTCGACGAAAACCCGGATGTCCGATTTTCGTCGAAAATCGGCTACGTCTTCGGCTCGTAGGTCAGAGCCACGCCGTTGATGCAGTAGCGCAGCCCGGTCGGCTGGGGGCCGTCCGGAAAGACATGCCCGAGATGGGCATTGCACCGGTTGCAGTGCACCTCGGTCCGGCGCATGAAGAACGACCGGTCCTCCTGCTCGCCCACCGCCTCGCCCGCCACGCCGTCGATCGGCCGCGTGAACGACGGCCATCCGGTTCCGCTCTCGAACTTGTCGGACTGGTCGAACAGCGTCGCACCGCAACAGACGCACCGGAAGGTGCCCGCCGCCTTCGGGAAATCGTCATGGGTTCCCGCCCGTTCGGTGCCGTGCCTGCGCGTGACCTTGTAGGCGAGGTCGCCCAGCTGCGCGCGCCATTCGGCATCCGTCTTGATGACCTTGTCCATGGGTGTCTACCCTCCCGTCAGGTTCACCCCGTATCTAGTCCGGGAGGGGCGAGGGGCCAAGGATGGGCAGGATGCTGAGGAAGGGCCGGTTCACGGCGCGCTTCGCCGCCGGGGAGGCGGACCTAAGGGCGGCGCAGGCGCTGCGGCACCTCTGCTTCTTCGAGGCGGCGGGCGCCCCTGCGCGGCCCGGGCGGCTCGACCGCGACGCCTTCGACCCGGTCTGCCGGCACATCCTGGTCGAGGCCGACGGGCGCGAGGGCCCGGTCTGCACCTTCCGTCTGCTGCCGATCCCGGGAGGCGACCAGATCGGGCGCTCCTACGCCGCCCAGTTCTACGGGCTGGAGCACCTGCGCGCCTACGTCGGACCGATGGTCGAGCTGGGCCGGTTCTGCGTCCATCCCGAGGCGCGGGAGGCCGATGTCCTGCGAATCGCGTGGGGTGCGATGGCGGCCTTCGTCGATTCCTCCGGGGTCGAGATGATGTTCGGCTGCGCGTCCTTTCCCGGCACCCGGCCCGACGCCTATCGGGAGGCCTTCGACCTGCTGGCCGCCGGCCATCTGGCGCCGCGGCGCTGGCGGCCGGGGATCAAGGCCCCGGAGGTCGTCCGCTTCGCCGCGCCGCGGGGGCGGCCGGTGGACCGGCGCGCCGCGCTGCGGCGGATGCCGCCGCTTCTGAAGACCTACCTCGCCATGGGCGGCTGGGTGTCGGATCACGCGGTAATCGACCGCGACCTGAACACCCTGCACGTGTTCACCGGGCTCGAGATCGCGGCGGTTCCTCCGGCCCGGGCCCGCGCGTTGCGCGCCGTGTCGGGCCAGGCCGCCCGGCGCAGTCCGGTCGGGGGCGCTGCCCCCGTCGCCGCCGGGGCGGCGACTCCCCCGGGATATTTCGGGTCCGAAGAAGACGGGGCTTGAGTGTGCCGTGCCCGCCGACTAGGTGCCCGGCATGGCCCGCGCCCCGCTTCTCCAGCTGTCCGACATCGCCCTGACCTGGGGCGGCGACCCGGTCTTCGACGGGGTCGATCTCGTGGTGACGCCCGGCGACCGGGTGGCGCTCGTCGGCCGCAACGGATCGGGCAAGTCGACGCTCATGAAGGTGATGGCGGGCCTCGTCACCCCGGATCGCGGCGCGGTGACGGCGCCGGCCGGCATCCGGGTCGGCTACCTCGAGCAGGATCCCGACCTCTCCGGCTTCGACACCCTCGGCGGCTGGGCCGCTTCGGGGCTGGAGCCCGGCGAGGAATGGCGGGTCGCGGCGGCGGCGGACGGGCTCGACTTCGACCCGGACCGGCCGGTGGCCACCGCCTCGGGAGGCGAACGGCGGCGCGCGGCGCTCGCCCGGCTGCTGGCCGAGTCCCCGGACCTGATGCTGCTCGACGAGCCGACCAACCATCTCGATGTCGCGGCGATCGGCTGGCTCGAAGAGGCCCTTGCCGAGCGGGACGGCGCCTTCGTCGCGATCTCGCACGACCGCGCCTTCCTGACCCGGCTGACCCGGGCGACCCTCTGGATCGACCGCGGCGTCGTGCGCCGGCGCGACGCCGGGTTTGCCGGTTTCGAGGACTGGCGCGACCGCACCTGGGCGGAGGAGGACCTCGCCCGGCACAAGCTCGACCGCAAGATCAAGGCCGAGGCGCGCTGGGCGGTGGAGGGCATCAGCGCCCGCCGCAAGCGCAACATGGGCCGGGTCCGGGCGCTGGCCGACCTGCGGGCCGAGCGGGCGGCGCAGATCCGGCGGCAGGGCGCGGCGGCGATGGCGCTTGAGGAGGGGCCGCAGTCCGGTCGCAAGGTGATCGAGGCAAGGGGACTGGCCAAGACCTTCGACGGACGGCCGATCCTGCGTGGCTTCGACCTGACCGTGATGCGCGGCGACCGGATCGCCTTCGTCGGACCCAACGGCGTGGGAAAGACGACGCTGATCAAGATGTTGCTGGGCGACGTTCAACCCGATGCGGGGACCGTGACCCATGGCACCAACCTGGCGGTGGCCGTCTTCGACCAGGCCCGGGCCCAGCTCGACGGGGACGCGACGCTCTGGACCTCGCTGACGCTCGATCCGGCGATGGCGGTCTCGGGCGCTTCCGACCAGATCATGGTCCGCGGCACCCCGCGCCACGTCGTGGGATACCTCAAGGACTTCCTGTTCGACGAGACCCGGGTCCGCGCCCCGGTCCGGTCGCTGTCGGGGGGCGAGCGGGCGCGGCTGCTGCTGGCCCGGCTGATGGCGCGGGAAAGCAACCTGCTGGTGCTCGACGAGCCGACCAACGACCTCGACATCGAGACCCTCGACCTACTGCAGGACCTGCTCGACCAGTATGAGGGCACGGTGCTTCTGGTCAGCCACGACCGGGACTTCATCGACCGGGTGGCCACCGCCACGGTGGCGATGGAGGGCGACGGCCGCGCCGTGCTCTATTCCGGCGGCTGGACCGACTACCGGGCGCAGCGGGGGCCGGATGCGCCGGTCGGCGCGACCGGGGCCGTGCAGACGCCGAAGCCGGCCAGGACGGCCGCGGCGCCGGCGCCGCAGGCCGGGGCCGCCACCAGGGCCGCGGCCGGCGGGCTGACCTTCGTCGAGAAACACCGGCTGGAAGAGCTGCCGTCGCTCATCACGCGGCTCGAGGCCGAGATCGGCAAGCTCGAGGCGCTGCTGTCCGACCCGGACCTCTATGCCCGGGAACCGGCCAAGTTCGCCAAGGCGACGGAGGCCCTGACCGAGCGGCAGGCCAAGCTCTCCGCCGCCGAAGACGAATGGCTGCACCTCGAGGAAAAGGCGGCCGGCTGACCGGCTTCGGCCCTAACCCCAGGCGAGGCGGATCAGCACGGCGAAGGCTGCCGGCACCGCACAGACATAGGGGACCACGATCGCCGCGAGCCCGAATTCGAGGATCGCGAACAACCAGACCGTGGCGAGGATCGTGGCCGCGTACCAGACGTTGTCCTGCGTGCCGAAGGCGACGTCGCGGGCGATCCAGCCCAGCAACGGAACGGCGAACAACAGGCGCAGGGGCAAGGACGTGGCGGGAGGGATCGGGGTCAGGATGCTCATGGGTCGGAAATAGGCGGCGCGCACCGGCCGGCAACGATGCTGCGCTGCGGCAGGCTGTCCCAGTCAGGTCAGCGGTCCCCGGAGGCGGGCGGCGCGCGCCGTTCGGCGGCCTTCGCGGCATCCCAGAGGGCGTCCATCTCGTCGAGTGTCGCGTCCTCGGGCCGCCGTCCCGCCGCGTGAAGAGCGGCCTCGACCGCATTGAAACGGCGCACGAACTTGCCATTGGTCCGGCGCAGGGCCTGCTCCGGGTCGACGCCGAGGTGGCGGGCGAGGTTGGCGATCACGAAAAGCAGGTCGCCGATCTCGTCCTCGATCTCGTCATGGCTCATCCGGTCCCGGGCGGCGACCAGTTCGCGGGCCTCCTCGGTCAGCTTGTCGAGAACCTGCGCGGTCTGCGGCCAGTCGAAGCCGACGCGGGCGGCGCGCTTCTGCAGCTTCACGGCCCGCAGCAGCGCCGGCAACCCGACCGCGACCCCGTCGAGGACCCGCTCCTGGGCCCTTGCGGCGCGTTCGGTGGCCTTGATCGCCTCCCAGTCGCGGGTCTGCTGGGCGGCGGACTTGTCGCGGCTCTCGGTGCCGAAGACATGGGGGTGGCGGTCGATCATCTTGTCGGCCATGCCGTGGGCGACCTCGTCGAAGCTGAACAGGCCGGCCTCCTCGGCCATGCGGGCATGGAACACGGACTGGAACAGCAGGTCGCCCAACTCGCCCTTCAGGTCGTCCCAGGCGCTGCGGTCGATGGCGTCGGCGACCTCGTAGGCTTCCTCGATGGTGTAGGGGGCGATGGTGGCGAAGCTCTGCTCGATGTCCCAGGGACAGCCGGTCTCGGGGTCGCGCAGCCGGCGCATGATCTCGAGCAGCCGCGCCATGCCGTCGGGGCCGTCCGGTGCGGCGCGGCGGGCCGGGTCGGCGGTGTCGTTTTCGGGCTGCGGTGCGGCTGTCACGTGTCTTTTCCTCGCGCGGAATCCGGGGCAGGCTAGGGCGCTTGCCTCAGGAGGGGAACCCCATGCCGGTGCTCAATTCCATCGCCGCGATGGCCGACGCGATGGCGGACTGGCGCCGTCACCTGCACCGGATCCCGGAACTCGAGTTCGATTGCGTGCAGACCGCCGCCTTCGTGGCCGCGAAGCTGAAGGAATTCGGCGTCGACCGGATCGAGACCGGCATCGCCCGGACCGGAATCGTGGCGCTGATCGAGGGCCGCGCGCCGGGGCCGACCATCGGCCTGCGCGCCGACATGGACGCGCTGCCCATCGAGGAGGAGACCGGTCTGCCCCATGCCTCGACCCGTCCCGGCGTGATGCATGCCTGCGGCCATGACGGGCATACCACGATGCTGCTGGGCGCGGCGCGCTACCTCGCCGAGACACGCAACTTCGCCGGCCGGGTGGCGCTGATCTTCCAGCCCGCCGAGGAAACCGGCGGCGGCGGCAGGGTGATGGTCGAGGAAGGGATCATGCAGCGCTTCGACATCGCCGAAGTCTATGCCCTGCACAACGCCCCCGGCACCCCGGTGGGCGAGTTCTACACCGAGCCGGGCCCGATCATGGCGGCGGTCGACATCTTCGACATCCACATCCAGGGCCGGGGCGGGCACGGCGCCATGCCGCACGAGACCGCCGACCCGATCGTCGCCGCGCTGGGCATCGCCCAGGCGATCCAGACCATCGTCAGCCGCAACCATTGCAGCCACGACGAACTGGTGGTGTCGGTAACCCAGATCCATGCCGGCACCGCCGACAACATCATCCCCGACACCGCGTGGATCAACGGCACCGTGCGCACCTTCGACCCGGCGGTGCAGCGCATGGTGCAGGACCGGATGGCGGCGATCGTGGCCGGACAGGCGGCCGCCTACGGGGTCAGCGCCCGGCTCGACTACAGCCCGCAGTATCCGGCGACGGTGAACGACGCCGGCCGTGCCGGCTTCGCCGCCGCCGTCGCCGCCGAGATCGGCCCGACCGACCCCAACGCCGGGCGCGAGATGGGGGCCGAGGACTTTTCCTACATGCTGCAGGTCCGGCCCGGGGCCTACCTGTTCCTCGGCAACGGCGACAGCGCCGGGCTGCACCACCCGGCCTACGAGTTCAACGACGCGGCCGCCCCCTATGGCGCGTCGTTCTTCGCCCGGCTGGTCGAGACGGCGCTGCCCATCGGCGGCTAGATCCGCGCCGGGCTCCCGGCTTGGCTCTTCCGGTCGCCCGCGGGCCGTGCCAATGTCCCGCGGATCTGACAGGGGAAGCGGCACATGGCATTGGAAGACGCGCAGAATCAGGCGGACCGGGCGATCGACGGCCCGGACCGCGGACTGGCCTTCGAGAACCCCTTCGCGGGTGCCACCTCGTTCCTGCGCCGGCGCTACAGCCGAACCGCCGAGGGCGCGGACCTGGTGTTCACCGGCATCCCCTTCGACCAGGCGGTGACGCACCGGCCCGGCGCCCGCTTCGGCCCCCGCGCGATCCGCGAGGCATCGACCCTGCAGCCGGGCGACCCGCCCTACGGCTGGGACTTCGACGCGCTGTCCGAGTTCGCGATGTTCGATTGCGGCGACATGCCCTTCGACTATGCCGACGTGTCATCGGTTCCGGCGGCGATCGAGGCCCATGTCGGCCGGCTCGCCGCCCAAGCCCCGGTGGTGACGCTGGGCGGCGACCACTCGATCACGCTGCCGATCCTGCGGGCGATGGCGGCGCGGCACGGGCCGCTCGGGGTGATCCAGTTCGACGCCCATTCCGACCTCTGGCCGGACAGCGCCCCGGCCCGCCGGGTCGACCACGGCACCTTCGTCGGCAAGGCGGTGGCCGAGGGGGTCGTCGATCCGGCCCGGTCGGTCCAGATCGGCCTGCGCACCACCTGCGAAGATCCCCACGGCTTCACCCAGATCGACGCCCGCGCGGTGCACGAACGCGGCGTGGCCGCGGTGGTGGCCGAGGCGAAGCGGGTGCTGGGCGACGGCCCCTGCTACCTGACCTTCGACATCGACGCGCTCGACCCCGCCTTCGCTCCGGGCACCGGCACCCCGGTCTGGGGCGGGCTGGCCAGCTGGCAGGCGGCGGCGATGCTGCGCGACCTCGCCGGGATCGCGCTGGTCGGCGGCGACGTGGTCGAGGTCGCTCCGGCCTACGACACCACCGGCGCCACCGCGATCGCCGGCGCCCACGTCGCGACCGAGATCGCCTGCCTCGCGCTCTGGCCCCGGCGGGCGCGCTGATGCGCTGGGTCGCGATCGCGGCGGCGCTCGCCGTCGCCGTCTTTCTGGGCGGGACGCTGTTTGTCCGGCTGGCGCCGGTCGACATCGCCGCCTGGCACCGCGCGCCGGACCAGCGGTCGCCGGGCGACCACGCCGGGCCGGGCAGTTTCGAGGCGGTGCGGGACCTCGGCGACGCGACGTCGGCCGAGGCGGCGATGGCCGCGCTCGACGGCGTGGTCCTGGCCACGCCGCGCACCCGGCGGCTGGCCGGTGTGCCCGAGGACGGTCTCGTCACCTACGAAACCCGCTCCGCGCTCTGGGGCTTTCCGGACTACACCACCGTTGCCCGCCGCGACGGCGTGGTGCATGTCTGGGGCCGGCTGCGCTTTGGCGGCGACGACCTCGGGGTCAACCGCGCCCGCGTGCTGGCCTGGATGGCCGAGACCGAGGGCCTGGCCGGACCTTGACCCGGACCCGGCATTGCGAGACGAGAGACCATGCTACCCGCCGAAACCCTCGACCAGATCGAAAGCCGCTACGGGTTCCTCGAGGCCCGGCTTTCCGAGGGTGTGGCCGCCGACAGGATCGCCGACCTCGCCCGCGAATACGCCGAACTGAAGCCGGTGGTCGCCCAGATCGCCGAGTGGCGGCAGGTTCGGGCCGATCTGGCCGAGGCCGAGGCGATGCTGTCGGACCCCGAGATGCGGGTGCTCGCGGAAGCGGAGTTGCCGGTGCTCAATGCCCGGCTGCCCGAGGTGGAACAGGCGTTGCGGCTGGCGCTGCTGCCCAAGGACGCGGCGGATGCCCGCCCGGCGATGCTCGAGATCCGGCCCGGCACCGGCGGCGAGGAGGCGTCGCTCTTCGCCGCGGACCTGTTGCGGATGTACCAGCGCTACGCCGACGCCCGCGGCTGGTCCTTCGAGATCCTGTCCGAGGCCGCCACCGAACTGGGCGGGATCAAGGAAGTGACGGCGCGGGTCAGCGGCGAGGGGGTCTTTGCCCGCCTCAAGTACGAAAGCGGCGTGCACCGGGTGCAGCGGGTGCCCGAGACCGAGGCGGGCGGTCGGATCCACACCTCTGCCGCGACCGTGGCGGTTCTGCCCGAGGCGGCGGAGGTCGACATCCGGATCGATCCCGCCGACATCCGCATCGACACGATGCGCGCCTCCGGCGCCGGCGGCCAGCACGTCAACACCACCGATTCGGCGGTGCGGATCACCCACCTGCCGACCGGGATCGTCGTCACCTCCTCCGAGAAGTCCCAGCACCGCAACCGCGAGATCGCGATGCAGGTGCTGCGCACCCGGCTCTACGACCTCGAGCGGCAGAAGGCCGACGATGCCCGCTCCGCAGACCGCAAGGCGCAGGTCGGCAGCGGCGACCGGTCGGAGCGGATCCGCACCTACAACTTCCCGCAGGGCCGGATCACCGAACACCGGATCAACCTGACGCTCTATCGGCTCGACGCGGTGATCGGCGGCGACCTCGACGAGATCATCGACGCCCTGACCGCCGAGGCGCAGGCCCGGCAACTGGCCGAGATGGAGGGCTGAGGCGGATGGCCCGGGCGGTGGAACTCCTCGTGCCCGCGATCAGCCGCCTCGCCTCGGTCGGAGTGCCGGACCCGGCCCGCGACGCCCGCCGGCTGCTGGCCCACGCGATCGGCATCCCGCTGGGCCGCCTGACGCTCGCCCTGCCTGACGAGATCCCGCCCGAGAAGGCCGCCGCGTTCCAGGCCCTGATCGGCCGGCGCGAACGGCGCGAGCCGGTCTCGCATCTGGTCGGCTTCCGCAGCTTCTACGGCCGCGAATTCATCGTCACGCCGGACGTGCTCGACCCGCGGCCGGAAACCGAGACGCTGGTCGAGGTGGCGCTGGCCGAGCCGTTTTCCGACGTGCTGGACCTCGGTGTCGGCTCGGGCTGCATCCTGCTGACCCTGCTGGCCGAGCGGCCCGACGCGCGGGGCACCGGCGTCGACATCTCGACCGCCGCGGTCGATGTCGCGCGGCGCAACGCCGCCCGGTTCGGGCTGCGGGGCCGGGCCGAGGTGCACCAGGGAAGCTGGTATGACGGGGTGCCGCCGGCGATCCTCTCGGTGCCGCCGCCCGGGGTGCATTCCTCCAGCGGCGAAGTGATGGGACAGCCCACCTTCGACCTGATCGTGTCGAACCCGCCCTATGTCGCGCTCAGCGAACTGGCCAGCCTGTCGCCCGAGGTGCGGCTGTGGGAGCCGCGGCAGGCGCTGACCGACGGCGGCGACGGGCTCGATGCCTACCGCGCGATCGTCGAGGGGCTGCACCTGGCGCTAAAGCCCGGTGGCCGGCTGGCGGTCGAGATCGGCCCGGATCAGGCCCATCAGGTCGTCGACCTGATGCGGATGGCGGGGCTGCGGCTGATCTCGGTGGTGCAGGACATGGACGGGCGCGACCGGGTGGTCACGGGCCGCGCGGGAACCAACCACCGGCGCGAATTCTAGCTTCCGGGGCCCGGAAAACCGGCGGAAATCGACAGTTTCGGGTCCCGATACGGCGGAAACCGCTTGATAAGCCGCGCGGTGCGTGCTTATTCAACCGTGTCGGTCGGGCAGAGCGTGACCGCGCTCTCCCTCGCACAGTCGCCGAACATCGTCAGGGGCAAACGGATAGAACCCGCACGCAGGACCGCCCTGCGCCCCGGCCGGAAACTCAAAAGACCCAGGCGGAGCCGAACCGTTCATGAGATCATCGAAGTCACGCTCGCGGGGCAACAAGAACCGCAACCGGCCCTCGGGCGGCAATATCATCAACCGGGTCTTCGAAAGCTCCGGGCCCGATGGCAAGGTGCGGGGCACCCCGCAGCAGATCATCGACAAGTACAACCAGCTGCATCGCGACGCGGTGCTGTCCGGGGACCGGGTCGATGCCGAGAACTACGCCCAGCACGCCGAGCACTACCTGCGGCTGCTCGCCGAGGCCCAGCGCGAGGTCGAGCAGAAGCGCGAGGAGCAGGAGCGGCAGAACCGCGAACGCCAGGCCGAGCGCGACCGCGAGCGCACCGAGCGCCTGAAGGCGCAGGAGGATGCCGCGGCGGACCCGTCGATCCTCGGCGACCACTCCGACAGCGCGGGCGACGGCGATCCGGGCCTCGTCGAGACGCCCGAGGAACAACCGAAGCCGCGCCGCGGCCGCGGCCGCCGGCCGAAGGCGCAGGGCGGCGACGCCGGCGGACAGCCCTCCGATGGCGGCGGCCCGGCGGAAGCGGCCGAATAGCACGGCCCCCGCGACCCGGCGGTCCGGATCAGGCGGCCCCGTTTCCGGGGCCGTTTGCCTTTCTGCTGGGGCCGGTCCCGCTCAGAACGTCCGGGCCAGGGCGCAGAACCCTTCCAGGGGGACCTGTTCCGCCCGGTCGGTCGGCGCGATCCCGGCGGCGCGCAGCCGGTCCTCGATATCCGGTCCCAGCCCCTTCAGCGCCGCCCGCAGCATCTTGCGCCGCTGGTTGAAGGCCATCGCCACGACCCGTTCCAGGACCTTCGGATCGGCCGGAAAGCGCGGCTCGGGCAGGGCCTCGACCTGCACCACCGCCGAATCGACCTTCGGCGGCGGCGTGAAGGCCCGCGCCGGCAGGGTCATCACGATCCGCGCCTCGGCGCGCCACTGGGCCAGCACCGCAAGCCGGCCATAGGCCTTGCCGCCGGGCTGCGCGACGATCCGGTCCGCCACCTCGCGCTGGAACATCAGGGTCAGGCTCTGCCAGACCGGCGGCCAGTGCGGCGGAGTCAGCCAGCGGACCAGCAGTTCGGTGCCGATGTTGTAGGGCAGGTTGGCCGCGACCCGGATCGGCGGCGTCAGGTGCGCCAGCGGGTCGACCTCCAGCGCGTCGCCGTGGATCACCGTGAGCCGGCCCGGAAAGACGGCCTCGATCTCGGCCAGCGCCGGCAGGCAGCGGGCGTCCTTCTCCACCGCGAGCACCCGGCGCGCGCCCTCGGAGAGCAGGCCGCGCGTAAGCCCGCCGGGGCCCGGCCCGATCTCGAGCACGTCCGATCCGGCGAGGTCGGGCACCTGCCGGGCGATCTTCGAGGTCAGGTTCAGGTCGAGCAGGAAG
>JBFKOW010000110.1:0-12248 GCA_041628615.1 Paracoccaceae bacterium | reverse complement strand
CAGGGTCGGGAGGGGGAGCGCTGCCTGCATCCTCTTGTCGTCCGGTTCTTGACCGGGCGGTCCTGACGCCGCCCGCTGGTCCGCAGCCTAGCAGCCCGCCGGCGGGTTCCGGCCGGATTGCCGCCCGGCGCGGCGGTTTTCGCGACGAAGTGTTGCCGCCGCGCCGCCCCGGCCATGTCCCAGCGTCATGGCGGCCATGCGCCCCGGGCGCTGGCCATGCGCGCCCGGTCCGTTAGAACCGCGCCGATCCCATCATCCGTGTCCGACACGAAAGGAGGCCCCGCATGGTCAAGGCCGCCCTCGCCCAGTTTTCCGAAAGCCTGTCCGGGTCGCTGACGCGGCCAGGGGCCACGGAGTGGACGCTGGACCGCGCGCGGATCGAGATCCTGTCGGGGCTGACCGTGGCGCTGGCGCTGGTGCCCGAGGCGGTGGCCTTCGCCTTCGTCGCCGGGGTCGAGCCGCTGGTCGGGCTTTACGCCGCGTTCATCGTCGGCCTGATCACCGCGCTGATCGGCGGCCGGCCAGGGATGATCTCGGGCGCGACCGGGGCGCTGGCGGTGGTGATGGTGTCGCTGGTGGCCGAACACGGGGTCGAATACCTCTTCGCGACGGTCGTCCTGATGGGGCTGATCCAGGTCGCGGTGGGGGTGCTGCGCTGGGGCAAGTTCATCCGGCTGGTGCCCCACCCGGTGATGCTCGGCTTCGTCAACGGGCTGGCCATCGTGATCTTCCTGGCCCAGATGAGCCAGTTCCAGGTGCCCGGCACCGCCGAGGCCTCGGGGCACGGGCTGGGCGGGGGCGAATGGCTGTCGGGCTGGCCGCTGGCGCTGATGTTGGGGCTGGTGGGGCTGACCATGGCGGTGATCCACCTCGTGCCGCGGCTCACCGCGGCGATCCCGGCGCCGCTGGCCGGCATCGCGATCACCGCGGTTCTGGTCATCGCGCTGGGCCTCGACACGCCGCTGGTCGGCGATCTCGCCTCGATCGAGGGCGGGCTGCCGGCGTTCCACCTGCCGGCGGTGCCGCTGACCTGGGAGACGTTGCGGATCATCCTGCCCTACGCGGTGATCCTCGCCGCGATCGGCCTGATCGAGAGCCTGCTGACCCTCAACCTCGTCGGCGACATCACCGGCCGCAAGGGCGGCGCGTCGCAGGAATGCATCGCCCAGGGCGCCGCCAACACGGTGACCGGGGTGTTCGGCGGGATGGGCGGCTGCGCGATGATCGGCCAGTCGATGATCAACGTGAAGTCCGGCGGCCGCACCCGGCTCGCCGGGATCGCGGCGGCGCTGTTCCTGCTGTCCTTCATCCTGTTCGCCGCGCCGCTGATCGAGCGGATCCCGCTGGCCGCCCTGGTGGGCGTGATGTTCATGGTGGTGATCGGCACCTTCGCGTGGAACTCGCTGAGGATCCTGACCAAGGTGCCGCTCACCGACGCGGTGGTGATCGTGCTGGTCACCGTGGTCACCGTGGCCACCGACCTCGCCACCGCGGTGGTGGTGGGGGTCGTCGTTTCGGCCCTGGCCTATGCCTGGAACAACGCCAAGCGGATCCATGCCCGGACCTACGCCACCCCGGAAGGCGCCAAGGTCTACCAGGTCGTGGGGCCGCTGTTCTTCGGCTCGTCCGACGGATTCACGGAGCTGTTCGACGCGGAGGCCGACCCCGGGCTGGTGGTCGTCGACTTCGCCGACAGCCGGGTGGTGGACCAGTCCGCGCTGCAGGCGATCGAGGCGGTGGCGGCGAAATACGAGGCGGCGGGCAAGCGGATCCAGCTCCGCCACCTGAGCCGCGACTGCCATCGTCTGTTGTCCCGCGCCGGGCACCTCGTGGTCGATGCCGACGACGATCCGGATTACGGACTCGCGGTCGATTACGGGGTCCGCACGGGCATCATCGACGCAGGTCACTGAACGGCCCTTGGCAGGGCGCGGGCGCTGCGGCATACAAGGTCCGGTTCAATTCGGAGGCCCCGCCCATGCGCGCCCGCATCTACCAGCCCGCCCGCACCGCGATGCAGTCCGGCACTGCCAAGACCGGGAACTGGGTGCTCGAATACGGGCCCGAGACGCCGCGCCAGATCGACCCGCTGATGGGCTGGACCTCGTCCTCTGACACCCAGAGCCAGGTCCGCCTGAGCTTCGACAGCAAGGAAGCTGCGCTGGACTACGCCCGCGAGCATGGCATCGACGCGGTGGTCCGCGAGCCGCACAAGCGCCGGCCGAACATCCGGCCCGGCGGCTACGGCGAGAACTTCGCCACCCGTCGCCGCGGCGCCTGGACCCACTGAACCGACCGACACCTTGCCCGCGCCGCCCGAGCGCGCCATAGAGACGGGGCGCGGTCCCGTAGCTCAACAGGATAGAGCAGCTGACTTCTAATCAGCAGGTTCGGGGTTCGAGTCCTCGCGGGATCGCCAGATTCGCCTAGCAAATGCTTGCCGTCCGGCATGTCCTTGGCGTCGTGCCGCATTCCGGGTTGGCCGGTCTGTGCATAGAGTTCGCGCCCGTCGTGCCGTCCCGGTCCGGAAACCCGACTGGCGGTCCAGCCCGAATGAAAGGGCGCCGTGCCTTGACGGGACATGCCGATCCGTTGCTTCGGTGCGTTGGTGCCGGGGCCGAGAGTCGCGGATGGTCCTCGGGGGCCTCGCGTGGCGGGAGGGCCGGAGGGCCGCCCGACCCGTATCGCCTTCACAATGGCGGTGCCCGGATCCGTCAGCCGATGGCGCGGCTGTAGCGCCGCCCGGCGCGCGGGGTGGCGGCGGCGAGGGCCTCGTGCGCGGGGAGGGGGCGGCCGAACAGGAACCCCTGCGCCGCGATCGCCCCCATCTCGTGCACGATCCGCGCCTGCTCCTCGGTCTCGATCCCCTCGATGGTGACGCTGAGTTCGAGATTGCGGGCGATCTCGAGGACCGAGGACAGCAGCAGCCGCGCCTTGTTGGAGTCTTCCAGTTCCTGAACGAGGGACCGGTCGATCTTGAGTTCGTTGGCCTGCATCGCCCGCAGGTAGGCCAGCGAGGAAAAGCCGGTGCCGAAGTCGTCGATGGCGATCTTGCAGCCGGTCCGCTTGAGGTCGTCGAGGATCTCGCGGGCCTGTTTCCAGTCGCGCATCTCGGTGGTTTCGGTGATCTCGAGGGTGAGCAGCCGCGCCGGCAGCCCGGCCTTCCACAGCGCGTCCTCCACCCGCATGCAGACCCGCGGCGAATTGAAATGCAGCGTCGAGAGGTTGACGCTGATCGAGAACTCGGTCCCGTGCTCGGCGTTCCAGTCGGCGATGAGCCGGGCGGACCGGCTGAGGACGAAATGGTCGATCTCGAGGACGAGGCCGCTTTCCTCGGCGATGGTGATGAACTCGCTCGGCGGCACCAGCCGCCCCTCGCGCCGCCATCGCACGACCGACTCGAACCCGTAGACCTTGCCGTCGGGCAGCAGGACCTTGGGCTGCATGTGCACCTCGAGATCGCCGTCCTCGATCGCCCGCGGCAGTTCCTCGACAAGCGCGCGGCGGGCCCAGAACCGCTGTTCGATCTGCTTGTCGTAGACGGTGTAGCGTTTGCGACCGGTGGCCTTGGAGTTGTAGAGCGCGAAGTCCGTGACCCGGCAGAGCATGTCGATGGTGGCATCGCCGTTCGACCGCGCCTGGGTCGTGGTCGCCAGCCCGAGACTGACCCCGACGACGAAGGACGCGCCCTCGAACCAGAACGGCTCGGCCGTGGTATCGATGATCTCTTCGCACAGGCGGGTCAGCACCGGGAGGTTGTCGCCGGGCAGGACGAGGGCGAACTCGTCCCCGCCCAGCCGGGCGGCAAAACCGTCCTCGCGCGCGGCGATCACCGTCAGCACCCGGCCGACATGACGCAGCACGGCGTCCCCGGCGCTGTGCCCGTAGGTGTCGTTGATCAGCTTGAAGTCGTCGAGATCGACGTAGATCAGCGCCGACGGCCGGTTCGTCGGCAGGAGATCCCGCAGCCTGTCCTGGAACTGGCCCCGGTTCGGCAGCCCGGTCAGCGGATCGAAATAGGCGAGGTATTCGACCCGCTCCTCCGCGATCTCGCGCGCCCGGCGGCCGAGAACCTCCAGCCGCAGCAGGAACAGCGCGACGCTGCCGATCAGTGTCAGCCCGGCAAGGTTGGCGATCACCACCACCTGCTGGTTGCGGACGGCGCGCGACTGGGTCTCGAGCACTTCCTCCGCCTCGCGGCGCATGTCGTCGAGGAACTGCACGAGATGGGTGCGCGCCTCGTCATTCGCGGCGAGCAAGGTTTCGAGCAGCCCGCGGACGTCGGGAAACTTCTGCGCGATCGCGAGGTCGGCGATGTCGATGATCTCGTACAGGGTCCGGATCGCCTCGGCACCCGAGGGCAGCGCGGTCTCCTCGCGCTTCAGGATGCGCCCGAAATTGTCGGTCCGGACGTAGAGGATGTCCGCGGCGTCGCGGAACTCGGCCGCCAGGGCCTCGGTCATGCCGTCCTCGTCGAGGGCCCGCTGCACCACCAGGATCATCCGCTGGATGTCGCTCATCGCGACATAGCCGTTGCGGGCCTGCCTGTCGCGGAACACCGTGTGGTTCTGCTGGAGCTGGGTCACGACCGTCTGGGTCGCGAATCCGGCGCCGATGCAGATTGCCACGAGCAATCCGACAACCGAGACCAGCCCGATGCGCGAAGCCAGCGCATCGAGGATCGCGTCAAGCCGCCTTGGCCGCCGGTTGCCGGATTGCATGGTCGCGTCAGTTCGCCGGTTCGATCCGAGCGGCCATCCACACGAGGTTGGACTCGGTCGTGACGCTGGAGGCGTTGAAGGCGTCCCAGTCGATCATGAACTGGATCGGTCCGCGTTCGCGCCGGTTGTGCGGCTCGCCGTTGACCCGGGTGGCGACGAGGATGTCGACGGTCTCCCAGACCTCGCGCTCGATCACGGTGCGGTAGTCGTTCTCGGCGGTGACCATGATCGCGTCGATGTCGGCAAGGCCGTTGGCGGCGAGTATGTCGTTGAGCAGCACGCCCTCGAACTCGGCCGGCTCGTCCCGCCAGGGCGTGATCGTGGTCATGCTGTAGGTGGGCAGCGTCTCGAGGTCGGCGGGCGCGTAGACGGTTTCGCTGCCGTCCGTGCCGACCACGACGAGGGTCGCCTCGACGTGCTGCACCGGAGCCAGCTCCGCCTTGACGAGGGGCCCGGCGACGGCCGCCGCCGCCGAGAAGGCCAGGGCTGCTGCGGCAGCCAGAAGTCGATTGTGCATGTGATACCTCATGGCAGGAATTCGGTGGACCGGACGCTAGGATCCGGGCGCTAAGGAAATCTTGCCGTCCGTCGGCAAACCGCCGAACGCGGCCCGCTTTTTCGATAGAATGCCGTCTATCCTTCGGATCGGGCCGGAGATGCGTCGGGGCTTGACCCAGATCAAGGAGCCCCGCCCGCGGCCGCAGGTAGGTCTGACAGGGTGCCGGGGCCGGCTGTCCCGGCCGCAGGATGCAGGGGGACGCCGATGGATCACGAAGCCTATTTCCGCGCCGAGCTCGAACGGCTTCGCGATGACGGCAACTACCGCGTCTTCGCCGAACTCGAACGTCGCCGGGGCGACTTCCCGCAGGCCCGCAACCACGGCCCGACCGGCCGCCCGGACGTGACGATCTGGTGTTCGAACGACTATCTCGGCATGGGCCAGCACCCGGCGGTGATCGGCGCCATGCACGAGGCGCTGGACCGCTGCGGCGCCGGGGCCGGCGGCACCCGCAACATCAGCGGCACCACCCGCGACCACGTCCTGCTGGAGCGCGAGCTGGCCGACCTGCACGACAAGCCCGCGGCGCTGATCTTCACCTCCGGGTATGTGTCGAACTGGGCCACGCTGGGCACACTCGGCGCCCGGATCCCGGACCTGGTGATCCTGTCGGACGCGCTCAACCACGCCTCGATGATCGAGGGCATCCGCCATTCCCGGGCCCGGCGCATCATCTGGAAGCACAACGACCTCGCCGATCTCGAACGCCACCTCGCCAGCCTGCCGGCCGAAATCCCGAAGCTGATCGCCTTCGAGAGCGTCTACTCGATGGATGGCGACATCGCCCCGATCGCCGGGATCTGCGACCTCGCCGACCGCTACGGCGCGATGACCTATCTCGACGAGGTGCACGCGGTGGGCCTATACGGTCCGCGCGGCGGCGGCGTGGCCGAGCGCGAGGGCCTGATGGACCGGCTGACGGTGATCGAGGGCACGCTGGGCAAGGCCTTCGGCGTGATGGGCGGCTACATCGCCGCGAGCCGGGCGCTGTGCGACTTCGTCCGGTCCTTCGCCAGCGGATTCATCTTCACCACCGCCCTGCCGCCCGCGGTGGCTGCCGGGGCCGCCGCCGCGATCCGCCACCTGAAGGCCAGCGACACCGAGCGCGCCGCCCAGCAGGCGCGGGTGGCCGAGGTCCGCGCCAGGCTCGACGCCGCCGGCATTCCGCACATGCCGAACCCGAGCCACATCATCCCGATCATGGTCGGCGACCCGGTCAAGTGCCGCTACATCTCGGACCGGCTGCTGCAGGAGCACGGCATCTACATCCAGCCGATCAACTATCCGACGGTGCCGAAGGGGACCGAGCGGCTGCGGATCACCCCGTCGCCGGTGCATGGCCCCGCCGACGTGGACCGCCTGATCGGGGCGCTGGGCGCGCTCTGGTCTGAATGCAACATCGCCCGGCGGCCGGTGGCGGCGCAATAGCCGCCGGGGTCGGCCCGGTCGGGCCGCGAACGGGCAATTGACGGGCGGCGGGCGCGGGCGCTAGGCGGAAACCAGCCCCAGCGAGAAGGCGCTGCCGATGTCCCGACCCAACATCCTGATCCTGATGGTGGACCAGCTCAACGGGACGCTGTTCCCGGACGGGCCGGCCGATTGGCTCGTGACCCCGAACCTTGCCCGGCTCGCCGCCCGGTCGGTGCGCTTCGCCACCGCCTACACCGCCTCGCCGCTTTGCGCGCCGGGTCGGGCGAGCTTCATGTCGGGGCAGATGCCCTCGGTCACCGGGGTCTACGACAACGCCGCCGAGTTCCCCTCGGACCTGCCGACCTATGCCCATCACCTGCGCCGGGCCGGATACCGGACCGTGCTGTCGGGCAAGATGCATTTTGTCGGCCCGGACCAGATGCACGGCTTCGAGGAGCGGCTGACCACCGACATCTACCCGGCCGATTTCGGCTGGACCCCGGACTGGCGGCGGCCCGGCGAGCGGATCGACTGGTGGTATCACAACCTCGGCTCGGTCACCGGGGCCGGGGTGGCCGAGATCACCAACCAGCTCGAATACGACGACGAGGTGGCGTTCCGTGCGGTGCAGCGGATTTACGACTTCGCCCGCGACGGCACCGATCCGTGGTGCCTGACGGTGAGCTTCACCCACCCGCACGACCCCTACGTCGCCCGGCGGCGCTTCTGGGACCTCTACGAGGAATGTCCGCACCTTCTGCCCGAGGTGCCGGCGCTCGCATGGGACGAGCACGATCCCCATTCCCGCCGCCTGCTCGACGCCTGCGACTGGCGCCGCTTCGACATCGGCGAGCAGGACATCCGCCGTGCCCGCTGCGGCTACTTCGCCAACATCAGCTACATCGACGCGAAGATCGGCGAGATTCTCGACGCGCTCGAGGCCATGCAGCAGGAGGCCGTCATCGTCTTCCTGTCGGATCACGGCGACATGCTCGGCGAGCGCGGGCTCTGGTTCAAGATGAGCTTCCGCGAGGGCTCGGCCCGGGTGCCGCTGATGATCGCCGCGCCGGACATGCCGCCGGGCCTCGTGTCGCAGCCGGTCTCCACCATCGACATCTGCCCGACGCTCTGCGCGATGGCGGGGGTGGACTGGCACGATCTGGCGCCGTGGACCGCGGGGGAGGACATCTCCGGCCTCGCTCACGGCCAGCACCGGGAGTCGCCGGTGGCGATGGAATACGCCGCCGAGGCGTCCGTCGCGCCGATGGTCGCGCTGGCACAGGGGCATTGGAAGTACATCCGCTGCCCGGCCGATCCCGAACAGTTCTTCGACATCCGCAAGGATCCCGGCGAGACGACGAACCTCGCGTCGGACCCGGCGTCGCAGCCCCTCGTGGACGAGTTCCGCCGGATGGCGGACGCCCGCTGGGACCTCGACCGCTTCGACGCCGAGGTCCGCAAGAGCCAGGCCCGCCGCCACGTGGTCTATGGCGCGCTGCGCAACGGCGCGCATTTCCCGTGGGACTACCAGCCGCTGCAGCGCGCCAGCGAGCGCTTCATGCGCAACCACCTCGACCTCAACGAACTGGAGGCCCGGCAGCGGTTCCCGCGCGGCGAATAGCCCGGCAATCGCCGGGCCGGGCTCAGGCTTGCTGGGCCGCCGCGCCGCGCTCCGCCGCCAGGCCGGCGATCAGGTCGTCCTTGGTCAACTGGCCGACGATCCGATCGCCCTCGGTCACCCCGAGCGCCGCGTCGCTGCCCATCAGCGCGGTCATGCCGTCGCGCAGCAGGGTGTCGGCGGCGACCGAGACGGCGTAGTCCGACCCGTTCGGCGCGGTCATCACGTCGCGCACCCGCAGCACGCCCAGCGGGTTCATGTGGGCGACGAAGTCCGCGACGTAGTCGTTCTTGGGCGCGTTGAAGATCTCTTCCGGGGTGCCGCATTGCACGATCCGGCCGCCCTCCATGATGGCGATCCGGTTGCCCAGCTTGAACGCCTCGTCGAGGTCGTGGGACACGAACAGGATGGTCCGGCGCAACCGCGCCTGCAGTTCGAGCAGTTCGTCCTGCAGCTTGGACCGGATCAGCGGGTCGAGCGCCGAGAACGGTTCGTCCATCAGCAGGATCGGCGCGTCGGTGGCGAAGGCGCGGGCGAGGCCGACCCGCTGCTGCATCCCGCCCGACAACTCGCCCACCTTGCGGTCGGCCCAATCGGCTAGCCCAACGGTGGCGAGTTGCGCGTCCACCTTCTCGGCCAGCTCGCGCTTGCCCATCCCGGCGAGTTCCAGCCCGAGCCCGGCGTTCTCGCGAACCGTGCGCCAGGGCAGCAGGCCGAATTGCTGGAACACCATCGCGACCTGCCGCATCCGCAGGTCGCGCAGGGTGTGCCGGTCGGCATGGGTCACGTCGACCATCTCGGTCCCGGCGCGCACCCGGACCGACCCGCGCACCACCGGGTTGAGCCCGTTGACCGCCCGCAGCAGGGTGGACTTGCCCGAGCCGGACAGGCCCATGAGGACGAGAATCTCGCCCTGCTCGACGGTGATCGAGCAGTCGTGGACCCCGAGCACCTGCCCGGTGGCGGACTGGATCTCGCCGCGCGACTGGCCCTGGTCCATCAGCGGCAGCGCCGCCTCGGGCCGGTCGCCGAAGACGATGCAGACCTTGTCGATCTCGACGGCGGCGGTCATGACTTGCCCCCGGTGTTGAGCATCCGGTCAAGCATGATCGCCAGCACCACGATGACGAAGCCCGACTCGAAGCCCAGCGCGGTGTTGACCTGGTTCAGCGCCCGGACCACCGGCACGCCGAGCCCGTCGGCCCCGACCAGCGCCGCGATCACCACCATCGACAGCGCCAGCATGATGGTCTGGTTCAGCCCGGCCATGATCTGCGGCAGGGCGTAGGGCAGTTCGACCTTGAGCAGGGTCTGCCGCGGGGTGGCGCCGAAGGCGCGCGCCGCCTCGAGCAGCGGCTGCGGGGTCGACGAGACCCCGAGATAGGTCAGCCGGATCGGCGCCGGCAGCACGAAGATCACCGTGGCGATCAGCCCCGGCACCATGCCGATGCCGAAGAACACGATCGCCGGGATCAGGTAGACGAAGGTGGGCAGGGTCTGCATCAGGTCCAGAACCGGCCGCATGACGGCATAGAGCCGGGGGCGATGGGCGGCGGCGATGCCGATCGGCACGCCCACCCCCATGCAGACCACGCAGGCCGACAGCACCAGCGTCAGGCTTTCCGTGGTCTCCTCCCAGTAGCCCTGGTTCAGGATGAACAGGAAGCCCAGCGCAACGAAGAGGCAGGTTTTCCACGACTTCTGCATCACCCATGTCAGCCCGACGAAGACCGCGACCACGAGCAGCGGCGGCGGCGACTGCAGCACCCAGAGGATCGCCTCGATCAGCGTGTCGAAGACGGTGTCGAGCATGTCGAAGAACCAGGCCCCGTTGGCCTGCAGCCAGTCGAAGCCGGACCGGGCCCATCGGCCGATCGGGATCTTGGTTTCGGTGAGCCAGTCCATGCCGCGCCCCCTTCAATGGGCCCCGCGCCCGCTGCGGGCGGCGGGGCCGGTTGGGTTGGTGCTCAGAGGCCGAGCGCGGATTTCACGGCGGCCATCGCGTCGCCGCCGTCCATCGTGGTGACGCCGGCCAGCCAGCCGTCGAGCACGCCCGGGTTCGCCGCGAGCCAGGCGCGGGCGGCGTCGTCGGGGTTCGCGTTGTCGTTCAGGATCGCGCCCATGATCTCGTTCTCCATCGCGAGGCTGAATTCGAGATTGCCCAGCAGCGCCCCGACATTGGCGCATTCCGCGACATAGCCGGCGCGGGTGTTGGTGTAGACCGTCGCGCCGCCGAGGTCGGGGCCGAAGAAGTCGTCGCCGCCTTCCAGGTAGGTGAGCTCGAAATTGGCGTTCATCGGGTGCGGTTCCCAGCCCAGGAACACGATCGGCTCGTCCCGGTCCGAGGCCCGGCCGACCTGCGCCAGCATCCCCTGTTCCGAGCTTTCCACCACTTCGAAGCCCGACAGGCCGAAGGCGTCGGCGTCGATCATCGACTGGATCAGCCGGTTGCCGTCGTTGCCGGGCTCGATGCCGTAGATCTTGCCGTCGAGCGCGTCGGCATTGGCGGCGATGTCGGCGAAGTTGCCGATGCCCAGCGCGGCCCCGGCGGCGTTGGTGGCCAGCGTGTACTTGGCCCCCTGCAGGTTGGCGCGCACCGTCTCGACGCTGCCGTCGTCGCGGTAGGGCGCGATGTCGGCCTCCATCGTCGGCATCCAGTTGCCGAGGAAGATGTCGACGTCGCCGGATTTCAGCGAGGCATAGGTCACCGGCACCGACAGCACCTTGATGTCGGTCTCGTAGCCCAGCGCCTCGAGCACCACGGTGGTGGCGGCGGTCGTCGCGGTGATGTCGGTCCAGCCGACATCCGAGAAGGTCACGGTGCTGCAGTCGGCGTGGCCGCCGGCATGGGCGACGCCCGCGGCCAGGATGGCGGCGGCGGCGACGGAAAGGTTCAGCTTCATGGACAGGCTCCCTGTGTCTGTCTGTGCCGCTCGGGGCGGCGTTTATTGATTGACGAGTCAATCAAGATCGTGATGATCGCGTTTGTCAACCGATGGAAAGCTTATGCCAAAGACCGGGATGGAGCCAATCCGCCGAAACGCGCTTGTCGATGCCGCCATCGGCGAGATCGGCCGCAGCGGGTCGCTGGACGTGACGGTGGCCCAGATCGCCCGCGCCGCCGGCATGTCGAGCGCGCTGGCGCACCACTATTTCGGTTCCAAGGACCAGATCCTGCTGGCCGCGATGCGCCATGTCCTCGTGACCTTCGGGCAGGAGGCCCGGGCCCTGCTGGCCGCCGCGCGCACCCCGCCCGACCGCCTGCGCGCCACCGTGCGGGCCTGTTTCGCGGCGCAGAACTACGCCCCCGGCACCGCCGCCGCCTGGCTGCAGTTCTATGTCCTCGCCCAGCGGTCGGACGACGCCGCCCGGCTGCTGCGGATCTATCACCGGCGGCTGCACTCCAATCTCGTCCATGCCCTGCGCCCGCTCGCCGGCGCCGCCGCCCCGGCGCTGGCGGCGCGCACCGGGGCGCTGATCGACGGGCTCTACCTGCGCCACGTCCTGCCCACCGGCGGTCCCGCCGGGATCGCCGATGCCGCCACCGCCGAGGCCACCGTGATGGCCGATCTCGAACCCTCGCTCCGGAGCCCGACATGACCTACCCGACCCAGCCCGTCGCCAGCCACTACATCGCGGGCGCCTATGTCGAGGATCCCGACGGCGCGCCGATCGACTGCGTGTTCCCCGCCACCGGCGAGACCATCGCCCGGCTGCATTGCGCCACCGCCGCCACCGTGGACCGGGCGCTGGCCGCGGCGCAGGCGGCGCAACCGGCCTGGGCGGCGATGACCGGCCGCGAACGGGGTCGCATCCTGACCCGCGCCGCCGCGCTCATGCGCGAGCGCAACCGCGACCTGTCGCTGCTCGAGACGATGGACACCGGCAAGCCGCTGCAGGAGACGCTGGTGGCCGACGCCAGCTCGGCAGCCGACGCGCT
>JBFKOW010000109.1:0-12329 GCA_041628615.1 Paracoccaceae bacterium | reverse complement strand
CTGACCGAACTGATCGGCCCGGCGCTGGCGGACTGGCGGACCGGCGACGCCCAGATCGTCGTCACTGCCGGGGCGCTCGCCGCGAAGTCGAAGCTGCGCAAGCTGTTCGAGACCGGGACCGGCACCTACGCCGGCGGGCTCTACGACGCGCCGCCCGATGCCGCCGAGATCGAGGGGCTGCTGGCCGGGGCCGGACTGTCCGGCCGGATGGCGCCGGACGGGATGGCCGCGCTCACCGCCCTGTCGCGGCAGGTCGATCCGGGCGATTTCCGCCAGACGGTCGAGAAGCTGGGTCTCTACATGCTGTCCGATCCGGACGGCCGGGCCGGGCCGGACGAGGTGTCGGCCTGCGCCCCGCGCTCGGCCGAGGCCGACCTCGATGCGATGCTGGCGCTGGTGGCCGAGTCCGAGACCCACCGGATCGGGCCGATGCTGGCCCGGCTCTACGCGCAGGGGGCGCAGCCGGTGTCGATCTGCATCGGCGCGACCCGGCATTTCCGGCGGCTGCACGCCGCGGCCTGCGATCCGGGCGGCCCGGCGCAGGGGGTCGGGCGGCTGCGGCCGCCGGTCTTCGGCCCGCGGCGCGACGCGCTGGTGCGGCAGGCCGGGCGCTGGGGCCGGGCGCGGCTTGAGCAGGCGTTGACAGAGCTGACCGAAACCGACCTCAGGCTGCGGTCGTCGAACCCCCCGCCGGCGCGGGCGCTGATGGAGCGGACCCTGATCCGGCTGTCGGTGATGGGCCGCGACCGCTGACCCCAACGGGCCGCGCGGCCCAAGACACGGGCCCGCAAACGGAAAAGGGGCGCGCCGTGCGGGCGCGCCCCTTTTCGGAAACAGGTGTGACGAGGCTCAGGAGCCGCCGGACGACCCTTCGTCCGCCGCCGCGACCGCAGCCGCAACCACGACCGCCGCGATGACCGCCGGGGCCATGCCGCCGAGCGAGCCGAGCATCAGGCTGCCCATGCTGCCCGAATCCTCATCGGGGAGGATCAGCGGGGGAGTCTCGATGGGCTCCGAAGGACCGCCGGCAAAGGCCGTGGACGCGGAAACGGCAGTGATCGCCGCGATGGCGAGGGTATGGACGATCTTCATCTCAGGCTCCTTGGAGTGAATAGGTCGGTGTTTGTGTAGCCCGGCAGGCGTTGTTTGACAACGAACATGTGCCAAATGACCCGGACGTCGGTTAAATATCGCTGAATGTTGCCGATCAACTCTACATTGTGCGCGGCAGAAGTGCAGGAGTGCGACCTTTGTACATCATTCACGGTGCGATCCGCAGTCGGACCCTGCGGGTCCTCTGGCTGCTCGAGGAACTGGGGATCGCCTACGAACACCATCCCTCGCCGCCCCGCTCCGACGCGGTCCGGGCGCTGAACCCCTCGGGCAAGGTGCCGGTGCTGATCGACGGCGACGCGGTGCTGACCGACTCGACCGCGATCCTGACCTGGCTCGCGGACCGCCACGGGGCGCTCACCTTTCCCGCCGGCAGCCTCGACCGGGCGCGGCAGGACGCCTTCACCTTTCGCGTTCTCGACGAGTTCGACGCGACGCTCTGGATGGCGACCAAACAGACCTACGTCTGGCCCGAGGAGCACCGCCGCCCCGAAATCCTCGACAGCCTGCACTGGGATTTCGCGCGCAGCGCCGCGCGGCTGGCCGAAACCCTGGACGGGCCGCACCTGATGGGGGACGCGGTCACGGTGCCGGACTTCATCCTCACCCATTGCCTGTCCTGGGCGAAGAACGCCGGTTTCCCGCCGCTCGGCGACCGGCTGACCGACTACCTCGAGCGGATGCAGGCGCGCCCGGCCTATGCCCGCGCCACCGGCGCGGCGGCCAGGTCCGGGGCCGGCACCCCGGCGTGATCCAGCGCCTGCAGCGCCGCCGCCCGCCCGGTGGCGAGACAGGCGGTGATCAGGTAGCCCCCGGTCGGGGCCTCCCAGTCCAGCATCTCGCCGGCGGCGAAGACCCCGGGCCTTTCGCGCAGCATCAGCCCGTCGAGCGCGTCGAAGCGCAG
The DNA here is from genome assembly GCA_041628615.1 of Paracoccaceae bacterium. Taxonomy (GTDB): domain Bacteria; phylum Pseudomonadota; class Alphaproteobacteria; order Rhodobacterales; family Rhodobacteraceae; genus JAMWZF01. Next base: position 10,312 of record JBFKOW010000109.1, on the reverse strand, counting down.
CCCGCCGGCGGTCGAGATCGCCTCGTCCAGCGGCCGGGTCCCGGCGTGGCGGATCGGCAGCGCCTTGAGCAGCGGGGCGAGGTCGGCCGGGAACGGGCGGCCGAATTCCTGCAGCAGGGCCAGCCGGGCCGGGTCGAGCCGCAGCGCCTTGCGCAGCCGGTTGGACAGGCTGTCGCCGGGCTTGGCCGCGGCGAGTCGGGCGCGGATATCGGCCTCGGGCCGGTCCGGGCAAAGGTCCACCGTCAGCGGCGCGCCGTCGCGCACCGCGCGGGACACGGTGTAGATGCCGCTGCCCTCCAGCCCGCGGGCCGAGATCACGAACTCGCCCCGCGTGGCGATCGGCCCGGCTGCAAGGGCGCAGCCCTTCACCGGGCGGCCGAAGTGGCGGGCCATGTGCGCCGACCACTCTACCGCCAGACCCACGTTGGCCGGGGCGAAGGGGGCGACGGGCCCGGCATGGGCGGTCCAGGCCCCGTCCGACCCCAGCCGCCGCCAGCTCGCCCCGCCGCAGGCCAGCACGGTGAGATCCGCGGGCACCGCGCGGGGGCCCTGCGGGGTGTCGAACCGCGCCGCGCCGCCGTCCCAGCCGGTCCAGCGCCAGCGGGTCCGCAGCGCCACGCCCCGGCGCTCCAGCCGGGCGAGCCAGGCGCGCAACAGCGGCGAGGCCTTCATCGCCATCGGGAACACCCGGCCCGCCGAGCCGGTGAACACCTCCTGTCCCAGCCCCCGGGCCCAGGCCATGACCTCGGCCGGGCCGAATGCGGCAATCGCCGCCTGCAGGGCCGGAACGGGGTCCAGGACGGCGGCAAAGGCGGCGGCATCGGTATCCATCGTCAGGTTCAGGCCCGACCGGCCGGCCATCAGGAACTTGCGCCCGGCGGTGGGCATCTGCTCGGCCACGGTCAACGGCAGACCGGCGGCGGACAGGACCTCGGCCGCCATCAGCCCGGCCGGACCGGCGCCGATGACCAGCGCCGCCGGCGCGGTGGCGGCGCTCACGGACCCGCCGGCCCCGGCCCGCGCATCTCGATCACCCGGTGCGGGTAGGGGATCTCGATGTCATGGGCCTTCAACGCGTTCCAGATCGCGAACAGGACGTGGGACTTGTACTTGTTCTTGCCGTCGTCGATCCCCTCGACCCAGTACTCGACCTGGAAATCGATGCCGGATTCGCCGAAGCCCACCAGTTCGCAATCCGGGCCTTCCGGGTCCCGCAGAATGAACGGCAATTGTTCGACCGCCGCGTTGACGATGTCGGGGACCCGGTTGATGTCGGTGTCGTAGGACACCGAGAACGGCGCCTCGTAGCGGTGGGCCGACCCGCTGTCCGAGTAGTTGATGACCCGCGTGACAATGAAATCCTCGTTCGGAACCACGATCCAGCGGCCGTCGAAGGTTTCGAGGATGATCGCGCGGGCGGTCATCCTGACGATGATGCCCGCCTCGCCGCCGTCCAGCTCGACGTAGTCGCCCACCGTGGCCTGGCCTTCCAGCAGCAGGATCACCCCGGAGATGAAGTTCGAGGCGATCTTCTGCAGGCCGAAGCCGATGCCGACGCCCAGCGCCCCGGTCAGCACCGCCAGCGAGGTGAGCGGCACCCCGGCGATGTTCATCGCGATCAGGAAGGCGGCGCCGAAGATCAGGATCTCGGCGGTCTTGACCGCCAGTTGCCGGGTCGCCGGGCGCATCCCCTGCTGGCTGGCGATCATCGCCGCCGACTGCTCGTTCGACCAGCGGCCGATCCAGAACATCACCCCGGCGACGACGGTGAACCGCAGCGCCGCCAGCAGCGAGAACGACATGTTGCCCAGCGGCACCACGGTGGCCGCGAGCCAGGCCAGCAGCGGATCCCAGAGCCCGACGACATAGATCGCCGCCAGCGGGATCAGCACGAGCCGTCCGATCAGGGCGAGGAAGGCGTCGGTCACCACCTCGCGGACGAAGCCGCGGACCGCGAGGAACAGGAACAGCCGCTTGCCGAAGGCGATCACCGCGCCCGAGCCGAACATCGACCGGGTCACCGCCTCGCCCGCGGCGGTGAAAGCGAACGCCAGAAGCGGCAGCAGCAGCGGCAGGAACAGCAGCGTGAAGCGGCGGACCTTGGCCAGCACCGTGTCCTGGTCGGGGGCCGGGGTCAGCAGCCGGGCCAGCCGGGGCGACAGCCGGCGGCTGACCAGCACCGCCAGCAGCCAGGCGAGGATCAGCAGGCCAAGCTGCGACCACGCCGCCGGGCTGACCAGCCAGCCGCGGGCCATCTCCCAGCCCTGCAACGCATAGTCGATGCCGGTCTGCACCACCGGCGGCAGGGTCTCGAGATCCATCGCTTGCTCCAACCCGGGTCGCGCCCCACCTTCGGGGGACGATGGACGAAGCACAAGAGCCAGAGGCCGCCGCCGGGGACCCGCTCTGCCCGCTCTGCGGCCGGCCGATCCCGCCGGGCGTGCCGCAAAGCCTGCACCACCTCGTGCCGCGGCTGAAGGGCGGCAAGGGCGGACCGACCGTCCTGCTGCACCATCAGTGCCATCGCGAGATCCACGCTGCGCTGTCCGAAGCCGAACTGGCCCGGAGCTACAACACGATGGAGGCGCTGCGGGCGCATCCCCGGCTGGCGAAGTTCGCCGCCTGGGTCGCGAAACGGCCGCCCCACTTCGCCTCCAGGGTGCCGGGAGGAAGACGCGGCCGGCGCTGAGCGGCGGACCGGAAGCAGATCCTGTTCCGGCCTAGAACAGCGCCTTCACAGCTTCGGCGTGGCCTTCGGGGGCGTTCAGGACGTCCCCGGCCAGCGCCATCGCCGCCTGGATCGGGGCCTCGTCCAGCCGGTCGAACAGCCCGCAGTCCAGCGCTTCCCGGTCGGTCAGCCGGGCGCCGCCCATCAGGATCAGCTTGGCCTTGGCCGGGCCGACCAGCGCGGCCAGCCGGCGGGGGTCCGAGGGCTGCGGCAGGTGGCCGAGGCGCATCACCGGGTAGAACACCTCGGAGCCCGGCTTGGCGATCCGCAGGTCGCAGGCAAGGACCATGCCCAGCGCGCCGCCCGCAACGGTGCCGTTCAGCGCCGCGATGGTCAGGCCCGGGAAGGCGGCGATGGCCCCGGACAATTCCTCCCACAGCGGCGAAGTGGCGAGCCCGGCGGTCTCGACTTCGTTCAGGTCGGCGCCGGCCGAGAACACGCTGCCCTCGTTCGAGATCATCAGCAGCCGGGCGCTCGCGCCCCTGACCGCCATCAGCAGCATCTCGAGCATCTGCTTCGTGACCGCGTTGGCCTTCTCGGGGCGGTTGAGCAACAGCAGGAGCTTGTCGTCGGCGCGTTCGATCCCGATCATGGCCCGACGCCGACCTTGCGGCGGATCTCCTCGTCGCGCAGCGACACGTCGGTGCCGAGATGGGCGTCGGCCTCGGGGCCGCACATCCAGACCAGCGCCCGCGCCGCCCAGTCCGGCGGGATGTGATCGTCCCAGGCCAGCTGGCTCACCGGGTTGATGCCGCTGGCGGCAATCTCGCGCTGCATGTCGGTCGCCACGGTGCCCGGGCTGAGACCGAGGACGCGGATCCCCGCCGCGCCGTATTCAAGGTGTCCCATCCGGGTCAGCATCAGCGCCCCGGCCTTGGACGCGCAATAGGCCGACCAGGCCTCGACCGGCTTGGCGGCGGCGCCGGACGAAACGTTGAGGATCGTGCCGCCGCCCTGCGCCAGCATCAGCGGCAGAACCGCGCGCATGCCGTGGAACGCGCCTTTCAGGTTGATGTCGACGAGCTTGCCCCAGTCGTCGGGATCGGCTTCGGCCATCCGGGCGATGGGCTCGATCACCCCGGCGTTGTTCACCAGCACGTCGACGCGGCCGAAGGTGTCGGCGGCGGCGCGCACGGCGGTCTCGACCTCCCAGTAGCGCGACACGTCGCAGGGGATCGCGAGGGCGCGGGGGCCGATCTCGCCGGCCAGCCCGGCGATCGCCTCGTCGTTGCGGGCCAGCAGCGCCACCTGCGCTCCGGCGGCGGCAAAGGCGCGGGCCGCGGCGGCGCCGATGCCGCGGCTGGCGCCGGTGATGACGACGCACCTGTCTGTCAGGTCCATGCGGTGCCCTCCAAGAACCGTCGCGCTTCCAGTCGATCGCTTCGGCGCAACCCTAAGCGCCACGCGCGCGCCCGTCCAGAAAGCCCGGCGGGTATAACGCCCGGAAAACCCGACCTTGACCTGAACCCTGCCGCGTAGGACGCTCGCCGCGAAATTTCCAACAGGGAAGGCTTTGCCATGACCGATTTCCGCCCCCGCCGCCTCCGTTCCGCTCTGGCCGCCTCGGCGGCGCTCGGGGCGCTTCTGGGCAGTCCCGCCCTTGCCGATGTCACCTCGCAGCAGGTCTGGGAGAACTGGCAGCAGATGCTCGACCTCTACGGCGAGGGCAACGTCACCGTCGGCGCCGAAAGCCAGAGCGGCGGCGCCCTGACGGTCAGCGACCTGACGATCCGCGTCGAGGACGGCACCGACACCGTGAGCGCGACGATCGGCCAGATCGTGTTCAGCGAGAACGGCGACGGCACCGTCAGCGTGACGATGTCCGAGGCCAACCCGCTCGACATCACGATGGAAGGGGTCTCGGTCCCGCTGACCATCCGCAACACCAACCTGTCGATGCTGGTCAGCGGCACGGTGGAGCAGATGAACTACGCGATCACCGCCGACCGCTACGGGATCGAGGCGACGCCCGGCACCTACGGCGAGGCGCGGATCAACGCCGGGACGCTGTTTCTCGAAGGGCTGACCGGCAGCTACGTGAGCACCACCGGCGACCTGCGCGAGATCGATTACGCGATGACCGCCACCGCGATCACGCTCGACGTCAACATCTCCGAACCGGGCGGGCCCGGGCAGGTGGTGATGAGCGGCCGGATCGACGGGCTGCAGACCGAGGCCGACCTCACCGTGCCCGCCGACATCGCCACGATGGAGAACCCCGACGCGGTGTTCGTCGAGGGCATGTCGGTGGAAGCCTCCTATACCTTCGGGGCCTCGCAATACGGCATGAACGTGAACGCCGACGGCGATGTCGGGCAGGGCACCGCCTCGGCGGCCGGCGGCTCGATGGAACTGGCGATGTCGAAGGACGGCTTCCGCTACTCGGGCGGCGCCCAGCAGCCGCGGGTCAGCATGTTCGGCTTCGAGATCCCGTTCCCGGTCGAACTCGCGATGGACTCCTACAGCTACTCGGTCGAGGTGCCGCTGTCGAAATCCGACGCGCCGCGCGACTTCGGGCTGGCCGTGGCGCTGCGCGGCCTGACCGTGAACGACGTGCTCTGGTCGATCGCCGATCCGGGCCAGGTGCTGCCGCGCGACCCCGCCACCGTGGCGATCGACATTTCCGGCAAGGTCCGGCCGCTGTTCGACCTGCTCGACCCGGAACAGCAGATGGCGGCGGCGCAGGCCCAGCTGCCGGCCGAGATCGACAGCCTGCAGCTCAGCGGGCTCGAGATCCGGGCGGTCGGGGCCGAGGTCACCGGCGACGGGGCCTTCACCTTCGACAACACGGATCTGGCGACGTTCGACGGGTTCCCCCGGCCGGAAGGCTCGCTCAAGCTGTCGATCAACGGCGCCAACGGGCTGATCGACAAGCTGATCTCGATGGGGCTCCTGCCGCAGGAACAGGCGATGGGCGCGCGGATGATGATGGGCCTGTTCGCCACCCCGGTGGGCGACGACATGCTCGAATCGGTCCTCGAGATCAACGCCCAGGGCCACGTGCTCGCCAACGGGCAGCGGTTGCAGTAGCGCCGCCGGGGCCGCCCCGCCAATCCTTCGGGGGCCGCGCCGGTCACGCGCGGCCCCTGCCATTTCCGCCACCCCGCCGACAGGACCCCGCCATGCTCCGCGCTTCGCTTTCCGCCACCCTCGCGATCGGGCTCGGCCTCGCCGCCGCCGCGCCCGCCGCCGCCCGGATCACCCCCGAGGAAGGCTGGGCGCTGCTCACCGACATGGCGCGCGCCGGCGGCGCCACGATCAGCGACCGCCAGAGCCGGTCCGGCGACACGCTCACCGTCGACGATGTCGCGCTGCGCTACGTGCTGCCCTACGGCATCGGCGAGGTGTCGGTGCGGCTCGGGCCCTACACCCTGACCGACCGCGGCGACGGGACGGTCGCGCTGGCGCAGCAGGGCGACATGACCGTCGCCTTCGCCGCCCGCATCGGATTTGCCGGCGAGGAGCTGACCGCCTCGGGCGCGATGATCCTGTCCCGGCCGGGCGCCGAGACGATCCTGTCCGGCACCCCCGAGGCGATGACCGCGACCGCGACCGCGCCGGTCACGCGGATCACGATGTCGGGGCTCGACCTCACCCTGCCGCCAGGCGAAGACCCCGGCATCGACCCCGGCGCCATCGAGTTCCGCTTCGACGGCGCCGACACCGCCGCGACGGTGCTCTACGAACGGACCGCCGAGGGGTTCCGGATGACCGCCGAGAGCACGGCCGGGCCGTCGAGTTACGCGCTGATCGTGCCGGTGGAGTTCGGCGGCCTGGCCGAGAACACCGGCGGCACCGCGGCCAGTTCCGGCACGATGTCGCTGGCGCTGCCGCGGTCCGGGCTGTCGCTGCTCGACCTGTCCGACGCGGTGCGGTCCGGCCTGTCGCTGGCCGCGACCGCCACCGTCACCGGCAACCGCAGCGCCTCGGTCACCCGGTTCGGCGACGAGGTGATGACCGAGCAGATGACCGAGACCGCGCGGCAGGAGACCGCCCTGGCCTTCGATGCCGACGGCCTGCGGGTCGAGGGCGCCGCCACCGGCACCGCGATCCGGCTGCTGATCCCCGAAGCCTTTCCGATGCCGGTCTCGGCCAGCATCGCCTCGGCGGCGGGACGGATGGTGCTGCCGGTCCTCGCGTCGCCCAACGTGGCGGTCCCGGTGGAATACGACGTGTCGCTCACCGGGCTCGCGGTGGACGAATCCGTCTGGTCCCTGCTCGACCCGGCGCAATACCTGCCCCGCGACCCGCTGGACCTGACCATCGACCTCGGCGCCGACCTGCGGCCGCTGATCGACACCCTCGACGTGGAGGCGATCATCGCCGCGGTGAACACCGGCGTGCCGCCGGTCGAACTCGACAGCCTGCGGATCGACGCGCTGCGCCTCGCCGCCGTCGGGGCCGAGGTGGCGGGCAGCGGCGCCTTCCGCCTCGACTTCGCGGACACCAGCACCTTCCCCGGCTTTCCCCGCCCCGAAGGCAGCGCCTCGCTGACCGTGCGCGGGGCCAACCGGCTGATCGACACGCTGATCGAGATGGGCCTGCTGGCCGAACAGGACGCGCTGGCCCCGCGCATGGGTCTCGGCATGTTCACCCGGCCGGTGGGCGACGACGAACTGGAAAGCGTGCTCGAGGTCACCCCCGACGGCCAGGTCTTCGTGAACCAGCAGCGGATGCGCTGACCGGACCGGGCCGCCCGGACGCCGCGCCGCGGCTTGCGCGGCGGGGAGGGGCGGACTACCTCTGACCGGACCCGGCCTGCCGGCGTCTCCGCCGGGGCGCCGCGCCGACGCCCAACGCAAGGACCCCCGATGACCGCGCCCAGCCTCGCCGATCTCGCCGACGCCCTGCTCTCCGAGGCCCGCAAGGCCGGTGCCGACGCCGCCGACGCGCTGGTGGTGGACGGGACCTCGGTGTCGATCGACGTGCGGCAGGGGGCGCTGGAACAGGCCGAGCGGTCCGAGGGGATCGACCTCGGGCTGCGGGTGCTGATCGGGCGGCGGCAGGCCTGCGTGTCGGCCTCCGACAGCCGGCCCGAGACGCTGGCCGAGATGGCCGCGCGGGCGGTGGCGATGGCCCGGATCGCACCCGAGGACCCGCATTGCGGGCTGGCCCCGGATGGCCTGCTCTCGACCCTGCGCGACGCCGCCGGGCTCGACCTCGCCGATCCCGCGCCAGAACCCGATCCCGCCGAACTGAAAGAGGACGCCCGCACCGCGGAGGCCGCCGCCGCGGCGGTCGCCGGGGTGACGCAGGTGCAGTCCGCCAGCGCCGGCTACGGCCGCCGCCGGATCCACCTCGCCGCCAGCAACGGATTCGCCGGCGGCTATGCCCGGACCGACCGCAGCCGGTCCTGCGTCGCCATCGCCGGGACCGGCACCGGGATGGAGCGGGACTACGACTTCGACACCCGGACCTACGGCAGCGACCTGCGCGCCGCCGACGAGATCGGCCGCAGCGCCGGCGAAAGGGCGGTGGCCCGGCACGGCGCCCGCAAGCCCGCGACCGGCCGCTACCCGGTTCTGTTCGACGAACGGGTCTCGGCCGCGCTGATCGGCCACCTGCTGCAGGCGATCAACGGCACGATGATCGCCCGTGGCTCGTCCTGGCTGCGCGACGCGCTGGGCCAGTCGGTGCTGCCCGCCGCGCTGTCGGTGACCGAGGACCCGCACCGGCCCCGGATCTCGGGGTCGCGGCCGTTCGACGCCGAGGGGCTGCCCACTGCGCGCCGGGACATCGTCGCCGACGGGGTGCTCACCGGTTGGACCCTCGACCTCGCCACCGCCCGCAAGCTGGGGATGGAGAGCACCGCCAACGCGGTCCGCGGCACCGGCGCGCCGCCCTCGCCCGGCGTGTCCAACATCGCGCTCACGCAGGGCACCGCCAGCCGGGACGACCTGATCGGGCAGATGGGAACCGGGCTGCTCGTCACCTCGATGATCGGCTCCACCATCAACCCCAACACCGGGGACTACTCGCGCGGGGCCTCGGGTTTCTGGGTCGAGAACGGGGCCATCGCCTACCCGGTCAACGAATGCACCATCGCCGGGAACCTGCGCGACATGCTGCTGCGGATCGTGCCCGCCAACGACGCCCGGACCCACCTCAGCCGGGTCGTGCCCTCGCTGCTGATCGACGGGATGACCCTTGCCGGGGCCTGACCTCGGCCTGCTGGTCGAGGCGGCGCGGGCGGCGGGCGAGGTCGCGCTCGGCTACGCCCGGCGGGGCTACACGGTCGAGGACAAGGGCGGCGGCGCCGGCCCGGTGACCGAAGCCGACTTCGCCGTCGACACGCTGCTGCGCGACACCCTCACCGCCGCCCGGCCCGGCCACGGCTGGCTGTCCGAGGAAACCGAGGACAGCGCCGACCGGCTGGCGTGCGACAGCGTCTTCGTGGTCGACCCGATCGACGGCACCCGGGCCTTCGTCGACGGCGGCAAGGACTGGTCGCACTCGCTCGCCATCGTGCGGAACGGGGTACCGGTGGCCGCGGTGGTCTACCTGCCCCGGCGGGACCTGCTGTTCGCGGCCGAGGCCGGCGGCGGGGCGACGCTGAACGGCGTCCCGATCCGGGCCAGCGGGGCCGGCCTCGACGGGGCGAGCGTGCTGGCCAACCGCTGGACCTTCGAGGCGAAATACTGGCGCCGCCCGCCGCCGGTGAAACGGCACTTCCGGTCCTCGCTGGCCTACCGGCTCTGCCTCGTGGCCGAGGGGCGGTTCGACGCGATGGCGACGCTCCGGCCGACCTGGCACTGGGACATCGCCGCCGGGGCGCTGATCGCGGCCGAGGCCGGGGCGACGGTGACCGACCGGACCGGCGCACCACTGCGGTTCAACACCCCCGACCCAAGGTCCCCCGGCACGCTGGCCGGCGGCACGGCGGTGCACGCCGGACTGATCGGGGCGCTGGCGTAATCCCTTTGGACATTCGCCCCCCGGTTGTTACGCTCGTCTGACGGGACGGGTGGGTGATGGTGCAGGACTCGCTTAAGGCTGGGCAGGTGGCCGCCTCGGCAGCGGCGGTCGGGGTCGCGTTCGCGGACTTTCTGGCCACGGGCGGCGTGGTGACGGCGACCGTGACCGTCAGCAATGCGGTTTTTGGCGGTGCGCTGGCGGCCACGGACCTGTTTGCCAGTCAGGCAACGAGGGCACAAAAGGCCCTCGCCAGGGACATGGCCCGGGCGCTCGCCATCCACATTGGGAAAGCGAGGCACACCGGGCAGACCCAGAAGATGCTGTCCGAAGCTCTGGCCCACCTGCCGATCACCGAACTGGACATCGCCGAGGGGAATCGCGATTCGGCGACGGTTGCCCGTAATCATCGGCATAAACTGGCCGTGGCCTCGCTCGAAAGCCGCTACCGCACCGCCACGATGCTGGACGCGTTCGAAAACATGGTCGCCGCGATGCTGTCGCCGATCGATGCCGATACGTCAAACCCTGCCGAGAAGGTCCTTCTTGAAAGGACCGCCCAGCTGACCGAGGCGCTGAAGGAATCTGACGGCTATCGCCGGATGATCGATGAAGGGATCACGGAAAAGGCCATCATTCGACTCGCCCGCCGGATCGCGGAGGATGTCGAGG
>JBFKOW010000108.1:0-12497 GCA_041628615.1 Paracoccaceae bacterium | reverse complement strand
TTTCCGTGGCCTGCGTCCCCCGCCGTTGGCCGAACCGGTTGCTGTTGCGCGCCGGTTCCTCGGGTCCGCACCGGGTGTCCACTGCCCGTTTTCGTGGCCTGCGTCCCCCGCCGTTGGCCGAACCGGTTGCTGTTGCGTGCCGGTTCCTCGGGTCCGCACCGGGTGTCCGCTGCCCGTTTCCGTGGCCGGCGTCCCCCGCCGTTGGCCGAACCGGTCGCTGTTGCGCGCCGGTTCCTCGTGCCCGCCTGCGGAACCCGCTGCCGGCCCCCCGTTCCGCCCTGTCGCCGCGACCCGGTTCCAGTTCCGGTTACCGCGACGTGCCGGACCCTTCGCCCCCGGCCCGGCGGCACGGCCCGGCAGCCGCCGCGCCGCCGGTCCGGGCGCGGTCTTCGGGGCGGGCCGGCGAGGGCAGGGGGCGCGCGGGCTTCGCGCCGTGCGGTCCCCCGCGCGGAGGCTCCACGCGCGGCGGCGACATGCGCCGGACTGGACGCCCGCCGGGCGCGCCCCTAACACTCCCTCCAGCACGGCGATCCGGAGGAGGCGGCGATGGCGGGGTCCGACACGCGCGATATCGATCAGCTCGACGAGGCGTCGGCCCGTGCCGAGCTCGACCGGCTGGCCGGCCTGCTGCACCGAGCCAACCGGGCCTACCACGCCGAGGACGCGCCCGAGATCAGCGACGCCGACTACGACGCCGCGAAACGGCGCAACGCCGCGATCGAGGCCCGCTTTCCCCATCTCAAGCGCAGCGACAGCCCGTCCGACGCGGTGGGCGCCGCCCCTGCCGAGGGCTTCGGCAAGGTCCGCCACGCGCAGCGGATGCTGTCGCTGGCCAATGCCTTCGACGCAGAGGACGTGCGCGAGTTCGACCGCTCGGTCCGCAAGTATCTCGGCAGCAGCGAAGACGACCCGCTGGCCTACACCGCCGAACCCAAGATCGACGGGCTCAGCCTCAGCCTGCGCTACGAGGACGGCGCGCTGGTGCAGGCGGCGACCCGGGGCGACGGCGCGGTGGGCGAGAACGTGACCGCCAACGCCCGCACCGTGGACGACATCCCCGAGCGGATCGACGGCGCGCCGGCGGTGCTCGAGGTGCGCGGCGAGGTCTACATGAGCCACGCCGATTTCGAGGCGCTGAACGCGCGGCAGGCCGAAACCGGCGGCAAGACCTTCGCCAACCCGCGCAACGCCGCCGCGGGTTCGCTGCGCCAGCTCGACCCGAAGATTACCGCCGCCCGGCCGCTGCGCTTCTTCGCCTATGCCTGGGGCGAGGTGAGCGACCCCGTCTTCGCCACCCAGACCGGCGCGCTGGAGCGGCTGGCGGCGTGGGGTTTCGCGGTCAACCCGCTGACCGTGCTCTGCGCCGGTGTCGAGGAGATGCTGGCCCACTACGCCCGGATCGAGGCGCAGCGCGCGACGCTGGGCTACGACATCGACGGCGTGGTCTACAAGGTCGACGACCTGCGGCTTCAGGAGCGGCTGGGCTTCCGCTCCACCACCCCGCGCTGGGCCATCGCCCACAAGTTCCCCGCCGAACTGGCCTGGACCCGGCTCGAGGCGATCGACATCCAGGTCGGCCGCACCGGCGCGCTCAGCCCGGTGGCCCGGCTGACCCCGGTCACGGTGGGCGGTGTGGTGGTGTCGAATGCGACGCTGCACAACGAGGACTACATCGCCGGCCGCGGCGCCAAGGGCGAGCCGATCCGCGGCGGCAAGGACATCCGCGTGGGCGACTGGGTGCAGGTCTACCGCGCCGGCGACGTGATCCCGAAGGTGGCCGACGTGGACCTGTCGCAGCGGCCCGATGGCGCAGCGCCTTACGTCTTTCCGACGGTCTGCCCGGACTGCGGATCGGATGCCGTGCGCGAGGAGGGCGACGCGGTGCGGCGCTGCACCGGCGGCCTGATCTGCCCGGCGCAGGCGGTCGAGAAGCTCAAGCATTTCGTCTCCCGCGCCGCCTTCGACATCGAGGGGCTGGGCGCGAAGCTGGTCGAGGAGTTCCACCGCGACGGCTGGATCCGCGAGCCGGCGGACATCTTCACGCTGGAGGACCGCCATGGCCCCGGCTGCCTGACCCAGTTGAAGAACCGCGAGGGCTGGGGCGAGAAGAGCGCCGCGAACCTGTTCCGGGCGATCGCCGAGAAACGGGACATTCCGCTGGCCCGGCTGATCTTCGCCTTGGGCATCCGCCACGTGGGCGAAAGCGGCGCCCGGCTTCTGGCCACCCATTACGGCACCTGGGACGCCTTCGAGGCCGCGATGACGGCGGCCCGCGCCGGGGAAGGCCCGGAATGGGACGACCTGACCGGGATCGACGGGGTCGGCCCGGTGATGGCCCGCTCGCTCGTCACCACCTTCGCGCAGGAGGCCGAGCGCGCGTCGATCGACCGGCTGGTGGCGCAGCTCGCCCCGCAGGCGGCCGAGCGCGCCGCCACCGACAGCCCGGTCGCCGGCAAGACCATCGTCTTCACCGGCACGCTGGAGAAGATGACCCGGGCCGAGGCCAAGGCCCGGGCCGAGGCGCTGGGCGCCAAGGTCTCGGGCTCGGTCAGCGCCCGGACCGACCTGCTCGTCGCCGGTCCGGGGGCCGGGTCGAAGGCCAGGAAGGCCGCCGAACTGGGGATCGAGACGCTGGACGAGGACGGCTGGCTCGCCCTGATCGGGCAGGCATGACCGGCCGCCCGGCGATCCTCTGGCCGCTGTTCGGCGCGCTCGACAGTCTCGACGGGATCGGCCCGAAGACGGCGCAGACCCTCGCCCGCGCCGGGATCGAGAAGCCCCGAGACCTCGTCTTCGCCTTGCCCTATGCCGGGGTCGACCGGCGGCGGCGGACCACGATCCGCGACCTCGTGTTGCCGGCGATGGCGACGGTGGAGGTGGAGATCGGGATGCACCGCCCGCCCTCGGGCCGCAACCGGCCCTACCGGGTCCATGTCCGCGACGCCGAGACCGAGTTCACGCTGGTGTTCTTCCACGCCCGAACCGACTGGCTGCGCCAGCAACTGCCGACCGGGCAGCGCCGGGTGGTGTCGGGCAAGGTGGAGCTGTTCGACGGCATGGCGCAGATGAGCCACCCCGACCACATCGTCACCCCGGACGCCGCCCGCGACATCCCCGCCTTCGAGCCGGTCTACGTCCAGCATGGCGGCATCGCTCAGAAGACCCTGTTCAAGGCGACCCGCAGCGCGCTCGACCGGGCGCCGGAGCTCGACGAATGGATCGACCCGGCGTTGAAGGTGCGCGAGGGCTGGCCCGGCTGGCGCGCGGCGCTGCTGGCCGCCCATGCCCCGGCCTCGAATGCCGACCTCGCTGCCACCGCCCCGGCGCGGCAGCGGCTCGCCTATGACGAGTTGCTGGCGCACCAGTTGACCCTCGCGCTGGCCCGCGCCCGCACCCGCGGCCTGCGCGGCACCGTCACTTCCGGGACCGGCGCGCTGCGCGACAGGGTGCTCGCCTCGCTGCCCTATGCGCCCACCGGCGCCCAGACCCGCGCCATCGCCGAGATCGCCGCCGACATGGGATCGGCGCGGCGGATGAACCGGCTGCTGCAGGGCGATGTCGGCGCGGGCAAGACGCTGGTGGCGCTGATGGCGCTGCTGGTCGCGGTGGAGGCGGGCGGGCAGGGGGTGATGATGGCCCCGACCGAGATCCTCGCCCGCCAGCATCACGAGGGGCTCGCCCCGCTGGCCGAGGCGGCCGGGGTCCGGCTCGAGATCCTGACCGGGCGCGACAAGGGCGCCGCCCGGGCGGCGAAGCTGGCGGCGCTGGCGGAGGGGGCGATCGACATCCTCGTCGGCACCCATGCGGTGTTCCAGGCGGATGTCGCGTTCCGCGACCTGCGGCTGGCGGTGGTGGACGAACAGCACCGCTTCGGGGTGGCGCAGCGGATGGAACTGGCCGGGAAGGGGGCCGGGGTCGACGTGCTGGTGATGACCGCGACGCCGATCCCGCGGTCGCTCAGCCTCGCGCAATACGGCGACATGGATGTCTCGGTGCTGGACGAGAAGCCGCCGGGCCGCAAGCCGGTCACCACCGCGCTGATCTCGGCGGGGCGGATCGACGAGGTGGTCGAGCGGCTGCGGCAGGCGGTGGCCGAGGGCCGGCAGGCCTACTGGGTCTGCCCGCTGGTGGACGAATCCGAGGTCAGCGACCTGACCGCCGCCGAAGACCGGTTCAAGCGGTTGCGCGCGGTGCTGGGCGAGGGGGTCGTCGGGCTGGTCCACGGCCAGATGCCGCCCGAGGACAAGGACGCCGCGATGGCCCGATTCGTTGCGGGTGACACAAAGGTGCTGGTGGCGACCACGGTGATCGAGGTGGGGGTGAACGTGCCCGATGCCTCGATCATGGTGATCGAGCGGGCCGAGAGCTTCGGCCTGGCCCAGCTGCACCAGTTGCGCGGCCGGGTGGGTCGGGGCGCGGCGCAGTCGACCTGCCTGCTGATGTTCCAGCCGCCCTTGAGCGAGGGCGGCCGCCGCCGGCTGGAGATCCTGCGCGAGACCGAGGACGGGTTCCGCATCGCCGAGGAGGACCTGGCGATGCGCGGGGCGGGCGACGTGCTCGGCACCGCGCAGTCGGGCCTGCCGCGGTTCCGCATCGCCGATCTCGAACGCCAGGCCGGGCTGATGGCGGTGGCGCAGGCCGACGCGCGCAAGCTCTTGTCCGATGACCCGGCGCTGGCCTCGCCCCGGGGCGAAGCGGCCCGGACGCTGCTCTGGCTGATGGAACAGGACCGGGCGATCCGTTTGATTTCGGTCGGTTAGCGGGACCGATGCCGCCGCACCGGCCGTCGGATCGCAAAATGTTCTCCGATGTTCTCAAAAAGTTCTTTACTCGCTGTTAACCATGTGGAACAAAGAGGCAACAAGAGGCGACGCACCGCAGGAGGGCACGACGATGGCGAAGGAGTTGAAAGAGGTGATCTTGCGGTCCCGCGACACGCTCCTGCCCGATGCCATCGGCGCGCTTGCGGTGTTCGCGATGCTCTGTGTCGGGGTGTCCCTGCCCGGACTGCTCTGAGAGTTCTGCCTGCACACCCGTGCCGGGCCTTCCCCGTCGGTCCTGTCCCAAGTCCGCCGACGGTCATCGCCGCGCCGCCCTGCCTGTCCCAAGGGGCCGCGCGTGCCGTTCCGGGGTCTGCCTCCCCGGAGCCCCGAAGGTGCCGGAGTCCCCGCGGGACGTGCTCTTCCTGCCGCCGCCATCCGCCCGGATGCGCGGCGGCCTTTTCTTTTGCAGGTGGGTTCGTGGGCCGCGCTGCCGGGGTCAGGCGGCGCTTTCGGCCTCGGCGAAGGCTTCGGCGGTGGCGTCGTAGGCCAGCAGGATCGAGGCGTGGCGATTGCGGAACTCGGCCGCCGGTTTCAGCACCTCGAGCCCGTCGAAGGGTGGCTGCGGCACCGGGCCGCCCTCGGTCAGCATGGCGCGCAGTTCGTCGCGGGCGCGTTCGACCTCGGCCCGGGTCCGGCCCACCACGTTCGCCCCCATGATCGCCGCCGCCGCCTGTCCGAGGGCGCAGGCCTTCACGTCCTGGGCGTAATCGGCGATCACCCCGTCGCGCACCACGAGGTCCACGGTCACAGTGGAGCCGCAGAGCGGCGAGCGTTTCTTCACCGTCGCGGTCGGCGCGTCGAGCCGCCCCAGCCGCGGAATCGCCGTCGTCAGCGCGAGAATCCGCGACGAATAGAGGCTGATCAGGTCGGCATCGGCCATTGCGCTTTGTTCTCCCGCGATCTCTCCCATAGATATGGCGGGCGGCCCGGCTTGCAAAGGAAAACTGCCATGACCTTCGATCCCGCGACGCTCCGCTACGACGCGGCCGGCCTCGTTCCCTGCGTGGTGCAGGAGGAGGGGACCGGCATGGTCCTGATGGTGGCCTGGATGAACGCCGCGGCGGTGACGCGGACCCTCGAAAGCCGCCGGATGACCTACTGGTCCCGGTCCCGGCAGGCGTTCTGGGTCAAGGGCGAGACCAGCGGCCACGCGCAGGAGCTTGTCGATCTGCGGGTCGATTGCGACCGTGACTGCCTGCTCGCGGTGGTCCGCCAGACCGGCCCGGCCTGCCACACCAACCGCAAGAGCTGTTTCTACACCTCGGTCGCGGCGGGCGACGAGGTCGAGCTGATGGCCCCGGTCGCGCCCTGAGTCCCGGGGCCTCCGGCGGGGATATTTCAGGTCCGAAGAAGGCCCTGCAGACCCACCAGCCGGCGGATGTCGTCCGGTGTCCTCCCGTCGTCCCGGTAGGCGGCCAGCGCGCGCGACTGGTCGACCTTGGCCAGCCGCCGCCCGGTCCCGTCGGTGACCAGTTCGTGGTGGTGGAACACCGGAACCGGCCAGTCCATCAGCACCTGCAGGAGCACGAAGAGCGGGGTGGTGGTCCAGAGGTCCATCCCCCGCACCACGTGGGTGACCTGCTGGGCGTGGTCGTCGTGGGGACATGCGAACAGGTAGGCCGTGTCGCCGGTGATCCGCCGCCGGTAGATCGGGTCGCCGAAGTCCCGCATCAGGGCGGCGGCGTCGACGGCATGGGTCCCGGCGTGCCGCGGCCCGGTCTCGGTGTAGCCGGGCAGAGGGCCGGCGGCGGCGAGCGCGGCGCCGAGGTCGAGCCGCAGCGCGTCGCCCGGCCGCGCCGACTCCATCGCGCGGCCCCGGCAGGTGCCGGGATAGACGATCCCCTCGATCCCCGGGGTGCCGCCCTCGGCCATGATCCGGCCCCGGCTGCAGGAACAGGGGTAGACCAGCCCCCGGACGGCCAGCCGGTCGAGCGCGGCGGCGTAGTCGGCGGCGTGTTCGGACTGCCGCCGCACCGGCTCGGGCCAGTCGAGCCCGAGCCAGTGCAGGTCCTCGTAGATCGCGGTCTCGTATTCCGGGCGGGCGCGGGTGCTGTCGTTGTCCTCGATCCGCAGCAGCGCGGTCCCCTCGGCGGCGGTGGCGAGCGCCCAGACGGTGAGCGCCGAGAAGGCGTGGCCGAGGTGCAGCCGGCCGGTGGGCGAGGGCGCGAAGCGGGTGATCACGGGCGGCGGAGCAGGATGACGTCCGACCCCATCTCCATGTCGTCGAGATGGGGACCGTGGTCGCGGCTGAGCAGCAGGACCACGCCGCTGTCGAGCAGCGCCGACAGCCTGGTATCGTAGCTGCCGTCCTCCAGCGTCGGGTCGTTGAAGGACAGCGCGATCAGGCCGCCGGGGCCGAGCGCGGCGATCAGCAGGTCGAGGGTTTCGGGCGGCGCGGCGCCGAGGCTGATGACCCCGGCGGCGACGATCGCGTCATACCTGCCCGGTTCGGCCGGAACGGCGCCGGGCTCGCCGACCCGGAGCGTGCGGTAGATCCCCTTGTCGCGGGCCCGGTCCACCATCGCGTCGGTGATGTCGGTGCCGTCGATGGGGCCCAGCCCGGCGGCCTTCAGCGCCGCCCCCGACAGCCCGGTCCCGCAGCCGAAATCGAGGATCGGCCGGCCCGGCGGCAGGTGCCCCGCCAGCGCGCGGGCGATCCGGGTGGGGGTGTGATAGCCCTTGCCGGTCACGTCGGCGTCGTAGGTCGCGGCCCAGTCGCGGTAGACTTCGACCGTCTCCGCCACCGGGCGGGGCGTCCAGAGCTGCGGCTGCATCGGACCCTTGGTCATGGCGGCAGGCTATTCCGCGGCCCGCGCCCCGTCCACCGTGGCGTCGAGCCAGTCCCGCCAGTCGGCCTTGGCCCGGTCGGTATAGGCCTTGTAGCGGTCCTTGCGCCCGCGCCGCCCGGCGCGCAGCCCGTCGACCGGCGGGAACAGCCCGAAGTTGACGTTCATCGGCTGGAACGTCTTCGCCTCCGCGCCGCCGGTGATGTGATGGACCAGTGCCCCGGTGGCGGTGCTGGCGGGCACCGGGGGAAGGTGCCTGCCGCGGATCTCGGCCACCGCGAGCCGGGCCGCGAGAAGGCCCATCGCGGCGCTCTCCACGTAGCCCTCGACCCCGGTGATCTGCCCGGCGAAGCGGACATGGGGCCGGCTGCGCAGCCGCATCTGGCCGTCGAGAAGCGTCGGCGAGTTCAGGAAGGTGTTGCGGTGGATGCCGCCAAGCCGCGCGAATTTCGCCTCGGAAAGCCCCGGAATCATGCGAAAAACATCCGCCTGCGCGCCGTATTTCATCTTCGTCTGGAAGCCGACGATGTTGTAGAGCGTGCCCAGCGCGTTGTCCCGCCGCAGCTGCACCACGGCGTGCGGCTTCACGTCGGGCGCGTGCGGGTTGGTGAGCCCCACGGGCTTCATCGGTCCGTGGCGCAGGGTCTCGCGGCCGCGTTCGGCCATCACCTCGATCGGCAGGCAGCCGTCGAAGTAGCCGGCGGTCTCGCCGGGCTTGAACTCGGTCTTGTCGGCGGCGAGCAGGGCATCGATGAAGGCCTCGTACTGGGCGCGGTCCATCGGGCAGTTGATGTAGGCGGTGCGTTCTTCTTCGGTCGCGCCCTTGTCGTAGCGGGACTGCAGCCAGGCCACGCCCATGTCGATCGTGTCGGCATAGACGATGGGGGCGATGGCGTCGAAGAAGGCCAGCGCCTCGGCCCCGGTCTCGGCCCGGATCGCCTCGGCCAGCGCGCCCGAGGTCAGCGGTCCGGTGGCGATGATCCAGTGCCCCTCACTGGGCAGCGCTGTGATCTCGCCGGGTGCGAAGGCGATCCGCGGATGGGCGCGCAGCCGGGCGGTCACCGCGGCCGAGAACGCGTCGCGGTCCACCGCCAGCGCGCCGCCGGCGGGCAGCCGGTTCAGGTCGGCCATCTCCATGATCAGCCCGCCCGCAGCGCGCATCTCCCAGTGCAGCAGCCCGACGGCGTTCTGCTCGTCGTCGTCCGAGCGGAACGAGTTGGAACAGACCATCTCGGCGAAGTCGCCGGTGCGGTGGGCGAAGGTTTCCACGGCGGGCCGCATTTCGTGCAGGACCACGTCGATGCCGGCCTCGGCGGCCTGCCATGCGGCCTCGGACCCGGCAAGCCCGCCGCCGACGATATGAAGGGTGCGATCGGTCATGGCCGCCGTTTACCCCGCAGCGGGCGCACGGGAAAGGGGCCGCCGGGCGCGGCGGCCCGCCGGGGGCCGTGTCGCCAGGCGCGGATCAGAAGAAAAACAGCGATTCCATCAGGTAGCGCTGGTTGTCGCGGATCCGGTTCCCGAGCAGCCGCCGGTCGCCCAGCTCCATGTTGATCCCGACCGAGAACGTGTCGACATCGTCGAAATCGCCCGAAATGCGGCCGACTCCGGCGTCCAGCCAGACGTTCTCGGACACCTCGATCCCGGCCTTGATCTCGGTCGAGGTCACGGTGTTTCCGAAGTCCAGCCGGGCCACCGAAAGTCCGCCACGCATGTCCATGCGCGAACTGATCCCGCCGCCGAAGTAGTACCATCCGTCGAGCACGAAGAAGCAGTCGTTCGATTCGGTGAACGAGACCAGGAAGCTGTCGATCTCGAGCGGCCCAGCCCGGTAATCGACCCCGAGCAGCAGTTCGTTGTCGTCGCTGTCGCTGTAGGCCGTGACGCCGCCGTAGACCAGCGTGCCCGGTGCCGGGGTGAAGCCGCCGTAAAGCAGCGTGGCGGTTTCCTCGTCCTCGTAGCGGATAACGCCGATCCCGGCGGTGAAGGCGTCGCCCATGTATTCGCCGCCGACATAGATGGTGTCGTCGGTGTTGCCGTCGAAGTCGAACCGTTCGAACCCCGCCGCGACTTAGAACCGCGGCACCACTTCGTACCCGCCTTCGAGGGACGAGATCGTGATCTGGAAATCGTTGTCGAAATCGCTGCGCAGAAGGCCGATTCCGACGAAGCCGCGGCCGAAGCTCAGTTCGGCCTGGCCGCCGAAGCTGGACACGTCGAATTCGTCGGACCCGTTGGTGAGCCGCGTGAAATTGTAGCCGGCGTCGACGTAGCTCAGACCCTCGGCCGAAACGGAACCGGAAAGCAGGAGTGCCGTCAAGGACACTCCGACAAGACTGCGATGCATGTGAACCCCTCCCTCACCTTGTGGCCGGGAGGGTAACACAAGTCGCGCTTGCGCCCAAAACGCCACCTTCGATGGGCCTTGGGGGACGAGCGGTCGTCGGGCCGGACCTGCGGCGGTCAGCCTTCCGAGCCGCCGGTGTCCGGTCCTGCGGCCTCGGTGTCGTCCTCGTCGCCCTGGTCGGCGATCCAGGCGACGCTGACCACCTCTTCCCCGGCGCGGGTATTGAAGACCTTGACCCCGCCGGCGCTGCGCGACCGGAACGAGATGCCGTCGACCGGCACCCGGATCGACTGCCCGGTGGAGGTCACCAGCATCACCTGGTCGTCCATCTCGACCGGGAACGAGGCGATGATCCGCCCGGTCTGCATCCGCTTCTCCCAGGCGGTGACGCCGAGCCCGCCGCGCCCGCGCACCGGGTAGTCGTGCGAGGAGGTGAGCTTGCCCGCGCCCTTCGCGGTCAGCGTCAGGATCAGGTTCTCGGCCGCCGACATCTCGGCATAGCGCTCGGGGCCGAGTTCGCCGGGCACCGCGGCCTCCTCGTCGTCGGCCTCGGTTTCGGCCTCCTCGGTGATCCCGGCCATCGCCCGGCGCATCTTGAGGTAGGCGGCGCGCTCCTCGGGGCTGGCCTCGAAGTGGCGGATCACCGCCATCGACACCACCTTGTCGCCGTTCTGCAGCCGCACGCCCCGCACCCCGGTCGAATCGCGGCCCTTGAACACCCGGACCTCGGTGGTCGGGAAGCGGATCGCGCGGCCGGAATCGGTGACCAGCATCACGTCGTCGTCTTCCGAGCAGATCCGCGCGTTGACCAGGCTGACCGAGCCGTCCTCGGGCAGCCGCATCGCGATCTTGCCGTTCGACTTCACGTTGGTGAAATCGGACAGCGCGTTGCGGCGGACATCGCCCTGCGACGTGGCGAAGACGATCTGCAACTCGTCCCAGTGATCCTCGTCCCGGTCGATGGGCAGGATCGCCGCGACCGACACGCCGGTCGGGATCGGTAGGATGTTGACCACCGCCTTGCCCTTCGAGGTCCGCGACCCGAGCGGCAGCCGCCAGGTCTTGAGCTTGTAGGCCATGCCGTCGGTGGTGAAGATCAGCAGCGGCGTGTGGGTGTTGGCCACGAAGAGCGTGGTGACCACGTCCTCTTCCTTGGTCTGCATCCCCGACAAACCCTTGCCGCCGCGCTTCTGGGCGCGGAAATCGGCCAGCGCGGTGCGCTTGATGTAGCCGCCGGCGGTGACGGTGACGACCATGTCCTCGCGCTCGATGAGGTCCTCGTCCTCCATGTCGCCGGACCAGTCGATGATCTCGGTCCGGCGCGGCACGGCGAACAGCTCCTTCACCTCGCGCAGCTCGTCGGCGATAATCGCCATGATCCGGTCGCGCGAACCGAGGATCTCGAGGTAGTCCTTGATTTTCGCGGCGAGGTCCTCGAGTTCGTCGGTGACCTCCTTGACGCCGATCTGGGTCAGCCGCTGGAGCCGCAATTCGAGGATCGCGCGGGCCTGGGTCTCGGACAGATTGTAGGTCCCGTCCTCGTTCATCGTGTGGGTCGGGTCGTCGATCAGCCGGATGTAGCCGGCGATGTCGGCGGCGGGCCAGCGCCGGGTCATCAGCCTGTCGCGGGCCTCGGCGGCGTCGGCGGAGGCGCGAATCGTCGCCACCACCTCGTCGACGTTCGACACCGCCACCGCGAGGCCGCACAGGATGTGGCTGCGCTCGCGGGCCTTGCGCAGCAGGTGCGCGGTGCGCCGGGCGACGACATCCTCGCGGAAGTCGATGAAGGCGGTCAGGAACCGGCGCAGCGTCAGCGTCTCGGGCCGGCCGCCGTTCAGCGCCAGCATGTTGCAGCCGAACGAGGTCTGCATCGGGGTGAAGCGGTAAAGCTGGTTCAGCACCACGTCGGGGGTCGCGTCGCGTTTCAGCTCGATCACCACCCGCACCCCGTGCCGGTCGCTTTCGTCCTGCACGTGGGCGATGCCCTCGATCCGCTTCTCGCGGGCGGCCTCGGCGATGCGGTCGATCATCGTGGCCTTGTTCACCTGATAGGGGATCTCGTCGATGACGATGGCCCAGCGGTCCTTGCGCAGTTCCTCGGTATGGGTGCGGGCGCGCATGATGACGCTGCCGCGCCCCTCGAGATAGGCCTTGCGCGCGCCGGACCGGCCCAGCATCAGCCCGCCGGTCGGGAAGTCGGGGCCGGGGATGTATTCGATCAGGTCCTCGGATTCGAGGTCGGGGTTCTCGATCAGCGCCAGCGTCGCGTCGCAGACCTCGCCGAGGTTGTGCGGCGGGATGTTGGTGGCCATGCCCACGGCGATGCCGCCGGCGCCGTTGACCAGCATGTTCGGAAATCGCGCCGGCAGGACCGTCGGCTCGCGGTCCTTGCCGTCGTAGTTGTCCTGGAAGTCGACGGTTTCCTTGTCGATGTCGGCGACGAGGTATTGCGCCACCTTCGCCATACGGACCTCGGTGTAGCGCATCGCTGCCGGGTTGTCGCCGTCCATCGAGCCGAAGTTGCCCAGCGGATCGAGCAGC
>JBFKOW010000107.1:0-12507 GCA_041628615.1 Paracoccaceae bacterium | reverse complement strand
GTAGACCTCGTCGATCCCCCAGCGCTCCATCAGCCGGTCTTCGCACATCTCCCGGCCGCCGCCGCCGCCCTCCTCGGCGGGCTGGAAGATGACCACCGCGGTGCCATTGAAGTTGCGGGTCTCGGCGAGGTAACGCGCCGCACCGAGCAGCATGGCGGTATGCCCGTCATGGCCGCAGGCATGCATCGCGCCGGGCACCTGCGAGGCGTGGGGCAGCCCGGTCTGTTCGTGGATCGGCAGGGCGTCCATGTCGGCGCGCAGCCCGACGGTCCGGCCCGACGCGGTGGACCGGCCGCGGATCACGCCCACGACCCCGGTCCGGCCGATCCCCTCGACCACCTCGTCGCAGCCGAACTCGCGCAGCTTCGCGGCGACCAGCGCCGCCGTCCGGTGGGTGTCGAACAGGATCTCGGGGTGGCTGTGCAGATCGTGCCGCCACGTCGTGATGTCGTCGTGCAATTCGGCGAAGCGGTTCTTGATCGGCACGGCATCCTCCCGGTCTGTCGTGCCAGACTTGGGGGCGCGGGGACGAAAGGACAAGCCGGATTGCGTCCCGCCGGGGGTCAGATCGTCGGCCCGTGCCGGATCGGCGTGCCGTCGGTGAACCGGCCGTGGCGGAACCGGGACAGGTCGTGCCCCGCCGGCCGCCCGGCGACGAGGTCGGCGAGAACCCGGCCGATCGCCGGGCCGATGCCGAAGCCGTGCCCGGACAGGCCGGTGGCGATCCACAGCCCCTCGGGTCCGACCGGGCCGAGCACCGGCACGACGTCCGGTGTCACGTCGATCATCCCGGCCCAGCGCGCGGCGAACCGGACCGGGCCGAGACCGGGGAACGCCCGGGCGAAGGTCCGCCGCACCGCGTCGAGCCGGCCGAAATTCGGCGGCGGGTTCAGGATCCGCGTCCGCTCGAACGGGCTTTGCCGGTCCTCGCTCCAGCGCCGCGGCGTGCCCCAGGCGTCGGGCCAGCCGGCGGGGGCAGCGAGCCGCAGCCCGGTGTTCCACGGATCGGCCAAGAAATGCGGCAGGAAGGTCGCGAAGGAGCGCAGCGCATCGCGGCCGATGAACAGGTCGTGGTAGCTGGCCGGGGCAAGGGTATAGCCGCCGTCGGCCCGCCGCCGGAACGCGAGCCGGTCGTCCACCGCGCCGCCGTCATGCACCGGCGGCAGCGGCCGGGTCGCGCCGACGCTCGCCCGCACCGAGAGCTGCGGCAGGCCGATGCCGTGGCGCGCGAGGAACAGCCGCGACCAGGCCCCGGCGCAAAGGGCCACCGCCCCGGCGCGCACCCGGCCCGCCTCGGTGACCACCCCGGCGACCCTGCCGCCCGCCATGTCCAGCGCACGCACGGCGCAGCCCTCGCGCAGCACCGCCCCGTCCCGCGCCGCCAGCCGCGCCAGCGCCGGCACCGCCCGCCACGGCTCGGCCCGCATGTCGGACGGCGTCGTCATGCCGCCGATCCAGCCGGCGCCGGGGAACAGCCGCTCGGCCTCGTCGCGGCCGAACAGGCGGGTGTCGAGCCCGTGCGCCTCGGCATGGGGCATCCAGCGGGCGAAGTCGTCGAGATCGGCCGGCTTGCGGGCAAGGTAGGTCACGCCGCTGACGGTCAGGCCGATGTCGGTGTCGAGCTCCGGCGCGAGGCTCCGCCACAGCCGGTTCGCCTCGATCATGATCGGCAACTCGTCCGGGTCGCGGGCCTGCTGCCGGATCCAGCCCCAGTTGCGGCCCGACTGCTCGGCCGCGATCCGGCCCTTCTCGCAGAGCACCACCCGCAGCCCGCGCCGCGCCGCGAAAAGCGCGGTGGCGACGCCCGCGACGCCGCCGCCGATGACCACGAGGTCCGCCTCCGCCGGCAGGTCGCCGCCGTGCTCGACCCGGCCCGGCGCGGCAAACGGGAACACCGGCGTAGCGGTCATCGCAGAAACCCCTTCCTCAACCGCCGCGCGGGCGCTGTCACCGCATCCATCCGCACCGCCGCGAACCGGCTCCGGGTCAGTGCATCGATTTGCGTATCGAGCGGATCATCCACCAGACCGCAAGGATCACCAGCGGCGTGATCCCGGCGGTGAGCACGACCTTGCCGACCCCCACCGCATCGCCCAGCGGGCCGAGAACGTAGACCGCGAGGTTGACCGCGTAATAGCTGATCGCCACGACGCTGAGCCCTTCCACCGTCCGCTGCAGCCGCAGTTGCAGGTCGGACCGGCGGTCCATGCTTTCGAGCAGCTTCTGGTTCTGCGCCGACCGGTCCACGTCCACCCGGGTGCGCAGCAGGTCGCCCGCCCGGATCGCCCGGCTCGACATCGCGTTCAGCCGGCGTTCGGTCGATTTCACCGTCCGCATCGCCGGGTCGAAACGGCGCATCATGAATTCGCCGAAGGTCTGGCGGCCGCCGTAGCGTTCCTCGCGCAGCACCCGGATCCGCTCGTTCACGATGGTCTCGTAGGCCTCGGTCGCGCCGAACCGGAAGGCCGAATCGGCGACCATCTTCTCGATCTCCGCCGAGATCGCCAGCAGCCCGTTCAGGGTCTCGTCGGGGCTGGCGGACTGGCCGGCCATGTCCGACATCAGCGCCGACAGCCGGTCGTCGAGCTGCTTCATCTTGCCCGACAGCGACCGGGCCCGGACAAGGCCGAGCATCGCCATCGCCTTGTAGGTCTCGATCTCGCACAGCCGCTGCACCACCCGGCCCAGCCGCCGGTCGCCGGTGCCGGGCCGGGCGAAGATCGCGAACCGCATGTGGCCGCCGGTATCGATGCGGAAATCGCCGGCAAGGATCATCTGGTCGTCGAGAACCCGGCTGATGGCGAGGCTCTCCGGGATGAACCACTCGCGGGTCTTCTGCGGCACCGCGGCCTCGTCGGTCATCTCCTCGATCCGGATCAGCGCCGAGGTCAGCCGGGTGCCCGGCGCCTCGGCCAGCCAGTCCTCGGGAAACACCTTGAAGGTCTCGGCATCGAATGGCCGGTCGGCGACGCCCTCGCCGAAGATCGTGTAGGTGACGAACTCGGTATGCGATTCCCACTTCAGCCGGTGCTTGCCGAGGGTGCCGAAGAAATGCGTCGCGCCGGGCCCCGGATGCTTGGCGCCGAAGCGGTCGAGCAGTTTCACGAGGTGGGCGCGGTCCGCCTCGCGGTCGCGCCCGGCGGCGTTTTCCGCCGGTTTCAGAGCGAGATAGGCCGCGCGGCCCGGCGCCGAGACGGCCGGGAACGGACGGGCGTGAAGCTCGTTGGCAAGCTCGTAGCGTAACGGATGGTCAGCAAGAGGAGGCATCGCGTGGCGGGTCCGCTGTGGCAGGAATAGCCGTTGTCGCGGCGGACCCTAGCGGGATTTTCCCGATTTCCAAGAAAAAAATCATTCGTGACAATGATTTAGCGGCACACCATGGCATACCGTTCTGCCAGGGCGTGCCGCCGGATGGACCGGACCGGCGGCGGGACTGCCGGTCCCGTCCGCCGACGCAGGCCGCCGGGTCTCAGTTGGCCCGGGTCCAGGTGCCGCCGTCGCGGCAGATCCCGAGCACGCAGCCCGACACCGCGAGCGTGTTGCCGCTCAGCACGAGCCGCGAATTGTAGGTCTTGTCCCGGTCGGGGGAGTAGACCTTGCCGCGATACTCGCCGCCGCCCTGCGGTTCGGTCTGCGAGATGATGATGCGGCCGACGTTCGGGCTCTGCATCGGGTTGCCGCTCGAATCGAAGGCCTGCTCCAGCACGCCGCAATACTGCGCCATGTTGTTCGAGCACGGGCCGACCCGGATCAGGCCGCTGTTGCCGTTGTCGTCGGCGGTGGTGCGCCACATGCCTTCGATCGGGTCCGCCGCGGCGATGCCGGCGGTGGCGACCAGCGCGGCAAGCGCGAGGATGATGCGTTTCATTGGGGTCCTCCTCCCGGAACGTGGCGCGAAGATGCGCCGGCGGCGGCATCCCCACAAGTCTGACGTAAGGTCGGACGGCGCCGGTTTCCGGCCCTGACGTTGCGTCCCGGCGCGGCCCGTGCCAAAGCCCGCCCAACCGCCGCCCGCCGACCCACCTGACGCCGGAGATGCCCATGATCCTCTACCCCGCCATCGACCTCAAGGACGGCCAGGCCGTGCGGCTGCTGCGCGGCGAGATGGACAAGGCCACGGTGTTCAACGACGACCCGGCCGCCCAGGCCCGCGCCTTCGTCGCGGCGGGCTGCGACTGGCTGCACCTCGTGGACCTGAACGGGGCCTTCGCCGGCGCGCCGGTCAACGCCGCCGCGGTCGAGGCGATCCTCGCCGCCTGCCCCGGCACCCCGGCCCAGCTCGGCGGCGGCATCCGCGACATGGCCACCATCGAGGGCTGGCTCGACAAGGGCCTGGCGCGGGTGATCCTCGGCACCGTCGCGGTCGAGAACCCGGCGCTGGTCCGCGAGGCCGCCGCCGCCTTCCCCGGCCGGGTGGCTGTCGGGATCGACGCCCGCAAGGGCCGGGTCGCGACCAAGGGCTGGGCCGAGGAGACCGAGGTCCGGGCCACCGACCTCGCCCGCTCCTTCGAGGATGCCGGCGTCGCCGCGATCATCTACACCGACATCGACCGCGACGGCGCGATGCAGGGGCCGAACGTCGCCGCCACCGAGGCGCTGGCGCGGGCGGTCTCGATCCCGGTGATCGCCTCGGGCGGCGTGGCGTCGCTGGCCGATCTCCTAGCGCTGCGGGACACCGGCGTGATCGCCGGGGCGATCTCGGGCCGGGCGCTCTACGACGGCGCCATCGACCTCGCCGAAGCGCTGGCGGCGCTGCGCTAGGGGCCGGCTCAGACCAGCGCCGCGATCCCGACGCCCCAGAGCAGCGCGCCCAGCACGACGGACGGCAGGATCCAGACCCCGGCGCCCGGCCCGCGGTCGCCGCTCCGGCCCGCGACGGGAGGCGTCGCCGCGGCGGAGAGATGGCTGTCGGAATCGATAAAGGCCATGACTCGGTTCTCCCTGTTGCTGTCCGGTCATGGCACGCCGGGCGGCCGGGCGCCGCGGCCCGGCCGGACAGCGCCGCGGCGCATCGGGATAGGCCGGACCTCCGATTGCATCGTCCCGGCCCGCGGCCTAAGAAGACCGCGCCCGCCGGTCCGGCGGCGCCGCGACCGGGACGCCCATGCTCAAGACCCGCATCATCCCCTGCCTCGACGTCGCCGACGGGCGCGTGGTGAAGGGCGTGAACTTCGTCGACCTCGTGGATGCCGGCGACCCGGTGGAACAGGCCCGGGCCTATGACGCTGCCGGCGCGGACGAGCTGTGCTTCCTCGACATCCACGCGACCCATGAAAACCGCGGCACGATGTACGACCTCGCCACCCGCACCGCCGAGCAGTGCTTCATGCCGCTGACCATCGGCGGCGGCGTACGGACGGTCGAGGACGTGCGCAACCTTCTGCTGGCGGGGGCCGACAAGGTCAGCTTCAATTCGGCCGCGGTGGCCAACCCCGACGTGCTGACCGAGGCGGCGCTGCGCTTCGGCAGCCAGTGCATCGTCTGCGCCATCGACGCCAAGACCGTCGAACCGGGCCGCTGGGAGATCTTCACCCATGGCGGGCGGCGGCCCACCGGCATCGACGCGGTCGAGTTCGCCGTCACCGCGGCGGCCAAGGGCGCGGGCGAGATCCTGCTGACTTCGATGGACCGGGACGGCACCAGGGCCGGGTTCAACATCCCGCTGACCCGGGCGATCTCGGAGGCGGTCGGCATCCCGGTCATCGCCTCGGGCGGGGTCGGCACCCTCGATCACCTCGTCGAGGGGGTCCGCGACGGCGGCGCGAGCGCGGTGCTCGCCGCCTCCATCTTCCACTTCGGCACCTACTCCATCGCCGAGGCCAAGGCCCACATGGCGGCCGCCGGCATCCCGGTGAGGCTGACATGACCGACGGCAGCACTCTCGCCGCCCTCGCCGCCACCATCGCCGCGCGGGCCGGCGGCGATCCGGCGCAAAGCTGGACCGCGCGACTGCTGGCGGACCCCGGCCTCGCGGCGAAGAAATTCGGCGAGGAAGCGGTCGAGGCGGTGATCGAGGCGGTGCGCGACGACCGCGGCCGGCTGACCGCCGAGGCCGCCGACGCGCTCTACCACCTGCTGGTGATGTGCGCCGCGCGCGGCGTCACGCTGGCCGACATCGAGGCCGAACTGGCACGCCGGACCGGCCAGGGCGGGCTCGCCGAGAAGGCCGCCCGCGGCGACTGACGCCGGGCACCCCCTCCGCCCCGCCTTCTTCGGACCCCAAATATCCCGGGGAGTCCGCGCCCGGCGGGCGCGGACGGGGCAGAGCCCCGCCCGCCCGGCCGCTCAGGCGGCGAGATGCTCGGGGTACTTGCCGGCGATGATCATCGCCAGCAGGTCGTCCGTCGACACGTCGGCGACCCGGACCACGCCCACCAGCCGGCCGTTCTTCATCACCGCCGCCCGGTCGCACAGTTCCTTCACCTGGTGCACGTCGTGGTCGATGAGGAAGATCCCCAGCCCCTCGCGCTTCAGCTCCTGGATCAGGTCGGCCACCATCTGGGTCTCTTGCGGGCCCAGCGCGGCGGTCGGTTCGTCCATGATCAGGATCTTGGCGTTGAAATACACCGCGCGGGCGATCGCCACCGATTGCCGCTGGCCGCCCGACAGGGCCGAGACCGGGGCCGAGAACTTCTGGAAGTTCGGGTTCAGCCGAGCCATGATCTTGCGGGTTTCGGCCTCCATCGCGGCATCGTTCACCAGCCCGGTCGGGCTGACGATCTCGCGGCCGAGGAACAGGTTCGCCGAGGCATCGAGATTGTCGGCCAGCGCGAGGGTCTGGTAGATCGTCTCGATGTTGTGGGTGCGGGCATCGCGGGGATTGTTGATCTCCACGCGCTTGCCGTTGATCCTGATCTCGCCCGAGTCCTTCCGGTAGGCGCCGGACAGGCACTTGATGAGGGTCGACTTGCCGGCGCCGTTGTGGCCCAGCAGCCCCACCACCTCGCCGGGATAGAGATCGACGGTGACGTGGTCCACCGCCTTGATCCCGCCGAAAGCGATGGAGATGTCGTTGAGTTCGACGAGCGGTGTATCGGTCATTTCCGGTCCCCCGTACGGCGGCGATAGATGATGTCGACGAGCACGGCGAAGACGAGGACGGTGCCGACGACGATGTTCTGGAACGGCGCGTCGACGCCGACCATCGCCATCCCCGATTGCAGGGACTGCATGATCAGCGCGCCGAGGATGGCGCCGTAGATCGTGCCGACCCCGCCCGACAGCGCGGTCCCGCCGATCACCGCCGCGGCGATGACCCTGAGTTCGTCGAGCGTGCCGATGTCGTTGGCGTGGAACGACAGGCGGGCCGAGGCGACCACCGCGGACAGGGCGCAGAGGAAGCCCATGATCGCGAACACCTTGACGGTCAGCAGCCGGGTGTTGATCCCCGACAGTTCGGCGGCGTCCGGGTTGCCCCCGGTGGCGAAGATGTAACGCCCCAGCCGCGTCCGGCTGGCCACCACCGTCATCACGATGGCGACGGCGATCAGCAGCAGGACTGAAATCGGCAGCCCGTAGGCGGCGGTGTAGCCCTCCGGCACCGGCAGGCCCTGGGCCTCGAACTGGCGCTCGATCACCCGGTCGGGGATCTCGTAGGAGTTCAGGATCCAGATGAAGCCGAGGATCGAGCCGACCACGAGGGCGGCGACGACGCCTTCGGCCCAGACCGGCTTGACCGGGAAGTCGTGGGCCAGCTTGGTGCGGCGCGAGGCCATCAGCCCCCAGAGCGCGACGCCGGCGGCGATCAGGCCGACGATCCAGGACCAGCTTTCGCCAAGCGTTCCCGAGATCCCGCCGAAGGCCTGGAAGGTCTCGTCCAGCGGGCCGATGGTCTGGCCGTTGGTCAGGTACCAGCCGACGTTGCGCCAGACGAGCAGGCCGCCGAGCGTCACGATGAAGGCCGGGATGGTGAGATAGCCCACCAGCCATCCGTTGAAGGCCCCGATGGCGGTGCCGACGATCAGGCCGCCGATGATGGCGAGCCACGGCAGCATGTCGTGCCCCAGCGGCAGGCCGAGGATGTCGAGCAGCCAGCGGGTCTGCAGCATCGCCATGACCGCCGAGCAGGTGGCGAGCAGCGAGCCGACGCTGAGGTCGATATGACGGGTGACGATGATGAAGACCATGCCGGTCGCCATGATGGCGACGGAAACGGTCTGGATCGTCAGGTTGAAGATGTTGCGCGGGGTCAGGAAGCGCCCGCCGGTGAGAATGTTGAAGACCAGCGCGATGATGATGAAGGCGCCGATCATCCCCAGCAGGCGGAGATCGATCTCCAGCGAGGCAAGGAAGCCGCGCTGCTGGCGGGCCTGCAGGTCAGGCTTTGCGTCTGTGGTGTCGGACATGTCGTTCCCTGTCATGCGTCGGGCTTCAGGGTCGGCCGGCGCGAATGGGCACCGGCCGTGGTCGTGATCCGGGAAATGCCCCGGAAAACCGGGGGCGATCCCGGGAGCCGCAGGGGCCGGTCACCGGCCCGGACGGTCCCGGGACAGGTCGATCAGTTGCAGGGAGCCGGGCCGTTCTCGACGCCCTGGCACAGCGCTTCCTGGGTGATCCAGCCGGCATCGACCACGAGGGTCAGGTTGTCGGCGGTGATCGGAACCGGCGCCAGGAACTTGGCGGTGAGCTCGGTCCCCGACGGCGAGGTCCAGGTCTGCGCGCCTTCGATGTCGCCGGGCGCGGTGCCCGACGCCAGCGCCACCGCAATCTCACCCGCAGCGCGGCCGAGATCGCGCGCGTCCTTCCAGACGCTGACGGTCTGGGTGCCGAGCGCGACACGGTTCAGCGCGGCGTGATCGCCGTCCTGGCCGGAGACCGGGATGCCTTCCATGCCCTGCGCGGTCAGCGCCGCCACGGCGCCGCCGGCGGTGCCGTCGTTCGAAGCCACCACCGCGTCGACGTTGTTGTCGTTGGCGGTCAGGATCTGTTCCATGTTGCGCTGCGCGTTGGCGGGCAGCCAGCCGTCGGTGTAGGCCTCGCCGACGATGGTGATCTTGCCGCTGTCGATGGCTTCCTGCAGCACTTCCTGCTGGCCGCCCCGCAGGAAGTCGGCGTTCGGATCCTGGGCCGAGCCCTTGATCATGACGTAGTTGCCCTCGGGCGCGGCGGCGAGCACGGCGCGGGCCTGCATCCGGCCGACCTCGACGTTGTCGAAGGTCAGGTAGAAGGCGCGGCTGTCGTCGATGAGCCGGTCATAGCCGACCACCGGGATGCCCTCGTTGGCCGCGGCTTCGACCGCGGGCCCGATCGCCGAGGCGTCCTGGGCGAGGATGATGAGCGCGTCGACGCCCTGGGCGATGAGGCTCTCGACGTCCGAGATCTGCTTGGACGACGACGATTGCGCGTCCGCGCTGAGGTAATTCGCGCCGGCGGCTTCGAGCGCCCCCTTGATCGCGGCTTCGTCGGTCTTCCAGCGCTCTTCCTGGAAGTTCGACCAGCTGACCCCCACGGTCATGCCGTGGCTGTCGGCCCAGGCGGCGGTGGTAAAGCCGGCCGCAATGGCGACGGCGGCGATGACTGCCTTGTGCATGGATATTCCTCCCGTTGGCTGGCCGCCCTGTTTTCGGACTGGCCTCTAGTCATTTCATGATGACCCGAGGCGTATCTTTCCCCCAATTTATTTCACATGTCAAAATAAATTTGACAGCCGCCCGCGAATAGGGAAGCAATCGACCGGTGAACGGCGCTCTACAGGGAGGAGGCGCTGTGCGATCGCAGCAATTCTTGCCGCGTTGCGGCGTAAATCGACCCGCGCGGGGCCGGGCCGGCGCCCGGCGCCCCGAAAGTTTCTTCGGTGGCTGAAGGAATGATCCCACCGGGCGCGTCTCCGGGCGCGCCCCCGGACGCGCCGGCCGGCGATGCGGCGATCGCTGGCTGCGGCCCGCTGCTGCGCAGCATCAGCGACGCCACCCGCCCGCTTCGGCAGCAGATCTTCGAGCATATCCGGGCCCAGGGTATCGCTACCCGGGCCGAAATCACCCGCGCGCTGAACGTCAGCGCGGCGTCGGTCACGCAGCTGACCGCCGATCTGATCGGCCGCGGCCTGCTGGAGGAGGTCGAGGACTCTGCGCGCGAGGCGACCCGTGGCAGGCCGCCGACGGCGCTGCGGGTCGTTCCCGGCGCCGGGCGCGTCATCGGCCTGCGGCTGGGCGACGTGGCAAATACCGCCGTGCTGACCGATTTCGCCGGCAACGAACTGGGCACCGTCGCCACCCCGACACGGCCCCACAAGCGGCGGCTGTCGGAGGCGGTGACCGAGGTCGAATCGGTCGTTGGCAGGGCGCTCGACGACGCCGGCCTCGACCGCGGCTGCATCGACGCGGTTGGCCTCGGCGTCGCCGGCCTGGTGGATCATCCCAGCGGCACGCTCGCCTGGTCCCCGTTCATGGCCGGGCGCAACGTGGCGCTGAAGGCGGCGCTGGAGGACCGGCTGGGGCTCAGGGTCCATGTCGACAACGACGTGAACGTGCTGAGCCTCGCCGAGCTGTGGTTCGGCGCCGGGCGGGCGATGTCGGATTTCGCGGTCGTCACCATCGAGCAAGGCGTCGGCATGGGCCTCGTGCTCGGCAACCGGCTCTACCGCGGCAGCCGGGGCATGGGCCTCGAACTGGGGCATACCAAGGTCCAGCTGGACGGCGCGCTGTGTCGCTGCGGCCAGCGCGGCTGCCTCGAGGCCTACATCGCCGACTACGCCCTCGTCCGCGAGGCGGCGACCGCGCTCGACCGACCGTTCCAGAACCTGCAAAGCCCGCAGGACACGCTCGACGCGCTCTACCGCGAGGCGAAGGGCGGCGACGCCGGGGCGCAGGAGATCTTCCACCGCGCCGGGCGCTACCTTGCGCTGGGCCTGTCGAACGTGGTGCAGCTGTTCGATCCGGAACTGATCGTTCTGTCGGGGGCGCGGATGCAGTTCGACTACCTCTACGCCGACGAGGTGCTGGCCGAGATGCAGGCGCTGACGCTGGACGACGGCCGGCCGCCCTGCCGGGTCGAGATCCACGCCTGGGGCGACCTGGTCTGGGCCCGGGGCGCCGCCGCGCTGGCGCTCGAGGCCGAGACCGACCGGGTGCTGGGCCAGGACTGGGCGCCATGAGAGGGCCGGTCCTCGCCCTCGCCTGCGGTCTCGCGGCGGCCTCCGTCACGGCGGAGCCGCGTTTCGACCCGGTGGCCGGTCCGGTTTCCGGGCAGGTCTATTCCGGCGGCTGGGAGCATTTCGTCGGCGGCGGCGTGGCGGTGTTCGACTGCGACGGCGACGCCCTGCCTGAACTCTTCCTCGCCGGCGGCACCGCCCCGGCCCGGCTGTTCGGCAACCGCGGCGGGCTGGACTTCGCGCCGCTGCCGCTGCCCGAGGCGGCGCCGCTGACCGGGGTGACCGGGGCCTACCCGCTCGACCTGGATGCGGACGGGATCCTGGACCTCTTCGTGATGCGGGCCGGACCGAACCTCGTGCTGCGCGGCCTCGGCGGCTGCGGCTTCGCGGAGGCGACCGCGGCGCTGGGCCTGCCCGACGGCGGCGACGGCTGGACCACCGCCTTCACCGCCTGGTGGGAACCCGGAGACGACCGCCCCACCCTCGCCATCGGCAACTACGTCGACCGGGACGATCCCGACGGTCCCTTCGGCGCCTGCGACGACAACGCGATCCTGCGGCCCGCCGCGGGCGGAGGCTGGACCGCCGAGACCCTCGCCCCCGGTTTCTGCCCGCTGTCGATGCTGGCCGCGACCGACGCCCGCGGCCGCCCGACCCTGCGCATTTCCAACGACCGGCACTATTACATCCGCGCCGGCGCCGAGCAGATGTGGGACATCGCCGACCGCCGGTTCCTCGGACCGGAGGACGGCTGGGACGGTCCGAAGCTCTGGGGCATGGGCATCGCCGCCCGGGACCTCGACGGTGACGGGCTCGACGAGGTGATGCTGACCTCGATGGGCGACCAGATGCTGCAGCTCGCCCGGCCCGGCGGCTATGCCCCGGCCCCGTTCGAGATGGGCGCCACCGCCCACCGGCCGCATACCGGCGGCGATGGCCGGCCCTCGACCGGCTGGCACGCCCAGTTCGCCGACGTCGACAATGACGGCCGCGCCGAACTGTTCATCGCCAAGGGCAATGTCGACCAGATGCCCGACATGGCGATGGAGGATCCCAATTCGCTGCTGATGCAGGGGCGGGACGGGCGTTTCTCGGAGGTCTCCGTCGCCGCCGGGGTGGCATCGCCGCACCGCTCCCGGGGCGCGGCGCTGGCCGATCTCGACGGCGACGGCCGGCTCGATCTCGTGGTGGTCAACCGGCGGGCGGGGGCGGAACTCTATCGCAACGTGACCGAACCGGCGGGCGGCTGGATCGCCATCGACCTTGCGCAGCCCGGCGGCAACGGCCGCGCCGTGGGCGCCCGGGTGACCGTGCGCGCCGGGGACCTGGTACAGGTGCAGGAGGTGACGGTTGGCGGCGGCCATGCCGGCGGCAGCGCCGGACCGCTCCATTTCGGGCTGGGCGCGGCATCGGCGGCG
>JBFKOW010000106.1:0-12598 GCA_041628615.1 Paracoccaceae bacterium | reverse complement strand
GCGGTGCGCGGCGTGTCCTTCGAGGTGGGCCGCGGCGAGACCGTGGCGATCGTCGGGGAAAGCGGGTCCGGCAAGTCGGTGACGGCGCTGTCCACGGTCCAGCTTCTGGGCGATTCCGCCCGGGTCAGCGGGTCGATCACCTATGACGGGGCCGAGATGATCGGCGCCGACGAGGCCGAGCTGCGCCGGGTCCGGGGCAACGACATCAGCTTCATCTTCCAGGAGCCGATGACCTCGCTCAACCCGCTGCACACGCTGGAAAAGCAGCTGCGCGAGTCGATCGAATTGCACCAGGGCCTGCGCGGCGACGCGGTCCGCACCCGGATCGTCGAACTGCTGACTCAGGTCGGCATCCGCGACCCCGAGGAGCGCCTCTCCGCCTATCCGCACCAGTTGTCCGGCGGCCAGCGGCAGCGGGTGATGATCGCGATGGCGCTGGCGAACGGGCCGGACCTTCTGATCGCCGACGAGCCGACGACCGCGCTCGACGTCACCATCGAGGCGCAGATCCTCGACCTGCTGCAGGAGCTCAAGGACCGGCTGCGGATGTCGATGCTGTTCATCACCCACGACCTCGGGATCGTGCGCAAGATCGCCGACCGGGTCTGCGTGATGAAGGACGGCGAGATCGTCGAGCAGGGCGCGACCGCCGAGATCTTCGCCAACCCCCGCCACCCCTACACGCGGCTCCTGCTGTCGGCGAGCCCGTCGGGCCAGCCCGCCCCGATCCCCGAGGACGCCGCGGTGGTGGCCGAGACCGATGCCCTGCGCATCTGGTTCCCGATCCAGCGCGGCCTGCTGAAACGCACCGTCGGCCACATCAAGGCGGTCAACGAGGCGACCCTGACGGTCCGCGAGGGCGAGACCGTGGGCATTGTCGGCGAAAGCGGCTCGGGCAAGACCACGCTCGCCCTCGCCATCATGCGGCTGATCGGGTCGAAGGGCCGGATCGTGTTCCAGGGCCGGGCCATCGACGGGCTGCGCGAACGCCATGTCCGGCCGCTGCGCTCGGACATGCAGATCGTGTTCCAGGACCCGTTCGGCAGCCTCAGCCCGCGCATGACCGTGGCCGAGATCATCGCCGAGGGCCTGACCGTCCACCGCGTCGCCGGCAGCGAGGACCCGCGCCGGCTGGTGGCGCAGATCATGGCCGAGGTCGGGCTCGATCCGGCCACGATGGACCGCTACCCGCACGAGTTCTCGGGCGGCCAGCGCCAGCGCATCGCGATCGCCCGGGCGATGATCCTGCGGCCCCGGCTGCTGGTGCTGGACGAGCCGACCTCGGCGCTGGACATGACGGTTCAGGGCCAGATCGTCGACCTGTTGCGCGACCTGCAGGCGCGGCACCGGCTGGCCTACCTGTTCATCTCGCACGACCTGCGGGTGGTCCGGGCGCTCAGCCACAAGGTGCTCGTGATGAAGCAGGGCGACGTGGTCGAGGCCGGCCCGGTGGACGAGATCTTCGACGCCCCGCGCACCGCCTATACCCGCGAACTGATGGCGGCGGCGTTCCAGGACCGGGTCGCCTGACCCGGCCCGCCGGGCGGCTCAGTCCGCCGCGAGCGTCACCACGGCAGGCTCGAGGTCCCCGACGGTGACGGCGCAGGTCTCGCCCCGCAGGACCGGGCCGACGCCCGCGGGGGTGCCGGTGAGGATCAGGTCGCCCGGCTCCAGCGTCACCAGCCGCGACAGGTGGGCGATGATCTC
Source organism: Paracoccaceae bacterium (assembly GCA_041628615.1). Taxonomy (GTDB): domain Bacteria; phylum Pseudomonadota; class Alphaproteobacteria; order Rhodobacterales; family Rhodobacteraceae; genus JAMWZF01. Next base: position 10,891 of record JBFKOW010000106.1, on the reverse strand, counting down.
GGCCACCGCCCAGATCATCTGCCCGGTGGTGGAATCCTGCCGCACCGCGCCGTCCACCGTGCAGCGGATCGGCACGTCGGCCACGTCCGCCTCGGCCGCCGGAGTCACCGCGCCGACGACGCAGGACCGGTCGAACCCCTTGGCCATGTCCCACGGGCGGCGCTGGGCCTTGGCCGCGGCCTGCAGGTCCCGGCGGGTCAGGTCGTTGGCGGCGGCGTAGCCCCAGACATGTTCGAGCGCCCGGTCCGCCGGGATGTCCGCCCCGCCGTCACCGATCAGCACCGCCAGTTCGGCCTCGTGATGCAGGTCGGCGGTGGCGGGCGGGTAGGGGATCGTGGCCCCGGTGGGCACCAGCGCGGAGGCGGGCTTGAGGAAGAAGAACGGCGGTTCGGCGTCCGGGTCGTGGCCCATCTCGCGGGCGTGCTCGGCGTAGTTCCGCCCGACGCAGAAGATGCGGTGCGGCTCGAGCCAGGTGTCCGGCGCGGCGGCGCGGAGGAGCGGGCGCGCCGGGGCGCGAAGAGCGAGAATGGCCATGCCCGCTTGCTAGCAGTCCGCGCCGGAAAGCAGAAGATGCCTCGACGCCTCAGCCCGGCGGCGAGATCATGAAACAGGCGGTGCCGCGGGCCTGCAGCCGGCGGCAGGCGAGATCGGCGGTCTCGCGGGTCAGGCCCATGAAGTTGGCGTCGAAACCCTGGTTGGTGCGGACCACCCGGCGAAGCGAGCCGTCGAGGGTGCTCATCTCGTTCAGCGCGACGCGCAGCAGGACCCGTTCGGCATCGTAGCGCGAGGCGTAGCGGCCGACGTTCACGCCCCAGTGGCGGCCGCCCGAGGTGGAGATCCGGGTGACGATCTCGGGCTCGGTCGGGGTGGCCGCCGCGGGCGCGGCGGGCGCGGGGGCAGGCGCGGCGGCCACCACGATCTCGGTCGGACGTGCCGGCGGCGGGGGCGCCACGGCGGGCGCGGCCGCGGTTGCCGGCGCGGGGGCCGCGACCGCCACCGCGGTGGACAGGGCGTCCTGCAGGATGTCGGTCGACACCACGACGACCGGCGGCTCGGTGCCGCCCGACGCGGGCCTCGGCACGGGCCGGAGGCTGGACTGCACGAGCCCGGAGACCCGCACCGTGCGCGACGTCACCCCCGGTCCCGCGACCGCGAAGGCGACCGCCGCTGCAACGGCGTCGTCGCCCCTGTCGCCGACGGCCCCGCCGTTGCCCTGGTAGGCGGGCGGCCGGGGCCGGTTGAGCGCGACGCGGGACGGCGCCCGGTCGAACCCGAGGTCGAGAAGCTCGGCCACGCGGGCATTGCGCGCGGCGGTCGACGACCCGCCGAACACCGTCGCGATGATCCGCTCGCCGCCGCGTTCCGCCGAGGCGACGAGGTTGAAGCCGGCGGCCCGGGTGTAGCCGGTCTTGATCCCGTCGGCCCCCTGGTAGGCGTCAAGAAAGCGGCGGTTGGTGTTGGCGACCGACCGGATCCCGGCGTCGGTGCTGCGGCGCGAGAACAGGTTGTAGTATTCCGGCCAGTCGTAGATCAGGTGCCGCCCGAGGATGGTCATGTCCCGCGCCGTCGACAGATGGCCCTGCTCGGTCAGGCCGTGGGCGTTCTTGAACTCGGTGCGGGTCATCCCCATCGCCTGCGCGGTCCGGTTCATGCGCCGGGCAAAGGCCGCCTCCGACCCCGAAATGGCGATGCCGATGGCGGTTGCCGCGTCGTTGGCCGACTTGATCGCCGCGGCGCGGATCAGGTGCCGGAACCGGATCTGCTGCCCGGCCCGCAGCCCGAGCTTCGAGGGCGGCTCGTTGGCGGCCAGCGGGGTGATGGTCACCAGCGTGTCGAGGCTGATCTCGCCGCGCTCCACCGCCTCGAAGGCGATCCAGAGCGTCATCATCTTGGTGAGCGAGGCGGGATGCAGCCGCGTATCGGCGTTGCGCGAATGCAGCACCTCCCCGGAGCGCGCGTCCATCACCATCGCCGCGTAGGGGGCGCTGCGCGCGGCGAGCGGGGCAAGGGCCGCCAGCAGGAGAACGACCACGAACATGCAACCCGCCCGAGCGGGAGAAATGGAACGACCCATCGCGGAGCCTGCCTCGATATATCTACTGCCTCTGGGGCCCCGGTTCATCGTCCGGTGCCTCCGGTTATGGTGCGACGATAGCAAAGCGAAGGCTTTGCAAAAACCCCTTAATTTCAAAGCATTTCGTTTTTTTCTTGCGTGGTGCGCGACAGATGTTGTGACCGCCGGTCGCGGCGGCCACGAGATCGGCCATTGTGGCAGGATTGTGGCGGAAACGTGGCTGCCGCGCGGTCGGCCGGGCAGAGTCGCGTGACGCCCCCGGCCACCGGCGGCGGGGGCCGTTCGCCACGCCGTTTCGGGAATATCGGACTTTTCTCCCGCGGCCGGAGTCATATATTGTTTGCCCGGAGACCGGGCGCTGCGGGACCGCGAGGGACGGATATGCTGGCCGACTTCTATTTGATGGCCGACAAGGAGGGAGAGGGTGGCAACGACGTTGGCGTCGCCCTCGAGACCCGTCCGCGCACCAAGCGCCCGCCGCTCTACAAGGTCCTGATCCTCAACGACGATTACACCCCGATGGAATTCGTGGTGCATATCCTCGAACGGTTCTTCGGGATGTCCCACGCCCAGGCCTTCGAACTGATGCTCACGGTGCACAAGAAGGGCGTGGCGGTCGTCGGGGTGTATTCCTACGAGATCGCCGAAACCAAGGTGGCGCAGGTCATGGACTTCGCGCAGCGGCACCAGCACCCGCTGCAATGCACCATGGAAAAGGAGTAGGCCGCCCTGCCGCGCCTGTCCCGGATCGGGTCCGCGGTCGCGGACGGTCTGTTCGCGTCCGGCCGCGTCGCGGTCTTCGGGCCGCCCGCCGCCCTTGACCTGCCGCTGGGTCCGGACCGCGCGGCGATCGTGTCGACCTTCCGGCCGGATGCCGACGCCTGGGCGGCGCGCGGCTACGCCGTTTCCGCCACGGTGCCGGAGGCCGATCACGGACTGGTGGTCCTTCCCCGCTCGCGCGACCTCGCGCGGGGCCGCATCGCGCAGGCGGCGGCCCTCGGCGGCACCGTCGCGGTGGACGGGCAGAAGACCGACGGCGTCGAAGCCGTCTCGCGCGAGGTGCGCGGGCGGACCGGCGACCTCACCGTCATCAGCCGCGACCACGGCAAGCTGTTCTGGTTCGACAGTGCCGGCATCGACTTCGCCGACTGGGCGCTGTCCGGCCCGCAGCCAGGCCCGGACGGCTTCGTCACCCAGCCGGGGACCTTCTCGGAGGCGCGCGTCGACCCCGGTTCGGCGCTGCTCGCCGCCGCGCTGCCGCGCAAGCTGCCCGCCCATGTCGTCGATCTCGGCGCCGGCTGGGGCTACCTGACCCGCGCCATCCTCGACCGGGACGGGGTCGAGCGGGTCGACGCGGTCGAGGCCGAGTCGCTGGCGCTCGACTGCGCCCGGATCAACGCCGCCGATCCCCGTGTCGCGTTCCACTGGGCCGACGCGACGGGATTCAGGCCCGATGCCGCGCCGGGCGCGGTGGTGATGAACCCGCCGTTCCACGAGAGCCGGGCCGGCGATCCCGGTCTGGGCCGGGCCTTCATCGGCGCGGCGGCCGCGATGCTGGCGCCCTCGGGCCGGCTCTGGTGCGTCGCAAATCGCCACCTGCCCTACGAGTCGGAGCTGAAGCGCCGGTTCCGCGAGGTCGAGGAACTGCCCGGCACCCCGGCCTTCAAGCTCCTGGCCGCCTCTCGCCCCCGGCCGGCCGATCGCCTAGCCTGACCGCCACGAATCACGAAAAGGCCCGCCATGTCGTTCTCGATCGACGGTAAGACAGCCATCGTCACCGGCGCGGCCAACGGGGTCGGGCTGGCGATCGCCCGGGATTTCGTCCGCGCCGGGGCCAACGTCGTCTTTGCCGACATGGACGAGGCGCGGCTGGCCGACGAGGTCGGCGAACTGGCTGCCGGAAACGAGGCGGTGCGGACCTTCGCCGGCGACCTGCGCGAACGGCTGACCATCGCCAACCTGCTGTCCGCCACGATCGACGCCTTCGAGCGCATCGACATCCTGGTGAACGCGTCGCGGCAGGTGGCGCAGTCCGACCCGCTCGACCCCGAGGACAGCGGCGTCGAGGACATGCTCAACCAGAACCTGATGACCGCCCTCAAGGTAAGCCAGGCGGTGGCGCGGCGCATGATCCGCCAGGGCGAGGGCGTCGAGGAGGGCAGTCTCGGCTCGATCGTCAACCTCAGTTCGATCGCCGCCCGCCGGACCCATCCGCAGCTTCTCGGCTACTCGGTGGCGACGGCGGCGCTCGACCAGATGACCCGGAGCCTCGCCGTCGCGCTGGCGCCGCACCGGATCCGGGTCAATGCGGTGGCCTTCGGATCGGTGATGTCCGCCTCGCTCAAGGAGACGCTGAAGGAAAACCGCGACATCCGGGACGAGATCCTGGCCGGGACCCCGCTGGGCCGGATCGCCAAACCGGGCGAGGTCTCGGACGCGGTGCAATACCTCGCCTCGGACGGGTCGAGCTTCGTCACCGGACAGGTCATCACCGTCGATGGCGGCCGGTCGCTGATCGATCCGGTCGGCGCCCCCGCCCACTGACCTCAGCCGCCGCCCACGGTGTGCGGCGCGGCGTGGATCACCGGCCGCAGCGGCGTGCCGTCGGTCGTCATGGCGTGTTCGGAGAACGTGGGCAGCCCCGCCGGAATCACCGTGTCGGGCCGGGCCGAGGACAGGAAGATGTGCTTGGTCGTGGCGGGCGGCATCGGGAACCAGGCCGGGTCGTCGAAGGTGCCGGCATAGACACCGACCACCCCGGCGAACCGTTCGAAGCTCAGCCAGAGGCTGGTGCCGCAGTCGCCGCAGAAATGCAGATGCACGACCTTGCCGGACCCGGCCGAGACGTGGTCATGGGTCTTCGGTGCGCCGGTGAGCACCAGGTGGTCGGCGGCGTCGAAGATCGGCTCGACCATGTAGGCCGACCCGGTCGCCCGCTGGCAGAACCGGCAGTGGCACACCGTCACCCGCAGCGGCGCGGCGCGGACCGCATGGCGCACACGGCCGCAGAGGCAGCCGCCTTCCTGTGGTGTCATCGTCTCCTCCCCTCTCCTTGTCACTCCGGATGGGTCGCGATGCAGGTCCGGATCCGGTCGGCGGCGAGCGCCTCTTCCTGCGCGATCCGGAGGTCGAGGCTGCGCAGCTTGGCGGCCTCGGCGGTGAGGTCGATCGGCACCGGCACCCGCCGGTCCCGGGTCTGGGTCTCCTCGCAGGGGAAGGTGAAGGTGCTGCCGTCCTCGTTGGTGCCGGTGCAGGTCCCGCGCACCACCCGGATGTCGGTCCGGGTCTCCAGCGCGTAGCCGCGGGCGAGGTTGGCCCGGCTTTCGGCGGCAAGCTCCTGCAGCACCCGCAGGTTGCCCCGGGCCTGGGCGATGCAGGCCTCGCGCGGGGTGGCGCAGGCCGCGAGAAGGAGGGTGGCGGCGAGCCCGGCAATGGGCAAGAGTCTCGTCATGACAATGCTTCCTGTGACAACCGGCCCCCTTGCGGCGGCGCGTTCCACGTCACGATACCTCATGCCGACATGCAATGACACGCCCGCGGCGATGGCCGCCCCGCCCGAGGAAACGACATGGCAGAGACCAAGACCGAGACCCTGACCCCGACGCCGGCGGCCGCGATGGCGGCCGAGAAGACCCGCGCCGCGGCGTGGTTCCGCGAACTGCGCGACCGCATCGTCGCCGCCTTCGAGGCGCTGGAGGACAGCCATGCCGCCGGCCCGCTGGCCGACGCCGCGCCGGGCCGGTTCGAGGTGACCGAGACCCGCCGCACCGGCGATGCCGGCGAGGACGCGGGCGGCGGCGTCATGTCGGTGCTGCGCGGCGGCCGGGTGTTCGAGAAGGTCGGGGTCAACTGGTCCGAGGTTTACGGCACCCTCGGCCCCGAGGCGCAGCGGGCGATGGCCGCCCGCGGGGTGCCGGGGATCGAGGCCGACCCGCGGTTCTGGGCCTCGGGCATCAGCCTCGTCGCCCACATGCAAAACCCGCATTGCCCGGCGGTGCACATGAACACCCGGATGTTCTGGACCCCCGGCGCGTGGTGGTTCGGCGGCGGCTCGGACCTCAATCCCTGCCTCGAATACGACGACGACACCGCCCATTTCCACGCCACCCAGGCGACCCATCTCGCGCCCCACGGCGACCGGCTCTATGCCGAGCTGAAGGCCTGGGCGGACGAGTATTTCTACATCCCGCACCGCAAGCGCGCCCGCGGCGTCGGCGGCATCTTCATGGACGACCGCAATACCGGCGACTGGGAGGCGGATTTCGCGCTGACGCAGGATATCGGCCGCGCCTTCCTGCCGGCCTTCGTGCCGCTGGTGGAGAAGCGCCGGGGGCAGGACTGGACCGAGGCCGACAAGGACGCCCAGCTGGTCCATCGCGGGCTCTACGCGGAATACAACCTGGTCTACGACCGCGGCACCAAGTTCGGCCTCGCCACCGGGCACGACGCCAACGCCGTCCTGATGTCTCTGCCGCCGCTGGCGAAGTGGGTCTGACCCGGCGGGCGGGTCAGTTGCGCGGGGCGGCGGTCACGAAAAGGGCACCGCCGGCCTCGGTCCGGCGTCCGTCCGGGGCGGGGGGCGGCTCTGCGCCGGGCCCGGCCAACGCGGCGGTTCGCAGGGGCGTGCCCTCGGCCAGCGCGGTCAGCAACCGGCGCATGTCGTCCTCGGGCAGGCCGGTGGAGCTGGCGTAGACGGCGACGGTCGCGTCCGGCGCGATCCGCATCGCGGTCCAGGCCATCCGCTTCATCATCAGGTCGGTTCGCGCGGGCTCGGGGCCCAGGGCGGCGATCTCGGTTTCGGTCGGCGGGGCGAACCGCACCCCCAGACCGGCAACGAGAAGGAGGGCGGAGCCCCCCTTCAGCAGAGATTTCAGGACATGCACCCGGCGTGGCCCCTTTCCCGGCATGGTGGTGTCGGATCCACCATGACCGGGAATTGCGGCGGTTTTCGGGTGCCCGAGGGTCAGGCCGGCACCGCCCATCCGGCAAGCAGGATCCAGAGCGGGATCGACAGGATCGCCACCGGCGTGCCGAGCCCGGTCGAGGTCCCGACATAGGCCGAGGGATTGGCCTCGGGCAGCGCGCCCCGCAGGGTCGGCGGGCCGGAGATGTCCGAGGACGAGGCCGCCATCACCGCCAGCAGCACCACGCCGCCGGCCGAGAACCCGGTCAGGTGATGGGCGATCAGCCCGGCGCCGAAGCCGATCAGGCCATGCACCAGCGGCGCGGCGACGCCGTAGAGCACGTAGGCATGGGCCACCTTCCGCAGTTCCGACAGCCGGGCCCAGGCCTCCATCCCCATGATCAGCATCAGGATCGACAGCAGCCCCCGGAACAGCGGCTCGTAGAAGCTGTGGTAGACGCTGTCCGGCTGGCCGAAGAGCCCCAGCCCCAGCCCGAGCAGCAGCGCCGAGATCGCCGGGCTCTGCAGGGTGTCGACGAGGATGGCCCGCACGATCCCGTCGCCGGCCGGACCGCTGCCGCCGCCGGACCTGCCGCCCAGCGTCATCGTCGCGGCGCCGCCGCCCCGCACCGACGCCGCCGCCCGCCGCTCGGCCGCCATCCGCGCCATCAGGATCGCGGTGACCAGTGCGGCCACGTCCATGAACGGGTATAGCGCGCCGATGAAGCCTTCGTAGGCGATCCCCTCGGCGTCCAGCATCGCCATCCCGGCCGCCAGCGTGGAGGCCGAGACCGCGCCGAACAGTCCCGCCGTGGCCATGCCGTCCATGTGCGACACCCCCCGCTTTCGGGCGATGGTCCGGCTGCCCAGCAGGACGATGGCGATGCCCACCGCGGCGGCGAGGGCGGCGGGCACCGCGAGGTCCGGCAGGTTCGCCTCGCGCACCGAGATTCCGGCGCCGAGTCCGACCTTGAGCAGCAGCAGCAGCACGACGAACTTGTAGACCGGCTCGGGCACCTCGAGCTTGCTGCCAAGCGCGGCGAGCACCATGCCGCCGATCAGGAAGGCGAGGGTCGGTTTCTGTAACTGGGCGACGATCGCCGACGCGATATCGAACAGGATGTCCATCTTGGCCTCCGGGATTCCGTTCCCGGCCCAGATAGGCGGTCCTTGTCCAGAAGAAAAATATAGCTTCTGGATCGAATTGTTCTTCTGGATAGAATGGTTGGGCCGCCCCGCGCCGCCGGAGTCAGCCGCCGCGGATCGTCTCGAGCAGCAGCGACACGTTCTCGGGGTCGGCGTCCGGGGTGATCCCGTGGCCGAGGTTGAAGATGTGCGGCCCCTTCGCGAAGGCCCGCACCACCGCCCGGGTCTCGCGCACGAGGTCGTCGCCGCCGGTGACCAGCAGCGCGTTCGGCAGGTTGCCTTGCACGCAGCCATCGACCTGCACGTGGGCCGCGGCCCAGTCGGCCCCGACCCCGTCGTCCAGCGCGATGCAGTCGGCCCCGATCGCGGCGTGCAGCCCGGCATAGCGTTCGCCGGCGCCGCGCGGGAAGGCGATGACCGGAAGGCCCGGGTGCCGCTGTTTCAGCGCCGCGGTGATCCGGGCGGCGGGGGCGACGGCGTAGCGCTCGAAATCGGCCCCGCTGAGCGACCCGGCCCAGCTGTCGAAGATCTTGATGACCTCGGCCCCGGCCTCCACCTGCCGGCTGCAATAGGCGATGGTGGCCTCGGTCAGGAGGTCGATGAGCCGGTCGAACACCGCCCGGTTCTCGGCCTTGAGCGCGTGGGCGGGGCCCTGGTCCGGGGTGCCCTGCCCGGCGATCATGTAGGTGGCGACGGTCCAGGGCGCGCCGGCGAAGCCGATCAGCGTCGTCTCGGCGGGCAGTTCCCGCGACAGGATGCCCACGGTCTCGTAGACCGGCGACAGGTGGTCGTGGATCGCGTCGGCCGGCTTCAGCCGGTCGAAATCGGCTTGGGTGGTCACGGTGGACAGCCGCGGCCCCTCGCCGGTGACGAACCACAGGTCGGCGCCAAGCGCCTGCGGCACCAGCAGGATGTCGGCGAACAGGATCGCCGCGTCGAAGCCGTAGCGGCGGATCGGCTGCAGCGTCACCTCGGCGGCGAGATCGGGGGTGTAGCACAGCGACAGGAAGTCGCCCGCCCTGGCCCGCGTGGCGCGATACTCGGGCAGATACCGCCCGGCCTGCCGCATCACCCAGACCGGCGGGGTGGGCAGCGTCTCGCCCGCAAGGGCGCGCAGAATGGTCTTGTTCTTCATGGGCTCGTGGTTTCAGGTCGATGTCGGCAAGTCAAGCATTGTCAGCTTTGGTTGACACATCTAGAAGGCAGATATGGCGTTGACCCTCCCCACCCCCGACAGCCCCTTGCGGATCGGCACCCGGGGGTCGCCCCTCGCGCTGGCCCAGGCCCACGAGACCCGCGCCCGGCTGGCCGCCGCCTTCGGCCTCCCCGAGACGGCCTTCGCCATCGAGGTGATCAAGACAACCGGCGACGACCGGACCCTGATCGACGCCGACCGCCCGCTCAAGGAGATCGGCAACAAGGGCCTGTTCACCAAGGAGATCGAGGAGGCGATGCTGGCCGGCGCCATCGACATCGCGGTCCACTCGATGAAGGACATGCCGGTGGCCCAGCCCGCGGGACTCGTGCTCGATTGCGTGCTCCCGCGCGAGGACGTGCGCGACGCCTTCGTGTCGTTCGGCGCGGCCGGGCTGGCCGATCTCGCCCCCGGTGCGGTGGTCGGCACCTCGTCGCTGCGCCGCCGGGCGCAGTTGCGCCACCGCCGCCCGGACCTGACGGTGGTGGAGTTCCGTGGCAACGTGCAGACCCGCCTGCGCAAGCTTCAGGACGGCGTGGCCGAGGCCACCTTCCTCGCCCAGGCGGGGCTGAACCGGCTCGGCATGGACGACGTGCCCCGCACCCCGATCGAGGTCGAGGACATGCTGCCGGCGGTGGCGCAGGGCGCCATCGGCATCGAGCGCCGGCAGGATGACGACCGCGCCGCCGAAATGCTCGCGGCGATCCACCATGGCCCCACCGGCCAGCGGTTGGCGGCGGAACGCGCCTTCCTTGCCGCGCTCGACGGCTCCTGCGAGACGCCGATCGGCGGGCTCGCGGTGCTCGACGGCGGCGACCTCTGGCTGCGCGGCGAGATCCTGCGCCACGACGGCAGCGCCGCCCATGCGGGCGACCGGCGCGGCCCGGTGGCGGATGGCGCCGCGATGGGCCGCGACCTCGCCGCCGAGCTTCTCGGCCGGGCCGGGCCGGGCTTCTTCTAGGCCCGCGCCATCCGCAGGAACCACGCCACCGCCAGCGCCATGCCGGCCGCCGCGAGCCCCGACGCGACGCCGTAGCCGCCGAGCGCGGTGCCCAGCGCGAAGATCACCGCGGCGATCGCGGTGGCGACCACGCGCTGCACCGCGATCAGCGCGCCGCCGGCCCCGGGCCGGTCCGACAGGCTGTCCTGCAGGTAGGCCAGCGGCAGGGTCAGGATGATCCCGCCCCCCGCCGCCGCCGGCAGCACCAGCCACCAGACCAGCGGCGAGGCGACCAGCACCGGCAGCAGCCCGAGGAACAGGCCGTAGAGCAGCGCCCCGATCGCGATCAGCCTGTCCCGCGACAGCCGCGCCAGAAGCCAGCCCATGCCGAACATCACCGGCAGTTCCAGCCCGGCGACCAGGGCGAAGAACAGCGCGGTGTCGGACCGGCTGCGCGCCGCCTCGGTCTCGAAGGCGAGGCCGAGCACGGCGAGATACATCGGCAGGCCCGCGGTCAGCGCCCCCATCGCGGCAACCCGCCGCAGGATGTCCGGCCGGGTCACCTCGCGCAGTCCGGCGCGGAACGGCAGCGCCGATTTCGGCAGGCTCCAGTCCGCGGCGCCGTCCGCCGGC
>JBFKOW010000105.1:0-12681 GCA_041628615.1 Paracoccaceae bacterium | reverse complement strand
GTGATCCTGCGCGCCGCGCTGCGGCTGGGGTCCGACTACGAATGGCGCCAGCACATCCTCCGCGCCCGGCGCCGCGGCCTGACCGACGCCCGGATCCGGTCGCTGCAGGGCAACGTGGCCGAGATGGCGGCGGGCGACGGCCTGCTGGCCGGCGCGGTCGACGAGCTGTTCACCGCCCGGCGGCTGGCCCCCGACACCGCCGCGGCGATTGCCGACACGTTCGGCGAGGCGGTGCTGCTCGACCTGCTTGCGACCGTCGGGTTCTACTCCACCCTGGGCTATGTGCTGACCACCTGTGCCACGCCGCTCGACGACGACATCGCCGCGGCGCTGGCGGCCACGCCGCTTGCCGGAGATCTGTCGAGGAAGCCGCGCCATGACTGCTAGCGATGATGCGGTGCTCGACCGCACCGCCGACGAGGCGGACGCCGCCGCGTCCCCCGATCCGGGCGATCCCGACAAGGGCAGCGGCCCCGAGGCGCCGGACCCCGCGCCGCGCTCGACCGGCGACCTGATCGAGGAGGCGATCGAGGCCGGCGACGCCGAGGCGCTCGTCGCGCTCATCGACCCGATGCCGCTCAGCGCCGCGATGCGCGAGCTGTTCGCGCTCGACACCGCGGGGCGCGACAGGCTGCTGTCGCTGCTGCCCGCGGAACTGGCCGCCCGGCTGATCGAGGAGGCGCCGCACGCCGCCGCCACCGATCTCGTCGACCGGATGGAGCCGCGCCGCGCCGCCGAGGTGCTCGAGGAACTCGACAGCGCCCAGCAGGCCGACCTGATCGGCGAACTGGAGGACGAGGACGCCGAGGCGATCCTCGCCGAGTTCGACCCGGAGGACGCCGCAGACGTCCGCCGGCTGGCCGAATACGACGACGACACCGCCGGCGGCCTGATGGTGTCGGACGTGTTCCGGTTCCGCGAGACCCAGACCGTCGCCGCGATCCTGCGGGACTTCGCCCGCGAGGATGCCGACCTCGAAGGCTACGGCGGCCAGCACCCCTATGTCGTCGACAAGGAAGGCAAGCCGGTCGGCGTGGTGTCGCTGCGCGGCCTGCTGATGGCGAAGCGGACCGACCGGCTGTCGAAGATCATGGTCGCCCCGGTGATGAGCGTGCCGGTGACCGCGACACTGGACGAACTGCAGGACCTGTTCGACCGCTACGCCTTTCTCGGCTTCCCGGTGGTCGAGGCCGATGGCCGTCTGGTCGGCGCGGTGTCGCGGCAGGCGGTACATGACGCCGCAATGGAGCGGGCCGAGAGCGAAAGCCTCAGGCGGCAGGGTGTCGTCGGCGACGAGTTGCGGTCGATGCCGCTGATCCTGCGCTCGCGCCGCCGGCTGGCCTGGCTGTCGGCCAACATCGTGCTCAACATCATCGCCGCGAGCGTGATCGCGGCCTACGAGGAAACCCTCGCCGCGGTGATCGCCATCGCGATCTTCCTGCCGATGGTCTCCGACATGTCGGGCTGCTCGGGCAACCAGGCGGTCGGCGTGTCGCTGCGCGAACTGAGCCTCGGGCTGGTCCGGGTGACCGACGTGGTACGGGTCTGGATCAAAGAGGTCTCGGTCGGGATCATCAACGGCATCGTGCTGGGCATCCTGATCGGCATCGTGGCCTGGATCTGGAAGGGCAACCCGTGGCTCGGTCTGGTCATCGGGCTGGCGCTGTCCATCAACACCGTGATCGCCGTGTCGATCGGCGGGGTCGTGCCGCTGCTGCTCAAGCGGTTCGGGCAGGACCCGGCGGCGGCGAGCGGGCCCTTGCTGACCACGATCACCGACATGGCCGGATTCTTCCTTGTCCTCAGCCTCGCGACGCTCATGATGCCGCTCCTGACCTGAGGCGGCCCAGACCGAACGACTCATCCGAAAGGGAAACGACATGCCCAAAGACCTGACCGATATCCGCGATCTGCTGAACGACCCCGGCCTGTTCGAGACCCGGGCCTACCTCGCCGGCGCCTGGACCGACGCCGCCGACGGCAAGACCTTCGACGTGACCAACCCGGCGCGCGGCGACGTCATTGCCCAGGTGGCCGACATCTGCCGCGAGGAGGCCGCCCGCGCCATCGCCGCCGCCCACGACGCGCAGAAGGACTGGGCGACCTGGACCGGCAAGGAGCGCGCCGCGGTGCTGCGCCGCTGGTACGAACTGATGGTCGAGAACGCCGACGATCTCGCCACGATCCTCACCGCCGAGCAGGGCAAGCCGCTGGCCGAGGCCCGCGGCGAGGTGCTCTACGGCGCGAGCTTCATCGAGTGGTTCGCCGAGGAGGCCAAGCGGGTCTACGGCGAGACCATCCCCGGCCACCAGCGCGACAAGCGGATCACCGTGATCCGCCAGCCGATCGGCGTCGCCGCCTCGATCACGCCGTGGAACTTCCCCAACGCGATGATCGCCCGCAAGGTGGCCCCGGCGCTGGCCGCAGGCTGCGCGATGGTGTCCCGACCGGCCGCCGAGACCCCGCTCTCGGCGCTGGCGATGGCGGTGCTGGCGGAACGGGCCGGGGTGCCGGCGGGGGTGTTCTCGGTGCTGCCCTCCACCCGATCCTCGGAGATCGGCAAGGAGTTCTGCTCGAACCCGGCGGTCCGCAAGCTGACCTTCACCGGCTCGACCGAGGTGGGCCGGATCCTGCTGCGCCAGGCCGCCGACCAGGTGCTCAAGTGCTCGATGGAACTGGGCGGCAACGCGCCCTTCATCGTGTTCGACGACGCCGATCTCGACGCCGCCGTCGAGGGGGCGATGATCTCGAAGTACCGCAACAACGGCCAGACCTGCGTCTGCGCCAACCGGATCTACGTGCAGGCGGGCGTGTATGATGCCTTCGCCGAGAAGCTGGCCAAGGCGGTCGGCGCGATGAAGGTCGGCGATGGGCTCGAGGCCGGCAGCCAGCTCGGCCCGCTGATCAACGCCGCCGCGGTGGACAAGGTCGAGGAGCATATCGCCGATGCCAGGTCCAAGGGCGGCGAGGTGCTGACCGGCGGCAACCGGCACGGCCTCGGCGGGCTGTTCTTCGAGCCCACGATCGTCACCGGCGCGACCCCCGAGATGGCCGTCGCGAAGGAGGAAACCTTCGGCCCGCTCGCACCGCTGTTCCGGTTCGAGACCGTGGACGAGGTGATCGAGATGGCCAACGACACCATCTTCGGGCTCGCCGCCTATTTCTACGCCCGCGACCTGAGCCTCGTCACCCGGGTGCAGGAGGCGCTGGAATACGGGATCGTCGGGGTCAATACCGGCCTGATCTCGACCGAGGTCGCGCCCTTCGGCGGCGTCAAGCAGTCGGGTCTCGGCCGCGAGGGCAGCAGCCACGGAATCGATGACTACCTCGAGATGAAGTACATCTGCACGACGGTCTGAGCCGGACGCAGGCAGGGCGGTTCGCGCCGCCCTGCCCCGCCGGGACCCGCCGCGCGCCGCTGCCATGCCCCCTAGGCCCCCATCCCCCGGCAATGTAGGCTCGACGCCATGGCGACATGCGGACCCCTTGGCACGGACCGGACACCCGGCCTCCGGCCCACGGTCGGTATCCTGCGGCGCCGGGCCCGGGCATGACCGCGGACCCGTCATCGGCGGACCGGCGGATCGGGCCGGCGCGGATCGCGCTGCTGGCCCTGCTTTACGCCGCGCTTTTGGTCGGCGGTTTCCTCTTCGACAGGCAGATCACCGAAGCGCTGCACCTCGACGACGGCGGCGGGCGCGGGCCGCTGATGACCGGGATGATCGCCGGGGGGCTGGTGGTCTACGTCCTGCTGCTGGCGCTGCCCTTCGTGCCGGGTGTGGAGATCGGCCTTGCCCTGCTGGCGTTGCTGGGCGCACGGATCGCGCCGGCGATCTATCTCGCCACCGTCCTCGCCCTGCTGCTCGCCTTCGGTCTGGGCCGGCTGATCCGGCCCGGCTGGCTGTCCGGGACCTGCCGGCGCCTCGGGCTCACGCGGGCGGCGGCGCTGATCGACGAAACCGCCGCGCTGGACCTCGGGGCCCGGCGGGCGCGGCTGCACCGGATCCTGCCGGCGGCGCTGCGGCCGTGGCTGCTGCGCTACCCGGCGCTGGTGCTGCTGGTCCTCTTCAACCTGCCGGGCAACAGCCTGATCGGCGGCGGCGGCGGGATCGCGATGACCCTCGGCGCCAGCCGGATGATCTCCTGGCCGGCCTATGCCGCGGGTCTCGCGGTCGCGGTTCTGCCCGTTCCGGCGGCGGTCATGGTCGGAAGCTGGCTCAACTAGGGCGCGATCAAGCGTTTTCCGGGTGCAAGCGACGCGGAAATCGGGCAGAGGTGCCGCAATCCGTGCGCCGCCGTTCCAATGGGACCCGACCTTGACCGAAACCGCGATCCAAACCATCGGCTGCCCGGTCTGCGACGCGGTCTACCGGCTTCCGGCAGACGCCGCGGAACGGTCGACCCGGTGCCGGCGCTGCGGCCACCGGCTGACCTTCGGGCGGCCGGCGGCGATCGTGCGGGTGGTCGCGGTCTCCGCGACCATGCTGATCCTGTCGGTGATGGTCCTCCTGCTGCCCTTCCTCGAACTCCAGGCCGGGCAGTTCAACAACAAGGCCTCGGTCTTCGACGCGATCCTGAGCTTCAATTCAGGCATCATGGTGCCGCTCGCGATCGCCGTCCTCGGGTTCATCCTGGTGCTGCCGCTGACCCGGTTCCTGCTCTTCGTCTACGCGCTCGGGCCGCTGACCCTGCGGCAGCGGAACCTGCCGCAGGCGACGACCGCCCTGCGCTGGGCGTTCCGGCTGCAGCCCTGGGCGATGGCCGAGATCTTCATGGTCGGCGTCGCGGTGGCGCTGATCAAGCTCGCCGGGATGGCGACGATCGAGATGGGGCCCGCCTTCTGGGCGCTCGGCGCCATCGTACTCCTGAGCGCCTACCAGGACACCTTCATGTGCCGGCACACCCTGTGGTCGGCGCTGGAGGGCAACGCATGACGACCGCCCGGACCCTTGGGCAGGTGATCTGCCAGAGCTGCGGCCGGGTCGACGGGATCGGCGCGGCGACCTGCGGCCGATGCGGCGCCGGGCTCGAAAGCCGGGACGCCCAGAGCCTGCAGAAGGTCTGGGCGTGGTGGCTGGTGGGGCTGATCGCCTACATCCCGGCCAACCTCTACCCGATGCTGCTGACCACCCAGCTGTTCAAGACCACCGAGGCGACCATCGTCGGCGGGGTGATCGACCTTGCCCATTACGGCGCCTACGGTATCGCCTTCATCGTGTTCTTCGCCAGCGTGGTGATTCCGGTGGGCAAGTTCATGGTGATCGCCTACCTCGCGATCCTCGTCGGCCGGACCCATCGCGAGGATCCGCACAAGCTTCTGATCCTCTACGAGGTCGTTGAGTTCATTGGCCGCTGGTCGATGATCGACGTTTTCGTCGTTGCCATCCTCGCCGCGCTGGTGCAGTTCGACGTTCTGGCCACCATCAATCCCGGCATCGCAGCGGTCTGTTTCGCGCTTTCGGTGATCTTCACGATGCTGTCGGCACAAAGCTTCGATTCCCGGATGATCTGGGACCGCATGCGGGAGGACGCGTACCATGGCTGACCTCGAC
Organism: Paracoccaceae bacterium; assembly: GCA_041628615.1. Lineage (GTDB taxonomy): Bacteria > Pseudomonadota > Alphaproteobacteria > Rhodobacterales > Rhodobacteraceae > JAMWZF01. The sequence goes on along the minus strand of JBFKOW010000105.1, from coordinate 7,129 downwards.
GACCTGCCCGAGCCGGCCGAGGAAGAGCCGCGCCGGGCGCGGATCTCCTGGGTCTGGCTGGTGCCGCTGCTCGCCGTCGCGATCTCGGTCGCCGCGGTGTGGGAAACCTACCGCGACCAGGGCCCGCTAATCGTCGTGCGTTTCCCCTCCGCCTCGGGGATCGAGGCGGGCAAGACCCCGGTGCGGTATCGCGACGTGCAGGTCGGGCTGGTCGAGGACGTCCGGTTCTCCGACGACCTGACCGCGGTCGAGACCGAGATCCGGATCGACCGCGACATCGCGCCCTTCGTCGACGCCGACGCCCAGTTCTGGCTGGTCGAGCCGCGGGTCTCCGCCCGCGGGGTGACCGGCCTGACCACGGTGCTGTCGGGGGTCTACATCGAGGGGGTCTGGGACAGCGAGGCCGGCGCCCCGCGCGAGATCTTCGACGCGCTGCGGGCCGGGCCGCTGGCGCGCCCCGGCGAGGCCGGCACCCGCGTCGTGCTGCGCACCCGCCAGGGCGGCCAGCTCGCCTCCGGGGCCCCGGTCCTGTTCAACGGCATCGAGGTGGGCCGGCTCGGCGAGCCGCAGCTTTCCGAGACCGGCAGTTCGGTCACCATCGAGGCCTTCATCGAGGTGCCGCACGACGCCCGGCTGACCACCAACACGCGGTTCTGGGACACCTCCGGCGTCTCGCTCAACCTCGGCGCCGACGGTCTGTCAGTGAACGTCGAGAGCCTCGCCTCGCTGATCGAGGGCGGCGTCACGTTCGGCACCCTCGTGACCGGCGGCGAACCGGTCACGGACGGCCACGAATTCAGCGTCTTCGCCAGCCAGTCCGAGGCCCGCACCGACGCCTTCGAGGGGCCGAAGGCGGACCGGATCGAGGTGGCGGTGCTGTTGCCTGCGGACGAGATCCGGCTGGGCACCGGCGCGCTGGTCCGGTTCCAGGGGGTGCGGGTCGGGGAAGTCACCGACATCACCGGCTACGTGGACCCGGCGCGGCCCGGCCGCGGGGTGCAGATGCTGGTCAGCTTCAGCGTCGAGACGCGCCGCATCGGCCTGCGCGAGACCGCGACCCAGGAGGAGCGCCGCGCCGCGCTGGCCGAGCGGGTCGCCGGCGGACTGCGGGTGCGGGTCGCCTCCGAAGGGCTTCTCGGGACCACGCTGATCCTCGAACTCTATACCGATCCGGACGCGCCCGAGGCGCGCCTCGATACCGAGACACTCGACCTGCCGCTGCTCCCCGGCGGGCCGCCCAGCGTCACCGATTCGAGCGAGAGCCTCGACGGGCTGGTGGACCGCGTCTCGGCCCTGCCCATCGAGGAGCTGATGACCTCGGCGGTCGAGCTGATGGACAGCCTCAACGTGCTTGCCACCAATCCCGAAACGCAGGCCCTGCCGGCGAACGCCAACGCGCTGGTGACCGAGGCGCGGGCGGTGGTCAGCGCCGAGGAGATCGGCACGACGCTGGCCAGTCTCGAGGCCGCCGCCGCCGACCTCCAGGCCCTCGCGGCGCAGGTCTCGGGCAGCGAGGGGCTCGCCACCGCGCTGGCGGCCCTCGAATCCACCGACGCCATCGTCGCCGATGCCGGGGCCTTCACCGCGACGCTGCCGGACCTGGCGGAAACGCTCTCGGCCTTCGGCGACCGGCTCGCGGGCCTGCCGCTGGAAAGCCTCGCCGCGGATGCCGCCGCGGCCGCCGGCCGGATCGACACCCTTCTGGCCGACGACTCCGTGGCGCAGATCGCGCCCTCGCTCTCGCAATCCCTGACCCGGCTGGAAGGTCTTCTCGCCAGTGTCGAGGAGGCGGGGCTGGTCGGCGATCTCGACGTCGCGATTGCCGAGATCTCCAGCGCCGCGACCGAGCTTCAGACCGCCTCCGCCGAACTGCCGGGACTGCTCGAGGACATCGACGCCGTCGTGGCCGAGATCGGCGCGGTGCCCTTCGCCGATGTCGCCGCCTCAGTGGACCGGGTGGTGAAGCGGACCGAGACGATCCTCAATGCCGACGGAATCGAGGACCTGCCCGGCTCGCTCGACGGCGCGCTGGGCGAGCTGGAGGCGACGCTGGCCGAACTGCGCGAGGGCGGCGTCGTCGAGACGCTGACCGCGACGCTGGCCTCGGCCGAGACCGCCTTCGCCGCCATCGAGGGCGCCACCGCCGAGCTTCCGGCGCTCGTTACCCGGCTCGACCGGGTGGCCGCCGGGCTTGGCGCGGTGGCCCGGGACTACGCCGCCGACAGCCGGATCTACGGCGAGATCCGCGGCGCGATCCGCGACATCACCGCCACCGCCGATGCCTTCCGCTCGCTCGCCCGGACGATCGAGCGCAATCCCAGTTCGCTGCTGACGGGACGCTGACATGAGAAACGCCGCCGCCCTTGCCCTCGCCCTGCTCCTGGCCGCCTGTTCCGGAGAGCCGGCCCGCCTCGCGGTGCCGCCCGAGACCTCCGACCTCAGGGTCCGGGCCTCGGCCTCCACGGTCTCGGTCACCGAGGTGACGCTGCCGGCCTATGCCGATGCCTCCGAGATCGCGGTGCAGACCGCGACCGGGCTTATCGAACCGGTCGGGGGCGTGCTCTGGGCCGACGATCCGCCGCGGGCGCTGACCAACGCGCTGGTGCGCAATCTGGGCGCCATCACCGGCGCCGCGGTCGCCGCGGATCCCTGGCCGCTCGACGGCAACCCGGCGGCCGAAGTCACGGTCCGGGTCGAACAGATGCTGGTCGGGGCCGACGGGGTGCTGCGGCTCACCGGGCAGTTCGCGGTGCGCCGGGATGCCTTCGTCGCGCCCGGACGGCTGCGCAGCTTCGCCATCGCGGTGCCGGTTGCCTCGACGGAGCTTGCCGATATCGCCCGCGCCCACGACGCGGCGTGGCGCGAACTGGCCGAAGAGATCGCCCGCAACCTCTGATCCGCCCGCGGGCGGCCGGATCAAGCCCCTGTGCTGGCCAGTTCCGCGGACCCGGCCAGCTGTTCGAGCAGCCTGGCCACCGCCTCGGCCCCTGGATCGTTGTGCCCGGCCAGCTTGTCGGCGCCGACGTAGCTGGCCCTGCCGGCCTTCGCGCGGGTGATGGTGGCCGTGAGATTTGCCCCCTCGCGGGCTGCCGCCGCGGCGGCCTCCATGCCCGAGGGCAGTGCCTCGAGCGCCGGGAACAGGGCGTCGATCATCGTCCGGTCGCCGGGCCGGGCGCCGCCGACCTGCTGGATCCGGTCGAGCCCGGCCTTCAGCGCCCCCACCGCGTCGGCGCCGCCTGCCGAGGCATCGCCGGCAGCCGCGAAGAAGATCGCCAGCAGCACCCCGGACGAACCGCCCATCGTCTGGCTCAGTTCGAGCCCGATGGCGCGGAAGAGCTGGGTCAGGTCGGCCAGCGGCATCCGGTCAACCGCCTTCATCAGCGCCCGCGCGGCGGTGGCCAGCGTGCTGCCGGTGTCGCCGTCGCCGGACTTCGCGTCGAGCGCGTTCAGGTCCGCCTCGGCCTCGACGAGGATCGTGCAACAGCGGATGATGAAGGCGCGGGCCGCGTCGTTCTTCGACGCCATCGGCTGGATCGGCGTCAGCCCGTCGGGCAGCGGCAGCACCGGCACCTCCGCCACCGGCAGGCAGCCGGGCCAGGCCCAGGGCGCGACCGGCGCCTGCAGCAGCGCCTCGTCGCTCTTGCTCACCGGCAGCAGCGACACCGAGAAGCCCTGCATGTCGAGCGAGGTCATCAGCGGCGCGGGACCGACCATCCAGCGCACCTGGCCCCCGATCCGGGAGCGGGCCAGTTCCTCGGCCAGCACCGCCATCTCGAGCGGCGTCGCACCGCCGAGGTTGTTGAGCAGGGCGACGTGGGGGCCAGGGCCGATGTTCGGCGCCAGCCGGTCGACGACCATCTCCATCGCGTCGCGGGCGCCGGCGAACTCGACCTGCTCGATCCCTGCCTCGCCGTGGATGCCGAGGCCCAGTTCCGCCTTGCCCGGTCCGATCCGGTCCTCCTTGGGCGAGCCCGGGATCGTGCAGGTGTCGAGCGACATGCCGATCGACACCACCCCGTCCACCACGCGCTGCGCGGCCTGGGTCACGGTGTCGAGGTCGGCGCCCTGGTCGGCCAGCGCCCCGGCGATCTTGTGCACGAAGAGCGTGCCGGCCACGCCGCGGGCCTGCGGCAGGTCGGGCAGCGCCACGTCGTCGTCGACCACCACCATCGCCACCTTCAGGCCGAAGGCGCGGGCGCGTTCGGCGGCAAGGCCGAAGTTGAGCCGGTCGCCGGTGTAGTTCTTCACGATCAGCAGGCAGCCGGCCTTGCCCGTCACCGCGAGGATCCCGGCCAGCACCGCGTCCACCGAGGGCGAGGCGAAGACGTCGCCGCAGACCGCCGCGGTCAGCATCCCCTGCCCGACGAAGCCGGCATGGCTCGGCTCGTGGCCGCTGCCGCCGCCCGAGACCAGCGCCACCTTCGCGCGGTCCCAGTCGGTGCGGACCACCACCTTGATGTGCGGGTAGCCGTCGAGCCGGGCCAGCCGGCCCCCGGCGGTGCGCAGGGTGCCCTCGATCGCCTCGGTGACGAGGGTCTCCCTGGTGTTGATGAACTGCTTCATGGCCGGTCTCCTCAGGCGATGCGCGCGCCGTTCGCGTCGAAGAACAGGGGGTTGCGGGGCTCGACCGCGACCGTCTCGCCGGGTTCGAGCGTGGTATGGACCTCGGCGAGGGTGACGATGTCGTGGCCCTCGAGGCTCAGGTGCAGCCGGGTCTGGTCGCCGAGGTGCTCGACCCGGACCACGGTGGCCGGCTTGCCCGAGCCCTGCGCGATGTTCTCCGGGCGCAGGCCGATGCTGCGGGCGCCGGCCGGGGCGCCGCCGAACAGCCCGGCGGGCAGCACGTTGATCCGCGGCAGGCCGAGCCGCCCGGCGACGTAGAGGCTCACCGGGTTCTCGTAGATCTCGCGCGGGGTGCCGAACTGCACCAGCCGGCCATGATCCAGCACGCCGACATGGGTCGCCATCGTCATCGCCTCGATCTGGTCGTGGGTGACGTAGAGCAGGGTCGCCCCGAGATCGGCCTGGATCCGCTTCAGCTCGACCCGCAACTCGGCGCGGAGCTTGGCGTCGAGCGAGGACAGCGGCTCGTCCATCAGGAAGATGTCGGGATCGCGCACCAGCGCCCGGCCGATCGACACCCGCTGCATCTCGCCCCCCGACAGCGCGGTGGCCCGGTTGTCGAGCTTGTGCTCGATGTGCAGCACCTCGGCCACCGCCTTCACCCTCGCCGCGATCTCGGGCTCGGGCGTCCGCAGGATCGGCGATCGCAGCGGGAAGGCGAGGTTGTCGCGCACCGTCATGTGCGGGTAGAGCGAATATTGCTGGAACACCATCGCGACGTTGCGCTGGGCCGGGGTCTCGGCGTTGACCTTGCGACCGCCGATCCGGATCTCGCCCGCGTCGGGCGCCTCCAGCCCCGAGATCAGCCGCAGCGTCGTCGTCTTGCCCGCCCCGGTCGGCCCGAGCAGGACCACGAAGGCGCCGTCGGGCACCTCCAGCGACACATCGTCGATGGCCACCGACTTGCCGAACCGCTTGGTCACCCCGAGCATCGCGACGTCAGCCATGGGCGAGGACCCCCTCGTTGAGATCGGACCTGAGCGCCCGTCCCGTCTGGTTGTCGAACAGCGTGATGGTGGCCGGGTTGAAGTCGAGCCCGACGCTTTCGCCCACCTTCGCCGGCTGGTCCGAGGCGATCCGGGCCTTCACCTCGCCGGCATGGGTGCGCAGTGTGACGATCTGGGTGGTCCCGAGGTATTCCGCCGCGATCACCTCGCCACGGTAGCCGCCGGCGTCGGACAGCCGTACATGCTCGGGGCGGACGCCGAACACCATGTCGCCGTCGAAGGCTTCGCGCAGGGTCGGCACGCGGAATGTCTGGCGGTGCAGGTCCACCGCGTCGGCGCCGGCTTCGAGGCTGCCGTGGAAGCGCAGGAAATTCATCGCCGGGGAGCCGATGAAATCGGCCACGAACATCGTCGCGGGCTTGTCGTAGATGTCCTGCGGGGTGCCGAACTGCTCGATCACGCCGTGGTTCATCACCACGATCTTGTCGCCCATCTGCATCGCCTCGAGCTGGTCGTGGGTGACGTAGACGGTGGTCGCCCCCATCCGGTCGTGCAGCGCGCGCAGCTCTTCGGCCATGTGCTCGCGGAACTCGGCGTCGAGCGCGCCGAGAGGTTCGTCCATCATGAAGGCCTTGGGCTCGCGGACGATGGCTCGGCCCAGCGCAACACGTTGCCGGTCGCCGCCGGACAGCCCGCCGACGGGCCGGTCGAGGATGTCCTCGATGCCGAGGATGCGGGCCACCTCGGCCACCTTCTCGCGCACCCGCGCCCGCGGCATCCCCTGGCTGACCAGCGGGTACGAGATGTTCTTGCGGACGTTCATGTGCGGGTAGAGCGCGAACATCTGGAACACGAAGGCGATGTCGCGCTGCGAGGCGGGCTTGCGGCTCACCTCCTCGCCGTCGATGTAGATCTCGCCCGAGGTCGGCAGTTCCAGCCCGGCGATCATCCGCAGGGTGGTGGTCTTGCCGCAACCCGAGGGGCCGAGCAGCATGAAGAACTCGCCGTCCTCGATCTTGAACGACGACGCCTGCACGGCGGTGAAATCCCCGAATTCCTTGCGCAGGTTGCGGATGACGATCTCGGCCATCAGTCGCCCTCGGGGAAGTGGCTGACGACGATGAACATCACCGTTCCGGTCAGGGTGACGATGAAGGAGTAGGTGTAGAGCCACAGGACGTAGGGCTGCATCAGCATGACCACGCCGAGGGCGATCAGGATGGACGCCACCATCTCCCAGGGGCCGCGGCGCAGCCGGATCAGGCCGGTCAGGAACGCGTGCATGGCCCCCCCTCCGCCGCCCGGAAACGGCTGTCGGTATCACGTCGGTATCGCGTCGGTATCGCGTCGGTGCGGCGGCGGGAAACGCGGGTCATTTGCGCACCGCCCCGAAGGTGATCCCGCGCAGCAGGTGCTTGCGCAGCAGAACCGTGAACACCACGACCGGGATCAGGAACAGGGTCGCCCCGGCGGCCACCGCCGGCCAGTCCTGCCCGCCGACGCCGATGATCGTCGGGATGAAGGGCGGCGCGGTCTGGGCGGTGCCCGAGGTCAGCAGC
>JBFKOW010000104.1:0-12684 GCA_041628615.1 Paracoccaceae bacterium | reverse complement strand
GTCGATGGGGGACGAGGCCGGCTGCGCGCCCAAGAAGGGGGTGGTGACCTCCAAGAACATGGGCAAGGTCTATTTCCAGATGTGGTCGATGGACGTGAAGTTCGAAGGCTCGAACGCGGTGCGGATGCTCGACATCATGACTCACAACCACAGCTCGGTGCCGGGGAATACGCCGACTTGGCCGTATATCGATGGCATGGACACCCCTGGCACCTCGCCTGGAGATGGTCCCTGCAAGAAGGACATCGAAAAGGAACAAAAGGCCTGCGCGAATTACAAGCCGAACAAGAAAAACGGGAAGGACGCTTGTGCAGAAGGTGACGTGAATGCCTACGGTGCGGATGCTCAAGAGGCCATGGATAAGACGAAATCGACCATGGAGAACGACTGCCTGAAGGCTCGCAAGTGCCAACTTGTGCCCTACAGCAAAGAATCCCAGAAGCGCGCGCAATGCTGCCCAGGTCAGACACCGCATCATGTAGTAGAAGCTTCGTCATTCTATGACGGCGACCGAGGATCGTCCGATGCGCTACTGGCCTGTGCCACCACCACCGACTCCAGCGGCAAGAAGCAACAATACTCGGCAAACATGGCGCCTTGCATCTGTGTTTCTGGCCAGAACCAACACTGGGGCTCGCACGGGCTGATGCACACGATGCAGGGCAACGCAAACGGCAAACGCACGCGATCAGAGACACTCGACAAGGCGGATGGAACCAAGACCGGCAACTACCCAACCAAGTCCTACAAGGCCGTCAGTAGCGCTGGGGTCAAGGCTGTGGGCAAAGTATTTCCCGGTTCAAAGTGCGATGAAAAGTGCCTGCAAGCACAACTCGACGCCTACCACAAACAATGCGGCGTCAAAGACGACAGCCGAATTCGAGCAATCGACACTGGCAACACTAGCAATGCGGATGTGAAAGAAGCGACCAAAACGGTGAAACGCAAGTACACGCTCTGACGACCGGCCGTGCGCCAGAAAGGTTACAAATGGAATTCGAGGATCTACTGCTGCTGACCGCTGTCGAGTTTGTTGACCGGACTGTGGTCGTCGCTGCTCAAGAGAAGGGAGTCAACACGAACGAAGAGCCACATACGGTGCTGCTGGTCCGCGACCCCGACGGAGAGTGGTCTGAAGGAGGTGCCTTTCCGCAGCTCACCGTGGGCATGTGCATTAGCGAGACAGGTGACCGCGCCGTTCTGGTCGACAATAATGGACACGTCTCCGATTACAAACCTGTGGAGCGGGATCAGGCTCAGATGTACCCGCCGGATCGCTACGAATCCCATCAAGTCCGATTCCTCAAGAATATCGCAGGCGCCGTCTATTCAGGTGGAACTAACCGTCACCTTCATCAGCGCGACAGTGGACGGCAGTGGATCGAAATCTCGACTGACGCGATGCGCCCGAACACCGACGATCCCATCGGCTTTGAAGACATGGACGGTTTCAGCGCAGATGAGCTTTACGCCGTGGGATGGGACGGCGCGATCTGGGCTCGAAATGGTCCGAATTGGTCCGAGATCAACAGTCCCACAAACCTCATACTGACCTCGGTAGTCGCGGGTAGTGACCGACTGTTTGTGGGCGGACAACTCGGGACGATCCTCGAAGGAAGAGGCACCGACTGGCGACCTGTCGAACACGAGGAGTCAGACGCTGATATCTGGTCTGCCGCAGCGTTCGGCGATGCCATCTATTTCGCTACCAATAGCGTTATCCTAAAGTGGGAAGCTGGTGAGATCGGTGTCGCCCACCCGATTGACACCGAGGTGATGCGCACAGCACACGATCTCAAGGTTGGGCCCAGCGGCCTTTGGTCGATCGGGCGGCAAGACCTCGTCCTGTTCGACGGCGACGAATGGCGATCCGTTTTGCAGACCTAATAATTGAAATCAGGAGATTAGCGATGTCGAACTTTATAGACACCAGAAGCCGCATAGATGGCGTCGTCCTCGGCACCCTGGCCGACATGGGGCCCGACGGGGCGCCGCGGGTGGCGGTGCCAGCCTTGGGCCGGGGGGCGGTCGTCGCGGCGCGGGCGACCGTCGCGGTCGGGCGGGACGACATCGGTGCGCAGGTGGCGCTGATGTTCGAGGCGGGCGATCCCGACCGGCCGATCGTGATGGGACTGATCGTCGATCCCTCCGCCCCGGACCCGGCCGCCGCCGAGATCCCGGTGCTGACCGGGACCGGCGCACAGCGGGCGACCGTCACCGTCGATGACGGCCCGCCGCAGGACTTCCGGCTGATCGAGGGCAAGGAAATGATCGTCCTCAAATGCGGCCGCGCCTCGATCACCCTTACCAAGGAGGGCAAGGTACTGATCCGCGGGGCCTACGTCTCGTCCCGGTCCTCGGGGGTGAACCGGATCAAGGGCGGGTCGGTGCAGCTCAACTAGACCGCCATGAACAGGAACGCGCGCCCCATCCCGGTGATCCTCGACCTCCACTGCGAGGATGCGGCGATCCTGTGGGTGCGGCGGGACGTGGGCGTGAACGCGCCGCATTACAGCCGGCTCTACCTGTCGCGGCTCGATGAACAGCTGGAGGCGCATCTCGACGGGCTGCGGATCGCCGGACCGGCGGGCTGGGAGCACGCCCAGGCGGCCTTCGACAGCTTCCCCGAGCCCGGCGAGATGTTCACGCTGGCCTCGCTCGCCTTCGGACCGGGCGGAGACGCGGAACGGATCGGCACGGTGCTCGAAGCCGTGGGCCAAAACCCGGAGACGCTGATCCGGCCGGCGATCTCGGCGCTGGGCTGGCTCGACCCGGGCGCGGCGCGGACGGTGATCGACGGGCTGCTGCAGCACGACGCGCCGCTGGCGCGGGCGATCGGGCTGGGCGGAGCGTCGGCGCAGCGCTACGACCCCGATGCCGCGCTGGCCGCCTGCATCGACGACGTACCCGAGGTGCGGGCGCGGGCCTGCCGGCTGGCGGCCGAACTGGGCCGGGCGGACCTCTTGCACCGGATCTTCGTGGACCGGCCCGACGACACCGGGGACAGCCGGTTCTGGACCTTCTGGGCGGCGACGATGCTGGGCGAACGCGACACCGCTCCCGTCGCGCTGCTCGAGGTGGCGCGGGCGGCGGGGCCGCGCTGGGAACTGGCGCTGTCCACCGCGATCCCGGCGCTCGGGGCCGAGGCCGGCTGGCAATGGCTCGACACGCTGGATTTCGAGCCCCACGGGCTCCTGCAGCGGATCATCGGCTTCGGGCTGCTGGGCGATCCGCAGACCATCGACTGGCTGATCAGCCAGATGGCCGACCCGGTTCTCGGGCGGCGGGCGGGCGAGGCGCTGTGCCTGATCACCGGGCTCGACCTCGAATTCGACGATCTCGACGCCGACGCACCCGAAGGCTTTGAGGCCGGGCCGACCGACGACCCGGACGATCCGAACGTGGCGCGCGACCCGGACGAGGAGGTGCCCTGGCCCGACCCGGTGGCGGTCGAGCGGCACATGCGGGACTTCCGCGCGGCGCTGCCCGCCGGGCTGCTGTTCCTCGGCCGGCAGCGCAGCCCCGAGGCGCTCGAACACGGGTTGATCCACGGCTACCAGCGGCAGCGGCGGGCGGCGGCCTTCGCGCTCGCCCTGCGGCAGCCCGGCGCGCCGCTGGCGAACTGGAAGCAGCCGGTCCGAGATGTCACGCTCCACTGATCGGCCCGCCTGACGGTTTGCGCCGCCCGCCGCCCCGTCCTAAGCTGCGCCGAGGGCAGGATCAGGACGGGGCGGGATGCAGATCGCTTTCCACATCGGCGCGAACGCGACGGATGGCGAACGGCTGCTCAAGTCGCTGCTGAAGAACGCCGACACCTTCGCCGAACAGCGAATCCTGGTGCCCGGTCCGGGCAAGTACAGGCGGCTCCTGCGCGAAACGATCCAGAACCTCGGCGGCGAACCGCCCTCGCCCGGGACCCGGGAGGTGCTGCTCGACGCGATCCTCGACGGGGCCGAGGCCGACCGGCTGGTGATGAGCCACAACGCCTTTCTGGCGGTGCCGAACCAGATCTTCGACGGCGCGGTGTTCTACGGCAATGCCGAACTGAAGCTGTCGACCCTCTCGGCGCTGTTCCCCGACGACGAGATCGAGCTGTTCATCGGCCTGCGCAACATCGCCACCTTCATCCCGGCCTGCTTCGACCAGGCGGTGATCCCGGGAATGAAGCGCTACCTGTCGGGGATGGACCCGCTCGACGTGCGCTGGCCCGCCCTGATCCGCCGGATGCAGACCGCCGCGCCCGAGGCGAAGATCACCGCCTGGTGCAACGAGGACACGCCGCTGATCTGGGCGAACCTGATCCGCGAGATCTCGGGCGTGGACCCGATGACCAAGATCACCGGAGGCTTCGACCTGCTGGCCGCGATCATGAGCGAGGACGGGATGCGACGGTTCCTGTCCTACCTCAAGACCCACCCGCCCCAGACCGAGCCGCAGAAGCGCCGGATCATCGCCGCCTTTCTCGAGAAATACGCCCTTCCCGAGGAGATCGAGGAAACCCTCGACGTGCCCGGCTGGACCGAGCCGCTGGTCGACGCCCTGACCCTGCAATACGAGGCCGACGTGGACGAGATCGCCGCGATGCCCGGCATCCGCTTCATCGCGCCGTGATGGCGGATCCGGTTCGTGCCCAGTACGAGGCCTACCCCTACCCGGCGCGGGACCCGGAAGACGAGCGCAGGCGCCTCGTCACCGGCAGCCCGTCGCGGCCGGTGGAGATCGACCACTACCTGTTCGGCGGCGCGCGCGACTGGTCGCGGCCCCTGCGGGCGCTGGTGGCGGGGGGCGGCACCGGCGACGGGCTGATCCAGTTGGCGCAGCTTCTGACCGATGCCGGGCGGCCCTACGAGATCACCTATCTCGATCTCAGCCGGGCGGCCCGCGCGGTGGCCGAGGCGCGGGCGCGGGTGCGCGGGCTGACCGGGATCGCCTTCGTCACCGGCTCGCTGCTCGATGCCGCCGAGCTCGGCCCCTTCGACTACATCGACTGCTGTGGCGTGCTGCACCACCTGCCCGATCCCGGCGCCGGGGCGACGGCGCTGCGGCAGGCGCTGGCGCCGGGCGGCGGCATGGGCTTCATGGTCTACGCGCCGCTCGGGCGGACCGGGGTCTACCCGCTGCAGGCGGCCTACGACACCCTGTTCGGGGACCTGCCGCCCGAGGAGAAGCTGCGCGCCGCCCGCGCGGTGCAGGCCCGGCTGCCGCAGGACCACCCGTTCCTGCGCAATCCCCATCTGGGCGACCACCTCGCCAGCGACGCGGGCTTCTACGACCTCTTGCTGCATTCCCGCGACCGGGCGTTCAGCGTGCCGGATCTCGCCGGCATGCTGACCGGGGCGGGCTGGGCGCTGGTCGGGCTGTTGCCGGCCGTGCGCTACGACCCGGCGCGGTTCGGCGTCACGGGTGAAGGGCTCGACCCGCTGGCGCGGATGGCGGTGGCCGAGGCCCTGGCGGGGTCGATCAAGACCCATGTCGGCTATGCCGTGCCGGCCGCCGAGGCGCGCGGCCCGGCCGCCTGGAACCGGGGCGACCCGGTGCCGGTGCTGGCCGGGGATCCGCGCAAGGTCGCCGCCGAAGTGGCGCGGACCGGCGGGCTGGGGCTGCGGCTGCCCGAGATGGCGGCGCGGATCGCGGTGCCGAAGTCGGCGGCGCCGGTGCTCGCGGCGGTCGACGGGAAGCGCAGCCTGAGCCGGATCGCGGCGGCGGCCAAGGCCGATCCGGCGGCGGTCCGGGGGCTCTGGAGCAAGCTTGGCCCCGTCCTCGCGGACTGGGGCCTCTTGCACTATTCCAACCTGAACCTGCGGTAGCCCGTCACATTCCCAGGGCGGACTTGTACATTTCCAACACCGCCTCTTCCTCGGCGATGTCGTCGGGCTCGCGACGGCGCAGCGCGATGACCTTGCGCATGACCTTGGTGTCATAGCCCCGGCCCTTGGCCTCGGCCATCACTTCCTTCTGCTGGTCGGCGATGTCCTTCTTCTCGGCCTCCAGCCGCTCCCAGCGCTCGATGAACTGGCGCAGCTCGTCGGCGGTGACGCGGTAGGTGGCATCGGGGCCGGAGGCGGCTCCGGTGTCGGCGGGGATGTCGTCGGTCAGGCTCATGGCGGTCCTCGGCGGCAGGTGTTCGGGGGCTTCGGACCGGCGTCTTAGCGGCCTGCCGGGGGCCGGGCAAGCTTGCATCGCGGCGCGGCCGGCGCTAGGGCGCCCGGATCGTCAGGGCGCGGGCCGAACGGGAGGATCAACATGCCGATGCTTGTCTGGGGCGGCGCCGCGCTCTGCGTGGCCGGGCTCGCGGGGATCGTCTGGTCGGCGGTCATGGTGGCGCGAGCGCGGCGGACCGCGACGGACGAGGCCGACCTCAAGGCGCGGGTCGCGGCGATGCTGCCGGTCAACATGGGGGCGCTGTTCGTCGCGGTGCTCGGGCTGATGGCGGTCATCGTCGGCATCTCGCTGGGTTGAGACCCGGCCCGGCCGGCGTCACCCCGCCCGCGCCCGCACCAGCCGGACGCCGTCGAACCCGGCGGCGGTCTTGATCGCTTCGGCCAGCACCGGGTGCGGCTCCCACAGCGCGCTTTCCGCCTTCCAGCGCTGCATCGACTTGTGCAGCGCGACGAGGCCGATCAGTTCCGCCGCCTTCATCGGGCCGCCCTGCTGGCGCGGAAACCCCGCCCCGGCGATGGCCAGCGCGTCGATGTCGGCGGCGCGATCGACCCCTCCTTCGGCCCAGATCCGGCCGCCCTCCGCCATCAGCGCGGCGACCAGGCGGGCGGCGATGGCGTCGCCGGCGATGCCCGCGCCGCCCACCCGGCCGCCGAACGGGGTCCGCAGGAAGCCGAAATCGATCATCGCCCGGTCGACCAGGTCGGCGGGCTTGCCCGCGGCCACGAGGTGCTCGGCCACCGCGCCCATGACGTGCTGCAACCGGCCGACGGCGGCGGTGCCGCGCGGCGACACCACCCGGCGGCCCGTGTCGGTCGCCGCCATCAGGTCGCGGCCGATCGTCCGCTCGGCGACGAAGGCGTGGCGCAGCGCCCTCGATTGCGGATGCGCCCGGCACCGGGCGGCCGCGTCCGCCTCAAATGCGAGCCCCGCGTCGAAGGGCAACAGCAGCGCCGCCTCGACGCAATCGACGATGCGCATCGGCGCGAACAGCCGGGCGCCGGCGACCGCGTGGCGCCGGTCGGTCACGGCGCGGAGGTTCGCGCGGGCATCCGCCAGCCCGTCGCGCCGGGCGCAGACCGGCCGCGGCGGTTCGTCGGCATCGGCCAGCGCCCGGGCATGCCGCCGCGCCGCCGCGGTCACGTCCGCTTCGGCCAGACCGTCGAGCAGACCGCGCAGCGGGGCCAGCGCCGATGCCCGGCGCGCCTTTCCCGACAGCAACAGGTCGAGCGCCGCTCCCGCGCCGACCAGCCGCGGCAGGCGCTGCGTCGCGCCGCCGGTCGGGATCAGGCCCAGCGTGACCTCGGGCAGGGCCAGCAGGGCGTCGGGCGCCGCGATCCGGTGGTGGCAGGCGAGCGCGAGATCGAAACCCGCACCGAGCACCGGACCGGCGAGGGCAGCGACGACCGGCACCGTCATCCGCTCGATCCGGGCGCAGAGATCCGCGAGGCTTGGCGCCGGCTCGGGGTCGCCAAGATCACGGATCTCGGCCCCGCCAGAGAACGTCCCGCCGCCGCCGGTCAGGACCACGGCGAGGTTTCCCCGGTCTGCCGCGATCTCGCCGAAGGCATCCCACAGCGCCCGCCGCATGTCGGCGGTGAGCGCGTTGCCCGTCGATCGCGCGAAGGTGACGGTCGCGATGCCGTCCTGCCCGTGGATCTCTGCCAGTCTGGTCATGCCGAGGGCGGCGGGGCCGCCCGGTCCCGGTTGCGTGTGGTCGCATCCTGCGCCGCCGGCCGGGCGTCGCGCAAGCCCGCGGCCCACCCCGGGCCGACGGGCGGCGGGGCCGGCGCCGCGACGGCGCTGGACGCGGCGCCCGCGCCGACCTAGAACCGGCGCATGATCGGACGTTCCCTCAGCCCGACCTACAGCGTCAGCGGACAGATCACCGCCGAGGACGTTGCCGCGATCAAGGCGGCGGGCTTCACCAAGGTGATCTGCAACCGGCCCGACGCCGAGGTGCCCGCAGCCGTGGGCGCCGCCGCCATCCGCGCCGCCGCCGAGGCGGCGGGGCTCGCCTTCGTCGACAACCCGTTCTCCCATGCCGCCTTCGGCATGGCGCTCGTGGACGCGCAGGAGGACGCGGCGGCCGAGGGCAAGGTTCTGGCCTACTGCGCCTCGGGGAACCGGTCGACGATACTCTGGGCCATGGCGCAGGCGAGGTCGGGGGCGATGTCGCCCGAGGCGATCGTCGCGACCGCGGCCCGCGCCGGATACGACCTGAGCGGTCTGGCCCGGCAACTGGAGGCCATCGCTCCGGGCTGACGCGCCCCGCGCCCCGGCCTAGCGCATTCCGTCGACGATGTCGGGATCCGGCATGTCGTCGAGTTCGAGCGGCTGGCTCCCGCCGCCGCCCCCATCCGCGTCATCTGCCGTCGCTGCAGGCTCGCTGAACCGGTCCTCGGGCGGCGCATCGCCCGGGTCGCCCGGTCCGACGGGATCCGACGCCCCTGCCCCGGCCATGTCCGGGACAGTCGCCTGGGCCGTTTCGAGAGCCGCGGCGGGCGCGGCCGGGTCCTCGGACGGGTGGCGCAGGTCCGTCGATGCCGGCAATTGCAGCCCGCCGGCGCCGTAGCTGGCGCCGCCGGCGCCCGGCGCACGGGCCAGCGGCCGGATCGCGGTGCCCCGCGAGGTGATCCGCACCGCCCGCATCCCGGTCACCTGCCCCAGCCGGCCCTGCCCCACGATCTCGCGGCCCGGCCCCTCCACCACCACCGAATCGACCGTCACACCATGCAGCGGCAGGACCATGCCGGGCCGGAAGGCGGTCACCTCGCGGAGCGTCAGGCGGGTGCGGTAGAGCACCGCCTTGAGGTCCGCCGGGGCCGACCGGACCGCCACCGAGAAGGCGCGGCCCCAGTTCGTCGCCGCCGGCTTCGGTGTCTTGGCCTTGGGCGCGGCGCGGTCGGGCAGGACCAGCCAGAGCCGGCCCGCCCGGCCCTCGACGCCGAGGTCGACGCCGAATTCGAGCACCCGGTAATGGCCGTCGGGCAAGGCGAGGGAGACCGCGCGCGGCCCCATCAGGCGGCCGCCCGGCGACAGCTGCTCCACCCACGGGCCGAAATGGCCCGGCCGATCGGGGCGGCAGAGATCGTCGGCCAGCGCCGTGAACAGCACGCCGCACAGCGCCGCGTCGGCGCCGGTCACCGGCCGGTCGCCGGCGGGGCGGGCGGCAAGGCGCCCGGTCATCTGCACCTCGACGAGGGCGGCGCGGAACTCGTGGTCGAAGACGGCATAGCCCGCCGGCTGGCCGTCGTCGTTCAGGGTGACGTGCAGCAGGTCCTCGTCGAAGCGGGTGACGACGTCGTCCAGCGCGGCGTTGTCGTCGCCCACCGAAGTCACCGTCAGCTTCAGCCGGAGCGCCGACTGCGCCGCCCGGGCCATAGCCAGCCGGAGGGTCCGGGCCGGGGTTTCGGGGACCGCGCGGTCATCCTCGGCCACCGCCATCCCGGCCATGCGCTTGAGCAGTTTCTGTCCCGTGTCGCCACGCATTCCCGTGATCCGCCGTCCCGTGCAGCCGCCTGTGCCCCGTTCCTAGGCCAGCTTCGGTTAACGCGGCTCTAACGGCGGCCGGCCCTGCCTATTGCGCGGCCAGCGCCTCGCTCTGCGGCAGCACCACCCGGAAAGCGGTGCCCGCCTCGCCGTGCAGGTAGCGGATCTGGCCGCCGAGACGCTCCATGATCTCGCGGCAGATGGCGAGCCCGAGTCCTGCCCCGCCGGCCTTGCCGGCATCGCCGAGGCGCGAGAACTTCTCGAAGATCAGCCGCTGGCTCTCGGTCGGAATCCCCTCGCCGTTGTCGATGAAGTCCACCACGTCGGCGCCGCCCGCCCGGCCGACCCGGATGGTCAGGACCGGATGCTCGGCCCTGCAATACTTGCGGGCGTTGGAAATGAGGTTGATGAAGACTTGGCTCAGCCGGTCGAGGTCGGTGGTCAGTTCCACCCGCGCCTCGCGGGCCGGGTCGCGGCGGATCTCGATCGCGCCGCCGACCGCCGCGGCGCCGATCGCCCGCTCGATCAGGGCCGACAGCGGCCCGGTGCCGACGTTCAGCGTCACCTGGCCGTTTTCCAGCACGCTGAGGTCCAGCAGGTCGTCGAGCAGCCGGGTCAGCCGCATCGCCTCGTCGTGGATGATCCCGGCATAGCGGGTGCGCTGGGCGTCCTCGAGGTCGGGCTCGCTCAGGATCTCGGAAAACGCGCGGATCGAGGTCATCGGGGTGCGCAGCTCGTGGCTGATCTGGCTCAGGAAGGCGTCCTTCTGGATCGAGATCGCGGTCAGCTTGGCGTTGGCCTCGCGCAGGGCGCGGGCGGTGGCCTCCTGTTCGCGGCTCTTGGCCTCCAGCCGGCTGGAATACTCCATGATCTGGGCGGCCTCGTCGGCCACCGCGATCAGGTCCTCGACCGACACGCTGGCGCCCTCGATGATCTGGCCGATCATCGCGTGGGCGGTGGCCGCGCCGACCGACCCGGCGAGGGTGCGCTCCAGGCTCTCGACGAAGGCCGGCGTCACGTCGGGAAGGAAGCCCTGCACCCCTTGCCGGGCCGCCTCCTGCTGGAAGATCGCCTGCGCCTGCTCCGAGCCGATGATCCGCTGCACCATGATCAGCAGGTCCTCGGCGCTGGCCGCCGACCGGCTCCAGGTCCGGGCGGTGGAGGAATGCTCGAAGACGTTCACGAACTGCGCCCCCTGCAGCCGTTCGAGCGGCTGCGGGAAGGACAGCGCCGAGCCGACGAAGACCCCCGCCGCGTTGAGCAGCATCGACCACATCACCGCGTGGACCACCGGGTCGAGCCCGGCGACGCCGAACAGGCCGTGCGGCCGCAGCCAGCCGATGCCGAAGGGGCCGTCCTGCATGACGTGGGCGGGAATCACCTCGGGGCCGAAGGTCGGCAGGAACAGGGTCCAGGCCCAGACCGCAAAGCCGATGCACAGGCCGAGCGCCGCGCCGATCCGGGTCGCGGCGCGCCAGAACAGCCCGGCCAGCATCGCCGGCAGGACCTGGGTGATGCCGACGAAGGAGATCAGACCGATCGAGGCCAGCGCCGCGCTGCCGCCGGTGGCCCGGTAGTAGATGTAGCCCAGCCCGGTGATCGCGATGATCGAGAGCCGCCGCGCCGTCACCACCACGTGCCGCACGTCCCCCGACATCACCGCCCCCGACCCGTGCGAGGACAGCCAGATCGGCACCACGATGTGGTTCGACACCATCGTCGCCAGCGCGATCGTGGCCACGATCACCATCGAGGTGGCCGAGGAGAAGCCGCCGAGGAAGGACAGCATCGCCAGCCCGTCCTGCCCCACCGCCAGCGGCACCGACAGCACAAAGAGATCGGGGTTCGACCCGGCGGGCATCAGGTCCAGCCCGATCACTGCGATCGGCAGGATGAACAGGCTGATCGCCAGGAGGTAGAGCGGAAAGGCCCAGCTCGCGGTGGCCAGCGTCCGCTCGGCGGTGTTCTCGACCACCATCACCTGGAACATCCGCGGCAGGCAGACGAAGGCCGCCGCCGACAGGAAAGTGAGCGTGACCCAGCGGCCGCCCGACTGTTCCCAGGTGGCGATCCGGCTGGCGTCGATCCGATCCAGCGTCTCGCCAACCCCGCCGGCGATCCCCCAGACCACGAAGGCGCCGACGGCGAGAAGCGCCCCCAGCTTGACCACCGCCTCCACCGCGATCGCGGTGACGATGCCGTGGTGGCGCTCGTTGGCGTCGAGGTTGCGGGTGCCGAACAGGATGGTGAAGAGCGCCAGCCCGCCGGCGACCCAGAGCGCCACGACCGCCAGTTCGCGGTCGGTCCAGTCCACCCCCTCGACGGCCGCGAATACGGCGAAGGACACCGTGACGGACTGCAATTGGAGGGCGATGTAGGGCGTGATCCCGATGACCGCCAGCAAGGTGACCAGCACCCCCAGTGCGGTGGACTTGCCGAAGCGGGACGAGATCAGGTCGGCGATCGAGGTGATCCGGTGGGTGCGGCCGATCCGCACCAGCCGGCGCAGCAGCCACCACCATCCCACCATCACCAGGGTCGGCCCGAGGTAGATGGTCAGGAACTCCAGCCCCGAGCGGGCGGCCGATCCCACCGCGCCGTAGAAGGTCCAGCCGGTGCAGTAGATCGACAGCGACAGGGTATAGACCGCCGGGGAGCGCAGCCACCGGCCCCGGCCCCGCGCCGCCTGCCGGTCGGCGGCGAAGGCGACGAGGAACAGGAACGCGGCATAGGTCAGCGCGACGCCGATCAGCAGGTTGAAGGTGAGCGTCACGCCGGTCCGCTCCCCGGTTCGCTACCCGGTCCGCGCACCAGTCCGCTCCCCGGCCGCCCGTCCGTCTCGGCGGCGGGAGCGCTTCCGGCCCCGGCCGCGTCGGCCTCTGCGGCGTCGGGATCGTCGGCGTCGGGCCGGACTAGCCGCGCGAGGACCGCGGCGGCGAGGATCAGCCCGGCCCAGACGATCAGGATGTAGATGACCACCTCCGAGGTCCGCGGCGGCGCGGCGGCGTCCCCGGTGCCGGCGTCGGTCCACAG